>JBJTNJ010000112.1:2500-32806 GCA_046074005.1 Sphingobacteriaceae bacterium
AAATGGAATACTTAACTATTAAAGCGCAATACTTGTATGCTAAGAATAGTTTTGAGAATAAACAAGAGGAGCGCTTTAACGAGGCTATACAATTACACGCCGAGTTTAGCGAAACCTACCCCGCCAGCAAGTTTAGTAAAGATGCCGAGCAGTTAAAAAAAGATGCTGAAAAGGGAATTGAAGATGCAAAGAAAGTACTAGCCTTAGAAGCCACTACTGCAAAAGAAGTTAAATAGAAGAAAATAAACCATATACAACATGACAACGAAACCGTCTATCCCAACATCTACTGTTACTCGTGATTTACGCGAATTAGACAAAGAAACTGGCAATATTTACGAATCAATTGTAATTATTAGCAAAAGAGCAAACCAGATTTCAAATAATGTGAAAGAGGAATTACATGCTAAACTTGCTGAGTTTGCATCTTCTAATGATAACTTGGAAGAAGTATTCGAAAATCGTGAGCAGATTGAAATTTCTAAGCACTACGAGCGTATGCCTAAGCCTACTTTAGTAGCTGTTGATGAATTCATTCACGGTAAAGTATATCACCGTAACCCAACTATCGAGCAATAATAGCCCTTTAATTAGCAGGCGAAATGCTTACCGGCAAAAAAATAGTTTTAGGCGTTTGCGGCAGTATTGCTAGTTACAAGGCTGCTTCATTAGTGCGCTTATTATTAAAAGCTGGTGCAGAAGTACAAGTTGTTATGACGAAGGATGCGGTGTCTTTTATTACACCGCTTACACTTGCCACTTTATCTAAAAAACCCGTATTAATTGATTATTTCGTTCCCGAAACCGGAGAATGGAATAATCACGTAGATTTGGGCCTATGGGCCGATATCTTACTCATTGCTCCTGCTAGTGCCAACACCTTAGGTAAAATGGCCACTGGCATTTGTGATAATCTATTGTTAGCCACGTATCTCTCCGCTAAATGCCCGGTATATTTTGCTCCGGCCATGGATTTAGATATGTGGAAACACCCCTCTACAAAACAAAACGTTCTGCAATTAAAGTCTTATGGCAACGTGCTCATTCAGCCAAATGCCGGAGAATTGGCTAGCGGTTTAATCGGCGAAGGCCGAATGGCAGAACCCGAAGAAATTGTTGAACTACTACAGCAAGACCTAAAAAAAAAACTTCCACTAGCAGGTAAAAATGCCCTAGTAACAGCCGGACCAACTTATGAGGCTATTGACCCGGTACGCTTTATCGGCAATCATTCTTCAGGTAAAATGGGCTTTGCTGTTGCAGAAGAACTTTACCGATTGGGGGCAAACGTGACCCTTATTAGTGGGCCTACAGCTCTTTCTCTTTCTACAAAAGCTATTAAGCGCATAGATGTGGTATCTGCAGAAGATTTATTACAGGCATCGTTAACTCAATTTAAAGATGCAGATATTACGGTGATGAGTGCCGCTGTGGCCGATTATACACCTGAATTGGTAGCAGATCAGAAAATTAAAAAGAAAGAGCAGGAGTTTGCTTTGAACTTGATTAAAACCACTGATATTCTAGCAGAACTAGGCAAAAAAAAGCGCACGAACCAACTATTAGTTGGCTTTGCCCTAGAAACAGAAAACGAGTTGGCTCATGCTGGCGATAAGTTAAAAAGGAAAAACCTCGACTTTATTGTGCTAAACTCTCTAAATGACAAGGGAGCTGGCTTTAAAGGTGATCTTAATAAAATTACTATCCTCGATAAGCAATTAACTACCGAAACGTTTGTTCTTAAACCCAAAAACGAAGTAGCACATGATATTTGTCAAAAAATACTAGCTTTAATACCTAATGAAAAGTCTTAAATGGATTATTTTAGGTTTTTGCTTCATCCAGCAGGTACATGCTCAGGATTTAAATGCTCGTGTGCAAATTTTATCCCCTAAAATACAAAGTGCCAATAAACGAGTATTAGAGGTTTTGCAAACCACTATTAGCGACTTTTTAAATGGTCGTAAATGGAGCTTAGACGGGTTTAAACCTCAAGAGCGAATAGACTGCACCTGGATTATTACCATTACCGATTGGGATGGCTCATCGCCAAACTTTAAAGCCGAAGCACAATTGCTATCCAGCAGACCCGTATACAACACTGCCTATAATAGCACTATTCTTAATATTACCGATAAGGAGTTTGATTTTTACTATACCGAGGGGCAGGCTTTAGAGTTTACGGAGCAAAGTTATACCGGGAACCTCTCTTCTCTACTGGCTTTTTATGCCAATGTGTTGGTTGGTTTAGATTACGATTCATTTAGCAAATTAGGTGGCACCCCCTATTTTACCAAAGCCCAAAACATAGTTAGTAATGCCCAAAACGCAAACTATAAAGGCTGGAAAGGTTTTGAGAGCCTACGTAACCGTTATTGGTTAAGCGAAAACTTAAGCAATAAAAGCTTCTTACCTATTAGAGAGGGTTACTACACCTATCATCGGCTAGGCCTCGATGAATTGGCCGAAAACCCAACTACGGGCAGAGACGCACTCCTAAACTTGTTACCCGAATTGCAAAAAGCAGATCAACTAAAGCAAGGCGCCATGCTTACCCAAGTATTTTTTACGGCCAAGGCCGATGAATTGGTAAACACGCTACTAGGTGCCAACGCTAGCGATAAAGTGAAAGCCTATCAGCTACTTGTTCAACTAGATCCTGCCAACTCTTCTAAATACGAAGCACTAAAAAAATAAGTCTACTGCAGGCCTTCGACTAAAACGAATGCAACAAATTGCCTATTTTAGCGCAAACAATTATCCAACATGCTGCAAGGTCTTGCTATACGCAATTATGCTTTAATAGATTCACTAGATATCAATTTTTCCAAAGAATTAAATATTCTTACTGGAGAAACTGGGGCCGGTAAATCTATTATACTCGGGGCACTCTCCTTGCTGTTGGGGCAACGGGCGGAAAGTAGATATTTCTTTAATCAGGAGAAAAAGTGTGTAATTGAGGGAACCTTCAAAATTGACGCCTATCATCTTAAGCAGTTTTTCGAAGAGCAAGAGTTAGATTATGAAGCCGAAACGGTATTGCGCAGAGAAATATCGCTCGATGGGAAAACACGTGCCTTTATAAATGACACACCAGTAACAGTGGCTATTTTAAAGCAAGTGGGCGAACAATTAATAGACATTCATTCGCAACATGCCACTTTAGCCATTAATACCGAGGGCTTTCAGCTCCTCGTGCTAGATACACTCTGCAGGCATACTCCCTTGTTAGCCGAGTATCAACAAGCCTTTGCAGAACACAAACAACTGACAAAAAAATTAATAGAACTTGAGTTAGCCTTTGCAGAAGCTACATCGGCACAAGAATACAGTCAGTATCAATTTGAAGAGCTAGAAAAAGCAGGCTTGCAACACAACGAACAAGAAGAACTGGAGCAAGAGTTAAAAAGCCTCACACATGCCGAAGAAATTAAGCGGAATTTATCGTCAGCACTCTTTTTATTAACCGATGGGGAGCAAACAAGTATTTCTCAATTAAAGGAAGCACTGCAATTAAGCCAAGCTATTGAAAAGTACACGACAGGTATTAGCCCGCTCATAGAGCGATTACAAAGTAGTTTTATTGAGCTTAAAGATATTGTTAGTGAACTAGAGCAACTTGCCCAAAGCACCCACATTAATGAGGCTCGTAGCACTATCATTAGCGAACGTTTAGACACCTTATATTCACTACAAAAGAAACACCGAGTAAGCAGTGTGGCAGAATTACTAGTTATTCAAGAACAGTTTTCTACGCAATTGCAACAATTACTTTCAGGAGAAGAGGAAATTGAGCGCTTAAAAAAGAAAGAGGCTCAATTAAAAACAAGACTTCTAAGCTTGGCAAAAGATTTAAGCGAAAATCGAAAAAAAGCCATTCCTTCGCTCGAACAGCATGTACACAATACTTTAGCCACTGTTGGAATGCCTCATGCGCAATTGCGTGTAGCGCAAGAAACTGATAATACGCTACTTACTGCTAGGGGAGCCGATCGGATTCACTTTTTGTTTAGTGCCAATAAAGGCCAAGAGCCTATGCCCATGAACAAAGTGGCCTCAGGTGGTGAATTATCTCGATTAATGTTGTGCATTAAATCGCTCATAGCCAAAAAAACCGCCTTGCCTACCATTATTTTTGATGAGATTGATACGGGTATTTCGGGCGAAATAGCCTTAAAAGTGGGTGCCATTATGGAACAGATGGCCCAAAACATGCAGGTAATTACCATTACACACTTGCCCCAAATTGCCAGCAAAAGCGGTAAACACTTTAAAGTTTTTAAAAACGATGCCGGAGAGCAAACTACCACAGGCATTGAGGCGCTAAACGGTAGCGAACGAGTGCTCGAAGTTGCTAAAATGCTCAGTGGAGAGCGGCCAAGTGCAGCTGCTATGGAGCATGCTAAAGAACTTTTAGGCAATTAATTCGAATTAGGCTACCGTATTTTTAAGATTTTTTATAACCTTTGACTATAAAACAAAACAATAAAGAGATGGCTCACAACTTACTGAAAGGTAAAAAAGGAATTATTTTCGGTGCATTAGATGAAAATTCTATTGCTTGGAAAACCGCTAAAGCATGTTATGCCGAAGGCGCTGAAATCGTATTAACCAATGCCCCTATCGCTTTGCGTATGGGCGAAATAAATAAATTGGCTGAAGAGTGTAATGCTCCAGTTATTCCTGCAGATGTGACTTCAAGTGAAGATATTGAAAACTTGTTTGCCAAAAGTATGGAACATTTCGGTGGTGGTGTAGATTTCATTTTACACTCTATTGGCATGAGTATTAACATGCGTAAAGGCATTGCCTATACCGAAAATAATTACGATTTTACACATAAAGGAATGGACATTTCGGCATTAAGCTTACACCGTGTATTGGCTACCGCCATGAAAATGGATGCCATTAACGAATGGGGGTCTGTTGTAGCCTTAAGTTATATTGCGGCACAACGTACCTTCCCTGATTATAATGATATGGCCGATAATAAAGCCTTATTAGAAAGCATTGCCCGTAACTTCGGTTACCAATATGGCACCAAAAAGAAAGTACGTATCAATACCATTTCCCAATCACCTACTCGTACTACAGCTGGGTCGGGCGTAAAAGGCTTTGATGGTTTTATTAGCTATGCAGAGAAAATGAGCCCACTAGGCAATGCAACTGCCGAAGAGTGTGCCAACTATACTGTTACCTTATTCTCAGATTTAACCAAAATGGTTACCATGCAGAATTTGTTCCACGATGGTGGATTCTCCTTTACTGGGGTGAGCCAAGCCATTATCGAGCAAATGGAGAAATAATAACTTTATTACTAACAAAAAAGCCCTGAAAATTTCTCAGGGCTTTTTTGTTACACTTAATCGTGCTTTTCTTCTTCTTTTTTCTTCTTAGGCTTTACCTTTTCTAAGATTTTAAGCTCTTTGGTTTCGGCATCAAAATCTATCTCTAGCATATCGCCTTCATGTAACTCACCTTTCAAAATCTCTTCGGCAATAGGGTCTTCCAAGTATTTCTGAATAGCTCTTTTCAGCGGACGAGCACCAAAATTGGCATCATAACCCTTATCGGCAATGAACTCTTTGGCAGCATCGGTAAGTTTAATTTGATATCCTAAATCGCTAACTCTACCAAATAATGAGTTAAGCTCGATATCGATAATCTTAAAGATTTCTTCTTTACCCAAAGAGTTAAAGACTACCACATCATCAATACGATTTAAGAATTCTGGAGCAAAGGCTTTTTTAAGTGCATTTTCAATTACGCCCCTAGAATGCGAATCGGCCTGATCGGTTTTGGCTGTGGTAGAAAACCCTACTCCTTGACCAAACTCTTTTAATTGTCGGGCTCCAATATTCGAGGTCATAATTACAATGGTGTTTCTGAAATCTACTTTTCGGCCTAGGCTATCGGTTAGCTGACCTTCATCTAATACTTGCAATAACAAGTTAAATACATCAGGATGCGCCTTTTCAATTTCATCTAACAAAATTACAGCGTAGGGTTTTCTGCGCACTTTTTCGGTTAACTGGCCACCTTCTTCGTAACCAACATATCCCGGAGGAGCTCCTACCAAACGTGACACGGCAAATTTTTCCATGTATTCGCTCATATCAATTTGAATGAGGGCATCTTCTGTATCAAACATAAAACGAGCCAATTCTTTAGCTAATTCTGTTTTACCTACACCTGTTGGGCCTAAGAATATGAAAGAGCCAATGGGCTTTTTGGGATCTTTTAAACCGGCACGTGTGCGTTGAATGGCTTTGGTTAATTTTTTTACCGCATCTTCTTGGCCAATTACTCGTGTATTAATAGCATCGAACATGCCCAGGAGTTTTTGGCTATCTGTTTGGCCAACACGTTGTACCGGAATACCCGTCATCATGGCTACAACCTGAGCTACATCATCTTCAGTAACGGCGTGGCGTTTTGTTTTGGTTTCTGCTTCCCAAGCCACTTTGGCTTGGTCTAGCTCTTCCAATAAATTTTTCTCGGTATCGCGAAGTTTGGCAGCTTCTTCATATTTTTGGCTACGCACCACTTTGTTTTTCTCTACCTTAATTTCTTCTATTTTTTGCTCAATATCAATAATACTTTGAGGCACATGAATATTGGTTAAATGCACTCTAGAGCCTACTTCGTCTAAAGCATCTATGGCTTTATCGGGTAAAAAACGATCGCTAATATAGCGTGCAGTTAAATTCACACAAGCCAAAATAGCCTCTGGAGTATACTCTACGCCGTGGTGTTCTTCGTACTTCTCTTTAATTCGAGTTAAAATCTCTAGGGTTTCTGCTGGTGTAGCAGGCTCTACCATTACCTTTTGGAAACGGCGATCCAAAGCCCCGTCTTTTTCAATAAACTGACGGTATTCATCTAGGGTGGTAGCACCAATGCATTGGATTTCGCCACGGGCCAAGGCTGGCTTAAACATGTTAGAGGCATCTAAAGAACCTGAAGCACCACCCGCACCTACAATGGTGTGAATTTCATCAATAAACAAAATAACATCTGGCGATTTTTCCAATTCATTCATTACCGCTTTCATGCGTTCTTCGAATTGGCCACGGTATTTGGTGCCGGCCACTAAAGAAGCTAAATCGAGCGTAACTACTCGTTTGTTAAACAATACCCGAGATACTTTACGTTGAATAATGCGCAAGGCTAGACCTTCGGCAATGGCCGATTTACCCACGCCAGGTTCCCCAATTAAAATAGGATTGTTCTTTTTGCGGCGTGATAAAATTTGCGATACCCGCTCAATTTCTTTATCTCTCCCAACAATAGGATCGAGCTTGCCATCTTCGGCAGCTTTGGTTAAATCTCTACCGAAATTATCTAATACCGGTGTTTTCGATTTAATATCTGAAACTTTTTTAGGTTGGGTGAAATTTTCCTCTTCCGGGAATTCTTCATCTCCCCCGGCAGCCGAGCCCGGAGCCTCGTCTCTAAATTCTTCTTTATTTTGTTCTACTTCGGCTTTTACCACTTCGTAGTTTACTTCGTATTGTAATAAAATTTGCGAAGCTACATTGTCTTCGTCTCTCAAAATAGAAAGCAGTAAATGCTCGGTACCTATAATTTCACTCTTAAATATTTTTGCTTCTAAATAGGTGATTTTAAGTACTTTTTCGGCTTGCTTAGTTAAAGGAATATTGCCAAGGTTTAAACTGGTCGCAGAAGTGCCTTTCACCGCTTCTTCTACCGAGTGACGCACTCGTGCAGTATCAACCCCTAAAGTTTTTAGGATTTTAATGGCCATGCCATCACCCTCTCTAATAAGACCAAGGAGTAAATGTTCGGTACCAATATAATCATGGCCCAAGCGTAAGGCTTCCTCTCTACTAAATGCTATTACATCTTTTACCCGTGGTGAAAATTTGGCTTCCATCTTGTTCCCCTTTCTATTTTGGTGTTTAAAGTTCTAAGCTATGTAAATTATTCACTCATTCCAATAGCCAAGATGTTAAACCCTTAACAACAATTGGGCCACACCTATTTAGAACGATTTTAAGCTGTTATTGTTACTAAAAATTACGTTCAGCTGAAAAAATCGACGATATTTGGCCGGTATCTAAACCTCAGGGACCAAAAATGTCAGTCTTTTATACGAACACCGTACTATTTTTAATGGAATGACGTATTTATGCAGAGAAATGAATGCGCAGTATGAATAAAAAAATAGAAAATTGTATAGCTAAAATGATACGCTATTATGAGGCGGGGTCTTATAAAAACGCTTTAGATATTTCGGATAAAGTAGCAGAAGAATTTAATATAAATAGTATTATTGATGCGTCTACGCCTATTATTTTAGGATCTGATACTTACATACTAATCAAACAATTAGCTGATTTTCATGCCATTAGAGGAGCCTGCTACAGAAAATTACACACCCTAAATAAAGCCCTATCGGAGTATCAGAAAGCTGCTAGAGGGGCGGTGCAAGCGCATTTAACTATTTTAGAAATACAGGAAGAGCAAAAACATTACAAAAAAGTTATTTCGCTTGCCAAAGAACTTAAAAAAAAATTTGCCAACTATTATGATGTAGATTTTTTACATGGAGTACAGCTTATACTTTGCAGAGCATTGCTTTTGCTTGGAGAGGAAAAGCTAGCACAACATGAACTAGATATTTTATTACAAGAAGTCCCAAGAGATAGTAAAAAGAAAGACTATATAACTAACAACTTAGCCCAACTAAGAACTGACTTAGCTAAGTAAAAATACTTTTAACCACCAAAACCAATCATGTCAGACGAAAAAATAATATTCTCAATGGCCGGGGTAAGTAAAACTCACCCACCACAAAAACAAGTACTAAAAAACATTTATCTCTCCTTCTTTTATGGCGCTAAAATTGGCGTAATCGGCTTAAATGGATCAGGTAAATCATCTTTATTAAAAATTATTGCCGGCCTAGACAAGTCTATTCAGGGCGAAGTAGTATTTGCCCCAGACTATTCGGTAGGCTATTTAGCACAAGAACCAGAGTTAGATCAGAATAAAACAGTTAAAGAAGTAGTAGAAGAGGGCGTTTCGGAGATTACTGCCATATTAAAAGAATATGAAGAAATTAACGAAAAGTTTGGCTTGCCCGAGGTGTATGAGAATGCCGATGAGATGGACAAACTACTAAATCGCCAAGGCGAATTACAAGATAAAATAGATGCTACCAACGCTTGGGAGCTTGATAGTAAACTAGAACGGGCTATGGATGCCTTGCGCTGCCCCGATGCCGATGCGAAAATTGCCAATTTGTCAGGAGGGGAGCGTCGCCGAGTGGCTTTGTGCCGTTTATTACTACAAGAACCCGACGTATTGTTGCTCGATGAGCCTACCAACCACTTAGATGCAGAAAGTATCGATTGGCTAGAGCAGCATTTAAAGCAATATAAAGGAACGGTAATTGCCGTTACCCACGATCGCTATTTCTTAGATAATGTAGCCGGCTGGATTTTAGAGTTAGATCGAGGTGAAGGTATTCCCTGGAAGGGAAATTATTCTAGTTGGTTAGATCAAAAATCGAAACGCTTAGCCCAAGAAGAGAAAACCGAGAGCAAACGCCAGAAAACCCTAGAACGAGAATTAGAATGGGTGCGTATGGCGCCAAAGGCCCGCCATGCGAAATCGAAAGCCCGTTTATCTAATTACGACAAGCTAGCTTCGGAAGAAACCAAAGACCGCGAAGACAAACTAGAATTGTTCATTCCACCAGGCCCTCGTTTAGGAAATATAGTAATTGAGGCAACCGGCGTAAGCAAAGCCTATGGCGATAAAATTTTGTTCGAAAACCTTAATTTCTCTCTACCTCCAGCAGGCATTGTGGGCATTATTGGCCCGAATGGTGCAGGCAAAACCACCTTATTCCGACTAATTACCGGCCAAGAACAGGCCGATAGTGGAACCTTTAGAGTGGGTGAAACCGTTGCTTTAGGCTACGTAGATCAACTGCATGATGATTTAGACCCAGAAAAAACAGTTTGGGAAAACATTACCGATGGCTTAGACAATATGATGCTTGGAAACCGATCTATTAATTCGAGAGCCTACGTGTCTAAGTTTAATTTCAACGGAGGCGATCAGCAGAAAAAAATCAACGTACTTTCTGGTGGAGAGCGCAACCGAGTTCACCTAGCCATTACCTTAAAGAAAAGTTCCAACGTATTATTACTCGATGAGCCTACCAACGATATTGATGTTAATACACTGAGAGCACTAGAAGAAGGCCTAGAAAATTTTGGGGGCTGTGCAGTAGTTATTTCCCACGACCGTTGGTTTTTAGACCGTATTTGCACTCATATACTAGCTTTTGAGGGCGATTCTCAGGTGGTGTTTTTTGAAGGGAACTACTCTGATTATGAAGAAAATAGAAGAAAGCGTTTAGGAGATATAGCTCCCAAACGAATCAAGTACAGAAAATTAGCCTAAGAGATAAAGCCGGTTTTTGCCGGCTTTATTTTTTTAAAATCTTTTCGGCCAGCTTGCCACTACCATCGGTTTTACCGGTTTTGTTTAAGCCTAAAATTCGGGCAACCACATCATACACTTCTACATTCTTAAAAGCAGGCACTTGCAAGCCCTGTTTGAAGGCTGGGCCCCAAGCAAAAAAAGTAGCCTTCATTTCGGGTACTAACGCTGGGTCAAAACCATGATAGCCCGGATTTACTTTCCAATCGGAAAAAACCTTTGGCCATTTTGCTAACAAAACAATATCACCAATGCGATTAAATCGATCATCTTTGGGGCCATAGTGCAATCTTTTCGGCAGATCTTTTTTCAAGTACACCTCATAATCAAGTGCACTAGCCTTCAGCTCTGCATACAGTGGCAGTATATCTTTTGCATCGATGGCGTACACCTCTAGCATACTGCCAGCAGTGCTAATTTTAAATTTCTGCTTGTCAATACTTGGTGGTGTTTTAATAGGATTTTTCTGGTCTACCTGAGTCATCCCATGATCAGAAACAAGGATAATATTAACCGGCAAACCGGTACTTTTTACCGCAGCCATTAAATCTGCCACATAGCCATCTATCAACTGTACTGCAGCTTTAGTTTCGTCAGACTCTGGACCAAAATCATGCCCGGCATGATCTACTTCCGGATAGTACAAGCTAATAAAATGAGGGCGTTTATCTTCCGATAAAGTCAACCAATCTTTCACCACCTTTACCCGCTCCGTGTTCGGAATTTTTTCACTGTAATGATAATAATAAGTGGGATGCATGCCTTGCACATCCGCATCGCTACCTACCCAATAAAAACTAGCCGAAAGTAACTGTTGTTTTTCAGCCAATATCCAAAGTGGATTCCCACCATACCAAGAACCGTCTTCAACTTTCTTCCTTTGGCTCATGCTATAGGTATCGTTACGAGCCCTATCGTAAAACGTATTGGCCACCAAACCAGAGTGCGATGGATACAAACCCGTAGCAATGGCATAATGATTCGGAAAAGTTAAAGAAGGAAAAGAAGGAATCATAGCCTCAGCCTTCACCCCATCCTTTGCAAAAGAAAGTATATTTTTTGCTCCATATTTCTCCGCATAATCGTAGCGAAAACCATCTATAGAAATAAGCAACACATAGGGCTTTTTTTCTTGTGCAGGTGAATTTACCCTACCTGCAACTACTTGCTGCAAGGTATCTACCTGCTGCGCAGTTGCCCACAAGCAAACTCCTAAAAAAAATAGGATTGAAAGCACTTTTCTAGCGAAATTTTTCATACTGCAAATATCTACAATTAGCCAGATTATTTTGCTGTTTTTAATAGTAACAAGATGTTAACAATAGCTAATATGTTAATAATTAAATAATTACGTTTTAACAAAGAAAAGCGAAACAATCGTTTAATTTTAATGACCCCTAAAAAGGTCGGCAAATTTTAACCCAAAATTTATGACCTGGAAAAAATTCAATGGGGATGAAATCACACTCCCCATTCTCGAAGAAGTAGAACATGCCATTGAGCGTGAAACCAGCTTGGGCAATAAACTAAAAGTATGTATTGGCACCGATTCTCAGGTAAAAGGCAATCACACCGATTTTGCTACCGTAATTGTACTCGTTCGTGAACAGAAGGGTGGCTTTATGTACATTCACCAAGACCGTAGTACGCTAAAAATGAGCATTAAAGAACGAATGCTAACAGAAGTGCAAAAATCTATTGAAATAGCCTACGCACTCTGCGATCTATTGGATTTATACGAGGTAGATCTAGAAGTTCATGCAGATATTAATACGAATCCGCAGTTTAAATCGAACCAAGCCTTACGTGAAGCTATGGGCTACATTTTAGGGATGGGCTTTGTATTTAAGGCCAAACCCGAGGCTTTTGCCAGTTCGGGTTGCGCCAATAAAATGGTGCAGTAAATTGACCGAGAGATTACACGCTAGTGGCTACACCATGAGCCCTAAAGCGTAGCTTTGGCGCTATGAAAACCTACCAACTACGTTACGAGCAAAAATTACCTATTAGCCTAGAACAAGCCTGGGATTTTTTCTCTTCGCCGGCAAACTTGGCAAAGATCACTCCAGATCATATGGGCTTTATCATTACTTCCGATTTTAAAGAAGGACAAAAAATGTATCCGGGAATGATTATTACCTATAAAGTATCGCCACTTTTAGGCCTAAAACTTAATTGGATGACCGAAATTACTCACGTAAAAGAAGGAGTTTATTTTGTTGACGAACAACGTTTTGGACCCTATGCACTATGGCATCATCAACACCATTTTCAGGAAATTCCCGGTGGCGTACTCATGACCGATATTATTAATTACGCCATTCCGATGGGTATTTTTGGACGCATGGCCAATAGTATACTCGTAGCCAAAGAAGTACAAGGAATTTTTGATTACCGAGAAAAAAAGGTAGAAGAACTGTTTGGGAAATATAGCAGCTAAACAGCTAAGCCAGGCTGATATTTACTACCTTGCACTACCCCTCTGCTTTGCAGGCCCTTATCAATATAATCCTGGATTTCGGTTTTCTTGAGACCCCAATTAGGCGCAATTAGCAAATCGTAGTCAGACAAGCCAAATAAACGCTGCAACACAATATCGGGGCGTAAAAGCGGTATAAATTCTGCTAAAAACTCGGTGTATTCTTCTAAACTAAACAGTTTAAAGGGTGCTCTCTTGTATTTGACTCCCATTACCGAACCCTCGACTATGTGTAAGTGGTGCAGTTTGGCAAATTTTACCTGCGGAAAGCGATTTAGCTCATGAGCATAGGCTAACATCATTTCTTTCGTTTCCCAAGGAAAGCCAAAAATAGTGTGCAAGCAGATATCCAATTTAGAATCTTTTACCAAAGCTAAACTCTGCTCCAACTCTTCGTGCGTGCAGCCCCTATTAATTTGTGCCAGGGTATCGTTATAAATAGATTCCATGCCCATTTCCAAATCCACATCAAAGCGGTCGGTATAGCTTTCTAACAAAGCTATTTTTTCGGCATCAATACAATCGGGTCGGGTGCCTATCGAGAGGCCTACAATATGTTCAGTATTTATACTTAAGCCCTCATCGTACATACTTTTAAGGTAATGCGTAGGGGCATAAGTATTGGTATTCGGCTGAAAATAAATAATAAACTTCTCCGCTTGATAATTCTTAATGGCCCGCTCCATACCCCGCTCAATTTGCTCTCTTATGGTGGGCAAACTTCGAGAAAGTTCGGGGGTGAACGAATCTACATTGCAATAGGTGCAGCCACCAAAACCCTTGCTCCCATCCCGATTGGGGCAGGTAAAGCCGCCATCGGCAATAATTTTAAATACACGTTGGCCCTGGTATTTATCTTTTAAATAACCTCCGTAATGGGTATAAGGTTTAAAGCCGTAATCGAGTGGGGTTCCCAAAGAATTGTATCAATGAATTTTGACAAAGATACATAAACAGCGGCTAGCTTTTTTTACATTTGTACACCAATTATATGCTATGGAAAGCATTGCTGCTTATCAACCAACACACAAAATACGTTTCGTTACGGCTGCTTCTTTATTCGACGGCCACGACGCTACTATTAATATTATTCGCCGCATTCTACAATCGTCGGGAGCCGAAGTTATACACTTGGGCCACAACCGCTCGGTAGACGAAGTAGTGAATTGCGCCATCCAAGAAGATGTGCAGGGTATTGCCATGACCTCTTACCAAGGAGGCCACCTTGAATACTTCAAATACATGCACGATTTATTGAAGGAAAAAGGAGCTGGCCACATCAAAATATTTGGTGGCGGAGGGGGCGTAATTCTACCACACGAAATTGCTGAGTTAAAAGCCTATGGCATTGCCAATATTTATTCGCCAGACGATGGCAGAAAAATGGGTTTACAGGGCATGATTAACGACATGCTGCAACAATGCGATTTTGCTACCCGTACCAAAGCCACCGATGAACTAAAAGGGATTCAAAGCAAAAATGTACCGGCTATTGCTGCGGCCATTACCTTGGCAGAAAATGTACCCGCCGAAGCCGAAGGTCTATTAAAAGAATTAAAAAAACTCATCGGAGCAAAGAAAGTTCCTGTATTGGGTATTACCGGAACAGGTGGTGCCGGAAAATCGTCTTTAGTAGATGAGTTGGTGCGACGTTTCTTACTGGAAACGAACAAAACCATGGCCATTATTTCGGTCGATCCATCTAAACGGAAAACGGGAGGCGCCTTGCTTGGTGACCGCATTCGCATGAATGCCATAAATAATTCCCGCATTTATATGCGCTCTTTGGCTACCCGCCAAGCGAATTTGGCTTTATCTAAATACGTACAAGAATCTATTGAAATTTGCAAAGCCGCCGGCTACGATTTAGTGATTGTAGAAACCTCCGGCATTGGCCAATCAGATACCGAAATTACCGAACACTGCGATGTTTCGCTCTACGTAATGACTCCTGAATTTGGCGCTGCTACCCAATTGGAAAAAATTGACATGCTCGATTTTGCCGACCTGGTAGCCATTAATAAATTTGATAAACGAGGTGCCCTAGATGCCCTTCGCGATGTGCGCAAGCAGTACAAGCGCAACCATAACTTCTTTGATGCAGCCGATGAAAGCCTCCCTATTTTTGGCACCATGGCATCGCAGTTTAACGACCCCGGCATGAATAGTTTGTTTGCGGCACTCATGGCTAGCATACAAAGCAAAACGGGTATCAACCTGGAGCCTAATTTAGCGCTCAGCCAACACAGTGGCGAAAAAAGCTATATCATTCCGCCAGAGCGCACCCGCTATTTGGCCGAAATTGCCGAAGCCAACCAAGACTATAAAACTTGGGTTTCCAAGCAATGTGAACTGGCACAGCGCATGTATCAACTAAAAGGCACTATTGATTTATTGAGCGATAGCCATACAGAAACCCGCTCTGATTTAGAAAAAGTATATACGCAAACAGAAGAAAAACTAGACGGGGAGTGTAAACGCCTATTACGTGAATGGCCCGATACGCTAAAAAGATACCGAGAAGATGAGTTCGTATTTAAGGTACGCAACAAAGAAATTCGTCAATCATTATATACTACGTCGCTTTCGCACTTGCGCATTCCCAAAGTGTCTTTACCAAAATACGAGGCTTGGGGCGACATTTTGCGCTGGTTACTTACCGAGAATGTTCCGGGAGAATTTCCATTTGCAGCCGGCGTATTCCCATTAAAACGAGATAGCGAAGACCCTACCCGCATGTTTGCCGGCGAAGGCGGTCCGGAACGCACCAACAAGCGTTTCCATTACGTATCGCTCGGTCAACCAGCCATTCGTTTATCTACCGCATTTGATTCGGTAACACTGTACGGAGAAGACCCACACATTCGTCCGGATATTTACGGAAAAATTGGCAATGCCGGAGTAAGCATTGCTACCCTAGACGATGCCAAAAAATTATATTCAGGCTTCGATTTATGCCACCCGGCTACCTCGGTTTCGATGACCATTAACGGACCGGCCCCCATGATGTTGGGCTTTTTCATGAACGTGGCTATTGACCAACAATGTGAAAAATACATTAAAGCCCATGGTTTAGAAAAAGAGGTAGCACAAAAAATTGACGCTATTTACACGAAAAAAGGACTACAAAGACCTACGTATACGGGCACGCTTCCCGAAGGAAACGACGGTTTGGGATTATTGTTGCTAGGCGTTACCGGCGATGAGGTATTACCAAAAGCCGTGTACGAGAAAATTAAGGCAGAAGCCATTGCAACCGTTCGCGGAACCGTACAGGCCGATATTTTAAAAGAAGACCAAGCCCAAAATACCTGCATTTTTTCTACCGAATTTGCTTTACGCATGATGGGTGATATTCAACAGTATTTCATCCACAATCACATTCAGAATTTTTATTCGGTATCTATTTCAGGGTATCATATTGCCGAAGCCGGGGCTAACCCCATTTCGCAATTGGCTTTTACCTTAAGTAACGGCTTTACTTTTGTAGAGTATTACCTAAGCCGAGGAATGAAAATTGACGACTTTGCACCCAATTTATCTTTCTTCTTCTCTAACGGTATTGACCCGGAATATGCGGTTATTGGGCGTGTAGCCCGACGCATTTGGGCAAAAGCCATTAAATACAAATACAAAGGTGCCGAGCGTTCACAAAAACTGAAATACCATATTCAAACCTCGGGGCGTTCATTGCATGCGCAAGAAATTGACTTTAATGACATACGGACTACCTTGCAAGCCTTATATGCCATTTACGATAATTGCAACTCTTTGCACACCAATGCCTATGATGAGGCCATTACCACCCCTACCGAAGAATCGGTTCGTAGGGCCATGGCCATTCAGTTAATTATTAACAGAGAATTAGGCTTGGCTAAAAACGAAAATCCACTACAGGGGTCTTTTATTATTGAAGAATTAACCGATTTAGTAGAAGAAG
Source organism: Sphingobacteriaceae bacterium (assembly GCA_046074005.1). Lineage (GTDB taxonomy): Bacteria > Bacteroidota > Bacteroidia > Sphingobacteriales > Sphingobacteriaceae > JAIPAN01. Next base: position 19,399 of record JBJTNJ010000112.1, read on the forward strand.
CTGTACTCGAAGAATTTAAGCGCATTAACGAACGTGGTGGCGTATTGGGAGCCATGGAAACCATGTATCAACGAGGAAAAATACAAGAAGAAAGCTTGTATTACGAAACGCTAAAACATACTGGCGAATTCCCGATTGTAGGCGTGAATATGTTTTTGAATAAAAATGGTTCGCCAACCGTACTTCCCGGCGAAGTTATTCGAGCCACCGAAATGGAAAAGCAATTTCAAATTTCTGCTCTAAATGCGTTCCACGAACGCAATAAAGAATTTGCGGGAGAGGCCTTAAGAACGCTTCAAGAAAAAGCCTTGGCAGGTGAAAATATTTTCGAAAGCTTAATGGAAGTATGTAAAATTTGCTCGATTGGCCAGATATCTAACGCTCTATATAGCGTAGGCGGCCAATACCGACGAAATATGTAAAACAACAAAAAAGCCCCGAAATTCGGGGCTTTTTTGTTAAGCGTGTATCCAGCTAAATTTATATTCTAAGCCAGGGTTTTTCATCCGCTCGGCTACTTTTAATAAACGCTCTGGGAGTGCCATTACATAATCTCTGGCCTTTTCTCCGGCTTCGTTTAAATCACGCATGCTTTCAATTTGCCATTCTACTAGTAAATCTTTCATAATGTCTACGTAATCTGAAGCGGTATATACACCGGTACGTTGTGCCGCATCGGTAAAGTGACCAAAAGTTTGTCCTACTTTTAACCCTACTTCGCGTAAGAAATGCGCCGGCATTACAATCTTTTTCTTCATCATATCCTCAAAGGCCAACATTACTTGATTGGGATCTACTTCAAAGGCTTTTTTAATCAGAGAGATGTAGGCTTTAGCATGTCTGGCTTCGTCTGCAGCAATTACTCCACACATTTTAGCCATTAGTTTATCACCGGCTTGCTTAGCCAAAGCGGCTACTCTACGGTGCGAAATATTGGTAGCCAATTCTTGAAAAGATGTGTACACAAAGGTACGGTACGGATCGTTTTGCGTTTGAATATCAAAACCATCGTTAATTAAATAATTAGTAGATACTTCCATGGCACGCATATCTACACGACCACTTAAGTACAAATACTTATTTAATAAATCGCCGTGACGATTTTCTTCGGCAGTCCAGGCTCTTAGAAACTTCATCCAACCGCCTTGTTCGTTTCTAGAAACATCATCTACCATCATTAACCACGATTCGTAGGTTGGCAAGGCTTCTTCGGTAATAGTATCGCCAATAAGTACCGCCAATACATCGTAGGGCAATTCTTTGGCATTTTGTTGTAGTTCTTTTACATCCGCAAAAAAAGTCTCTTTACTAGCGTCGGGCAAAAAATCACTTGGTTGCCATAACTCTTCCACTGGCTTTAAATACGTTGCCATTTCCCCTTCCATAAAGGGCTCCAAGTAAGTCATTACTTCTTTTCTTGATTCTACAGGAATTTCATTTTGCATAATAGCAAATATACGATTCCTAGAACGATATCGGACTTAAAAAAGATAGAATAATCAGTTAAAAGCTCACTCTAATAACCAATTATCATTAAATGCCTCATTTTTTAGTTTGCGAATATTGGCGTACTTTGAGGCAATGAAATACGCCTTGCCCGAAGCACTTATAGATTCGTTAAAGCGAATTGCTACTCCAGAAGTACCCACTTTTATTCAGCTACACAAAAGCGAAGAAACACTTACCAGTGTTCGCATGAATCCGTCGAAGCCGAGCTCGGTGTTTTTAAAAGAAGAAGCCATTGGATGGTCTACCGAAGGTAAATACTTGGCAAAACGCCCTTCATTTACTGCCGATCCTTTATTTCATGCAGGGGCCTATTATGTGCAAGAAGCTTCGTCTATGTTTTTGGAGCAAGCCCTTAAACAAACAGATTTAAGCAGAGCGCTCAAAGTATTGGATTTATGTGCGGCGCCGGGTGGGAAAAGCACCTTACTTAGTTCATTGCTGAATGATGAAAGCTTATTGTTGGCAAACGAACTTATTAAAACGAGGGTCCCCATATTAAGCGATAACCTCATCCGTTGGGGCAAGCTCAACACCTATGTTAGCAATAACGACCCTAAAGATTTCGAGAGAATGTCCGGCTTTTTTGATGTAATCGTGGTAGATGCTCCTTGCTCCGGATCGGGCATGTTTCGTAAAGATCCCGAAGCCATTAGCCAATGGTCGGAAGATGCCGTACAACTATGCAGCCAACGCCAACAACGTATTTTAGCTGATATATACCCTGCCTTAAAAGAAAATGGCTTATTAATTTATTCTACTTGCTCCTATTCTAAGGAAGAGAACGAGGATATTTGCGATTGGCTGGCTGAAACTTTCGAATTAGAAAGTCTGCGCATTCCACTAGAGAGTGATTGGGGAATTCAAGAAACGCAATCGGATAAAAAAAAGCAATGGGGCTACCGCTTTTACCCACACTTGCTTAAAGGAGAAGGATTTTTTCTAGCTTGTTTTCGAAAGAAAGAAGCAAGCGAAGCACTGAACATTCGACATAAAAAAGAGGAACGAAACCGTATATCAGCCACCAAATTAGCCGAAATAAACCGGTGGCTAAACCCAAACACTGCCTACGAAATAAGTGTCCTCAACGATACTTTTTTAGCAATACCAACTAATCAACTAAAAGATTTTGACTTTTTAAGAGAGCAACTGTACCTGAAAAAGGCGGGCACTAGATTAGGCAAATTCGCCGGAAATGATTTTATTCCAGATCACGAATTGGCTCTAAGTATATGGGCCTCAGGGAGTATTCCTAGAATTTCGTTAAATAGGGAGCAAGCCCTAAACTATTTAAAACGGATAGATTTTACGCTAGATACTCCACTAACTGGCTGGGCCCTGGCATGCTACGATTCACTGGCCTTGGGCTGGGTAAAAGTATTGCCTAAAAGACTAAACAATTATTACCCGAAAGAGTGGCGTATTGTAAACCAGAATTTAGCCTAATACTGTCCACTAGCCAACAACACCAAGGTGCAAGCCCTCAGGGTTTCTATGCCTTTTGATCGAGCTAATTTTTCTAATTCAGGATTTTCGGTTCCTGGATTAAAAATAAGGCGCTTGGGTTTGATTTGTAAAATATAGTTGTAGTAGGTGCCTTGATTAGCCGGACCGACATAAAGCGTAATGGTATCGATATCTGAATACACCTCGTGAGCAAGTTCGATGGGTACCCCTGCTACTTCACCAGCCTTAAGCCCTACATTTACAATAGAGTGGCCATGTTGCACCAAACGATTGGCAGCCAAATAAGCGTAACGTTCGGGGTTGGTGCTGGCACCTAGTATGAGGGTTTTCTTATTCATTAAACTAATTTAAGATATTTTTTTAGCAATTGCTTCTGCGCAATTCATTCCATCTATAGCAGCCGATACAATACCTCCGGCATAACCGGCTCCTTCGCCACAAGGATAAAGGCCCGCAATTTGCGGATGTTGAAGCGTTTCTCGATCTCGAGGAATACGTACCGGCGATGAGGTTCTCGATTCTACGCCCACCAAAATAGCTTCGTTGGTATAATACCCTTTCATTTTTTGGCCAAAAGCGGGCAAGGCTTTACGCAAACGCTCATGAATAAATTCGGGCAACACCTCGGTTAAATCTACCGAATTGGTTCCTGGTAAATAAGAGTTTAGTGGTAAAGTAGCTGAAACTCTACGCTCCACAAAATCAACCATTCGTTGGGCTGGTGCAACTAAATTTCCACCTCCTAAACGATAGGCCTGCTGCTCAACACCCAGCTGAAAATTTAATAAGCGTAAAGGGTCTGTTGCCGAACCAGGTACATCTTCTAAATTAATTTGCACCACGGTACCCGAGTTGGCAAAAGGGTTGTTGCGTTTAGAGGGCGACCAGCCATTTACTACAATTTCGTTATAATCGGTGGCACAAGGAGCAATAATTCCTCCAGGGCACATACAAAAAGAAAATACTCCTCTATGGTCTACCTGTTCTACCAAACTATAATACGAAGGTGGTAAGTAGGCGCTACGCACATCGCAATGGTATTGTGCCTGATCTACCAAAGCTTGCGGATGCTCTATTCGTACTCCCAAGGCAAATGGCTTGGCTTCTATAGTTATTTGTTTTTGATGCAAAAGCTCATAAATATCTCGTGCAGAGTGGCCGGTGGCCAAAATAAGTGCCTCGGCGTTCAGGGTAGTACCATCTGCCAATACCACACCCTTTAACACCTCGGTAGCTATAATAAAGTCGATTACTTTGGCGCCAAAATGCACCTCACCACCGGCAGTTAATATCTGCTCACGAAGGGCGGTAATAATTTGCGGCAATTTATTGGTACCTATGTGTGGGCGGGCATCTACCAAAATATCGGGGCTAGCGCCATAAGCCACCAAGGTTTGCAATACGTGGTTTACATCGCCCCGTTTATTAGAGCGGGTGTATAATTTTCCATCAGAATAAGTGCCAGCGCCACCTTCTCCATAGCAATAATTAGACTCCGGATTTATAAGACCTTGCTTATTTATAGCGGCCAAATCTCGGCGACGTTGTTTTACATCTTTCCCTCGTTCTAGTACAATTGGCTTTAACCCTAGTTCTATACAACGTAGGGCGGCAAATAAACCAGCCGGACCAGCACCCACAATAAGAACCGGCTTTTTGTCAGTAACCGAGGGATAGTTTACTGTAAATATTTCAGGTACCAAAGGCTCATCAACGGCTACCAAAACTTTTACCCGAAACACCGCTTTCCGACTGCGGGCATCAATAGAGCGTTTACGTATTTGCAGGCCTTGGATACGATTAAGGGGTATTTTTAAAGCTTGGGAAGCTTTCTGTTTGAGCAAAAGCTCATCGTCATTTTCTTCTGGAAGAAGAACAATTTCAATTTCGTGTGTCATAGGGTGCCGAGTTTTTATCCCGGATTGTAACAAAGGTATGAAATTTGCTATCTAAGTGGTAAATTGATAAAAAATTAGAATCACGATGAAAAAATTAATGTATACAATGGTTGCCGCCCTAGCGGTATTTTCTTTAAGCTCTTGTGGATATAACTCTATGGTTACCCTTGATGAACAAGTACAATCGCAATGGGCACAAGTGCAAAACGTGTATCAACGTCGTTCAGACTTGATTCCAAACTTGGTAAATACGGTAAAAGGAGCTGCTAATTTTGAGCAATCAACCTTAACCAAAGTGATTGAGGCTCGTGCCAAAGCCACCTCGGTAACGGTAGATGCCAGCAAATTAACTCCAGAAAGCATTCAAAAATTTCAGGCTGCACAAGGAGAATTAACTCAATCTTTAGGTCGTTTATTAGTTTCTGTGGAGCGTTACCCAGAATTAAAGGCAAACCAAAACTTCTTAGAGTTGCAATCGCAATTAGAAGGTTCGGAAAACCGCATTACGGTAGAGCGCCAGAAATTTAACGAGATTACCCAAGCCTACAATGCCAAAATTCGCACCTTCCCGAACAACATTACGGCAGGCATGTTTGGCTTTACTAAAAAAGGCTATTTTGAAGCCGATGCTGGTGCCGCTAAAGCACCCAACGTACAATTCTAATGAGTTTATTTAACGAACAGGAGCAAGAACGTATCCGCCAAGCAGTGGCTTCGGCGGAGCGTTCTACTTCCGGAGAAATACGTATTTGTGTCGAGAAAAGCAGCAAAGACGCTGCTTTAGACCGTGCAGTGTATTTCTTTCATAAATTAGATATGCACAAAACCAAACGCCGCAATGGGGTGCTTATTTATTTAGCAGTGCTAGATAAACAAGTAGCCATTATTGGCGATAGTGGCATAAATTCGGTAGTGCCTCCTACGTTTTGGGATAGCACCAAAGAAGCCATGGTGGCCGAATTTAAAAAAGGTGCATTCTTAGAAGGCATACTTACCGGCATTGAACGTGCCGGCCAACAACTGAAGACCTATTTTCCATCGGTAGAAAACGATACCAACGAACTGAGTAACGATATCGCTTTTGGCGATGACGAATAAACGAATCATCGCATGAAACAGTCCCTTTATTTTGTTCTATTTTTTGTTCTGTTTGGAATACGTGCCTCGGCACAAAATTTCCCGGAACGGCCAAACACCTTAGTCAGTGATTATACCCAAACCCTTTCTACAGGTGAAGCTGCGGCTTTAGAGCAAAAGCTGGTAGCGTTTGACGATTCCACATCTATCCAAATTGCCGTAGTGCTTATTCCAAGCTTAGAGGGATACGATGTAGCAGATTATGCTGTTCGCTTGGCTGAAAAATGGGGGGTTGGCCACGACAAAAAAAACAATGGTGTAATTGTTTTGGTTTCTATTGGCGACCGAAAAATGAGTATTCAAACAGGCTATGGTATGGAGGGTGCTCTACCCGATGCCATTGCCCGACGCATTATTGAAACTTCTATTAAACCCGCCTTTAAACAAGGGGCTTATTACCAGGGCCTAGATGCCGGCACCAACGATATTATTGCGTATACCAAAGGCGAATATAAAAACGACGAACCTAAACCCGGAGGCAGCAAGCAATTCTCCTTGGTGTTTATTATGTTGGTTATTTTAATTATTGTAGCCATCGCTCGTAAAGTAGGCGGAGGCGGCAATGGCCAAGTAATTGGTGGCCGGGGTGCAGCAAGTCCGTTTTGGTGGCTACTTACTAGTGGCGGGGGCGGTAGCAGCAGCGGAGGCTTTGGTGGCAGCAGCGATAGTGGAGGCTTCGGCGGTTTTGGCGGCGGAAGCTTTGGTGGAGGTGGTGCTAGCGGAAGTTGGTAAGCTTTTTTATAGGCACTTTTCTTTTCGGGCTGTATCAATCAAATACACAATTTTCCAACCGTCAGCATGTTTTACTAAAGTAAAATTATCGGTACCACAATGCGAAAAGGTAGTACCTATGTGAAAGGTATACGTACCCCATACTTGAGCCAAATTTCCGTCTATTAAAATAGTATCGAAATTCATCTTTTCATCCCACACTTGTTCGGCTTTTTTGGGCTGGGCAATGGCTTTAAGCCAAGGCTCCATACGGTCGCCCGTAACGGTACCTGATAAGCCATCTTTAGATGGGCGAATGGTTTGTAGCACAGCCGAGGGTGCAAATGCCGATTTTACCATGGCCGAATCGCATTTTTTCATTCCTTCGAACACGGTAGTTACCACTTTTTTAATGGCTTCGGTTTCGGGGTTTGTAATTTGTGCGGTTGCCGAAAAACTGAATAGGGCAAGAGCAAGTACTAGGCATAGTGTTTTCATACTATTGGTTCTTTTTCATCAATTTAAAGGCCGTAAACGCCCCTACTAAGGCGGCCAATATGGTGAATATAAGTTCGAGCTGGGGATACAATTTACATAGGTAGATATTGGCAAGCATTAATACAGACCAGCCTAATAAACCCATGCTTAGGATTTTAATTTTTTCTTTACTTAATGGCATATTAAAAAGTATAGTACGCAAAAAAGCCCCCGAAAATTCGAGGGCTTTATGATTAGCTCATTTTCAGTTTTTTCTGAATATCGGCTACGTAGCCTTTGAATTTTTTATCGGTATCAATTAAATCTTCTACGGTTTGGCAGGCATAAATAACGGTAGAGTGATCTCGGCCGCCAAAAAATGCACCGATAGATTTAAGGGATGTTTTGGTATGACTCTTAGCCAAGTACATAGAAATTTGGCGGGCTTGCACAATTTCGCGTTTACGAGTTTGCGATTTTACCATTTCTATTGGCACCTCAAAGTATTCGCATACCAGTTTTTGAATGTAGTCCATTGAGATTTCTTTGCTGGCATTTTTGATAAAATTCTTCAGCATCGATTTGGCTAAATTCAAATCAATTTCTTTTCTGTTTAAAGTAGATTGAGCCAATAAAGAAACCATGGCTCCTTCTAATTCACGCACATTATTATCAATGTTGTGCGCCACATACTCAATCACTTCGCTAGGCAAATCAATACCATCGGCATACATCTTCTTTTTTAAGATGGCCATACGGGTTTCTAAATCGGGCACCTGCAAATCGGCAGAAAGACCCCATTTAAAACGGCTTAATAAGCGCTCTTCTAAGCCGGCTAAATCTTTAGGGGCTTTATCTGAAGTAACAATTAATTGCTTACCCGATTGGTGTAAGTGATTAAAAATATGGAAGAAGATGTCTTGTGTTTTTTCTTTTCCGGCAAAGTTGTGTACGTCATCCATAATGAGCACATCCATTGCTTGGTAAAAATTCACAAAATCGTTAATGTTATTATTTTTTAGTGCATCAACAAATTGCTGAGTAAATTTCTCACACGAAACATACAACACCAATTTATCGGGCATGCTGCGTTTAATCTCGTTACCAATAGCTTGTGCCAAATGGGTTTTACCTAAACCAACACCGCCATAAATCATTAATGGATTAAACGAAGTGCCACCTGGTTTTGCGGCTACGGCATAACCTGCCGAGCGTGCCAAACGGTTGCAATCGCCTTCTACAAAAGTTTCGAAAGTATAATTTGCATTTAACTGCGGATCTACTTGTAATTTCTTTAATCCAGGAATTACAAACGGATTTTTAATGTCTTTGTTTAAAGCCACCGGCATTGGCATTGATTGATTTTTGCCTTCTGCGCCATTGCCATTAGATGGCATATTGGTGGTAAATGGAATAGTGGTGGATGATTTTTCTACCACTATATTGTACTCTAATCGCCCCTCTTCACCTAATTGTTTTTTAACTGTTTTGCGAAGCAGTCCAACGTAATGCTCCTCTAACCACTCGTAAAAGAATAAACTCGGCACCTGTATGGTTAATACATTACCTTCTAAACGCAAAGCTTTAATCGGCTCAAACCAAGTTTTAAAACTCTGAGCCGGGATGTTGTCTTTGATAATTTGAAGGCAGCTTTCCCATACTTGGGCACTGGTTTTTTCCATAAACAATTTCTAATAACGTGATTTACAAGTACTAAGCCAAAGAATTGTTGACCTCCTTTGGACCCTCGAATATTCTAAAAAAAAATCACATAAAAAACTAAAATTGAAAATTATTAACATTTATTTACAAAAGTGCCCTGTAGATACTCTAGTGGTAGAAATAAATGTTAGCATTCTCCAAATTCCTTACGAAACACATCGGAAATTTCGCCCAAAGTAGCATAACTTTCTACCGCGGCTAAAATGTAGGGAACCACGTTCTCGATACCAGCTGCTGCTCTAGCCAATTCAGCTAAGGAATGGGCAACTTGTTCTGTATTTCTTTCGGCTTTTAGTTTTTGTAATTTCTCTAATTGAACCAAGCGAATCGAATCGTCTACCCTGAATACCTCTGCGGCAGCCTGCTCTTCCTGGGTAAAAGCATTTACGCCCACCAAAATGCGTTCGCACTGCTCCAATTCTAACTGATAACGATAAGAAGCATCGCCAATTTCTTGCTGCATATAGCCAGACTCAATAGCATTTACCGAGCCTCCCATCGCATCAATGGTTTCAATATATTTCCAAGCAGCAGCTTCTACCTCATCGGTTAGGTTTTCTACGAAAAAAGACCCCGCCAGCGGATCTACCGTATCGGTAACCCCACTTTCAAACGCAATGATTTGTTGCGTACGGAGGGCTATTTTAGCTGCTGCTTCGGTAGGTAAGGAAAGCGCTTCGTCATAGCCATTGGTGTGTAAGGATTGGGTGCCCCCTAATACCGCTGCTAAAGCCTGCTGCCCTACCCTTACCACATTATTTAAGGGTTGTTGTGCGGTTAAGGTAGAACCTCCGGTTTGGGTATGAAAACGCAATTTTTGTGCTCCAGGGTCGCTAGCTCCCAATTCTTTTGTAATAGTAGCCCACATTCGGCGGGCTGCTCTAAACTTGGCAATTTCTTCGAAGAAATTGTTGTGGCAATTAAAAAAGAAGGATAAGCGTTTGGCAAATACATTAATATCTAAGCCTTTGTTTAAGGCTGCTTGCAAATAGGCTTTGCCGTTGGCCAAGGTAAAGGCCAACTCTTGTACTGCAGTTGAGCCAGCTTCACGAATATGATAACCTGAAATAGAAATAGTATTCCACTTGGGTACTTCTTGGCTACAAAACTCAAACACATCAGTAACCAAACGCATAGAAGGTTTGGGCGGATAAATATAAGTGCCTCGAGCGGCGTATTCTTTTAAAATATCGTTTTGTATGGTACCCGAAATCTGTTTAATATCGGCACCTTGTTTTTTAGCTACCGCAATATACATGCTCAACAAAATAGCAGCGGTAGCATTGATGGTCATCGAAGTAGTAATTTTTTGCAAATCAATTCCATGAAATAAAATTTCCATATCGCGGAGCGAATCGATGGCCACCCCCACTTTTCCCACTTCGCCTTCGGCTAGTTCATGATCAGAATCATAGCCAATTTGGGTAGGCAAATCAAAAGCCACCGAGAGCCCCATGGTGCCCTGTGCTAATAAATAATGATAGCGCTTATTAGATTCTTCGGCCGTAGAAAAGCCTGCATATTGGCGCATAGTCCAGGTTTTACCCCGATACATATCTTTCTGAATTCCTCGAGTAAAAGGGAATTCGCCAGGTAATTCTGTGCTAGGTTTTGCACTGGTATACACTTCTTTAATATCTATACCAGAAGTAGTTGTGTGTTTTTTTTCGGCCATGTAGCTGTTTACGTGCTGCAAAAATTATTGGTTAAAATTAGCCAAAAAATCAGAAAAACCCCGATTGTTTAGTAAATGTAAAAAGCACATACAAAAATAGTTTGTGGGCATTTAAGCGTATATTTGTGTATATATTTTTAAGAAATGAGTACAACAACCGCACTAGAAGCGCCTCTTAGTTTTACCGATGGCGCTAAAGCAGAACTGAAAAAGTTGATTGAGCAGCAAGAAATTGCTCCCGATTTTGGCCTTCGTGTAGGCGTAGAAGGAGGAGGTTGTGCAGGGATGAACTATGTTTTAGGTTTCGATCAAATAAAAGAGGGCGACCAGGAGTTTAATATTGATGGCATTAGGGTGTTCATGAATAAAGCGCATGGCTTGTACCTTGCCGGCATGCAAGTAGATTACCAGCATGGCCTAAATGCCCGAGGCTTTGTGTTTAACAACCCCAATGCAACAAGTACCTGTGGATGTGGAACGTCCTTTTCGGTTTAATCATAGATTACTGTAACATTTACCCCTATCCCGCTGTCAAACAAGCGGGATTTTTTATTTTTAGCACACACCCATGAATTATTTAGAGAATGTAAAAGTGGCCATGCAATCGGTAAAGAGCAATAAGCTCCGCACCTTTTTAACCGCCCTTATTATTGCTTTTGGCTTAATGGCCTTGGTAGGTATTTTAACCTCTATTGATGCCATTAAGAGTTCATTAAACAATACCTTTTCTAGCATGGGTTCTAATTCGTTCACCATCAGAAATAGAGGCATTGGTATCCGTATTGGCGGAAACGGTTCTAGACCTAAACAATATAAATCTATTAGCTACCAAGAGGCACTTACCTTTAAATCGCGATTTAATTACCCGGCAATTATTTCGGTAAATACCTTTGCCACCTTTGCCGCTACAGCAAAATATGGCAACGAGAAAACCAACCCCAACTTATTTATTTTAGGTGCCGATGATAGTTATTTATTTACCGGTGGCTACAAACTAGCCTCGGGGCGTAATTTTTCGCAAGGCGAACAAGAATTTGGCAGCAGCGTAGTTATTATTGGGAACGAGGTAAAAACTCGGTTATTTAAAAATGTCGATCCCGTAAACCGCATCGTAACCATCGGGAACAATAAGTTCACCATTATTGGTGTATTCGCGGAAAAAGGTTCGAGCATGGGCATGGGTGGCGATAAAGTATGTGTTATCCCTTTGCTGCGGGCCAAACAAATTCAAAGCAACCCCAATCCATCGTATACCATTGCCGTAATGGTTACCGACCCTACCTTAATGGAAAATGCGGTTGGCGAAGCTACCGGAACCTTTAGAACGATCCGCAGATTACGTGCTCAGGATGACGATAATTTCGAAATTATGAAGAGCGACGCCATTGCGCAAACGCTCTTAGACAATATTAAATATGTAACCTTAGCGGCCATTATTATTGGTTTTATTACCCTGGTGGGGGCCTCTATTGGATTAATGAACATCATGCTGGTTTCGGTAACCGAGCGTACCCGAGAAATTGGTATACGCAAAGCCATAGGCGCTACCCCTCAAGTTATTCGTAGGCAATTCTTAATGGAAGCAGTAGTAATTTGTTTACTTGGTGGCCTAAGTGGCATTTTTCTTGGCATTTTAATTGGCAACCTAGTAGCCATTGCACTCGGGGGTAGCTTTATTATTCCTTGGGCATGGATGACCTTGGGTGTCATCATTTGCGTTGGCGTGGGTATGGTATCTGGTTTTTACCCTGCCTCTAAAGCCTCTAAATTAGACCCCGTAGAGGCTTTGCGTTACGAATAAACCACTTATTTAAGCTGATCTAAGAGCGCATACATTTTCTTTTTTACCAGTGGCGTATTCCCATGGTAGTTATTTACCATGAACGAAAAAACAAGCTCTTTTCCCGCAACAGTACGCTGGTAGCCGGCGTAGGCCAACACATCGGCAATGCTTCCGCTTTTCATTTTCATGCCATTATAGGTTGGAAAACTCTCGTAATACGATGCAAACCAAGGTTCTTTTTTAAGCGATTGCAATATTTTAGCCATACTTAGAGTAGTTACCCTATTAGCAGGCGATAGGCCACTGCCATCGCTTATGTTTAAAGAGTTAGGGTCGATGGCTAGTTTATTTTTCCAGAAGTTTTTAACTACCTCTACTCCCGCTTGCGTTTCGGCAGGCTTTCCGGCATTAAGCGCTAGGGCCTTTAGCAAATTTTCGCCATACAAATTAATACTCTTCCGATTGAACCAAAATACCAAGTCGGTGAGTTTTGGAGAGTTTATGGTATGTAGTACCTGATAGCTAGGCAAAGTAAGGGGTTTAAGTTCCTGCATTCTCCGCCAGGTAGTGGGCGCTTCGCTTAATTCAATACCGGCAATTTGCAAGGTATCGGCTAAGCGGTAAGCGGCATCAAAAGCCGGATCGGGAATAGCTGGTGAAATAGGTTTGACCCAATCGATACCGTAGGTTCCTCGTAAATATACTACCGATGAATAAGGAGCCGCATAGGCGTATACTTTATCGCCACTACCGGCCGGACCGGTTTTAATCTCATTTATAAACTGCAGGTAGGGATAGGCCGGATCAATTTTTGTAAGCTTTACTAAATCGCCCACTTTAGCACCCGGCTTAATGTACACATCGAGTTGATTTTCATGCCAACTTAAGGAACTAGCTCCGGCTCCATAATAATTTCCAATGTCTTGCCAAATCCAGCCATCGGGAGTGGTTTGTGCGCCGTACAACGAATCGCATCCCACTATTTTTCCTTGTATTTGCTTAATGCCTGCTTGCTTTAGGGCGTTTAGCCAT
>JBJTNJ010000113.1:0-4297 GCA_046074005.1 Sphingobacteriaceae bacterium
TCAAAGTTGGGATTTGGCTTTTCCGTGGATGAATCTGGGGAATGGTTTTGCGCAAACTCACCAATTGGTGCAGTGGTATGAATATACCGGTGTGTATGGCGGAACCCTATGGGTGCTCTTAGCTAATGTGTTGGTTTTTGAAGCCCTTCGTCAAAAAAGTAAGAAACTAGGACTCGTTGGCATTGCTTGGATAGTAGTGCCAGCGGTGTTTTCGCTTATTCGTTATACAAACTACACCGAAAAAATAAATCCGGCCAACGTGGTAGTGGTGCAGCCCAATGTAGATCCCTATGCTAAATACGGTGGTATCCCTAGTTCAGTGCAAATCCAGCAACTTATTCAGTTGTCAGATAGTGTAGGGCAAGTAAATACCGAGTATTTTATTTGGCCCGAAACAGCTATTTCGGAATTTTCTAACGAAGAAACGATCCGAACTTCTTCAAGCTTTTTACACATCCAGTCTTTTTTAAATCGCTATAAAAACGCCAATGTACTTTCGGGTATAGAGAGCTATAAAATCTACTCCACAGCTCAAACGCCTACGGCCCATTTCGATGAGCGTTCGGGATTGTATTTCGATGCCTTTAATGCTGCTATTACTATTGAAAATTCTGCTCAAGTAGCTTTTTACCATAAATCTAAATTGGTACCCGGGGTAGAGCAGTTGCCTTTTCCTCGGTTTTTCTCCTTTTTTAAATCGGCATTTTCAGCATTTGGCGGTACTACAGGAGGATACGGAATGCAAGTAAAACCATCGGTATTTTATGCGCAAAGTGGCTTAGGCGTATCGCCTATTATTTGTTACGAATCTATTTGGGGAAGCTACGTAGCCGAGAGTGTGCGTCAAGGTGCTGGTTTTATTGCTGTTATTACCAACGATGCTTGGTGGGGGAATACTTCGGGCAAAGACCAACATGTGGCCTACGCTAAGTTAAGGGCCATAGAAAATCGTCGCTGGGTGGCACGTTCGGCCAATACGGGTATATCGGCATTTATTAATCAGCGGGGCGATGTGGTAAAGAAAACTGCTTGGTGGGTGCCTACTGCTTTAAAAGCAGACATTAATTTAAACGAAGAACAAACGTTTTATACTCAGTATGGCGATGTTTTGGCCATAATGGGTTGTTTCGGTGCTATTGTGCTCATACTGCTGACTTTTTATATGAGATACAAAATACATGCTGCTTTCAAAACATCGTAAAAGAATCCAAAAAATAGCCCGATATTTGTAATATGAAAATTGGGATTGTTTGTTACCCCACCTTTGGCGGGAGTGGTGTTTTGGCTACAGAATTAGGCAAAGGCTTGGCCGAAAAGGGTCATCAAGTGCATTTTATTACGTATAGCCAACCCGCCCGTCTCGATTTTTTCTCTGCCAATTTATTCTATCACGAAGTATCGGTATCTAATTATCCTTTGTTTGATTATGCTCCGTACGAATTGGCATTGGCCAGTAAGTTGGTAGATGTGGTGCGTTTCGAAAAATTAGATATTTTGCACGTACACTATGCCATACCGCATGCTTCGGCGGCATTTATGGCCAAGCAAATTTTAGCTACCTATGGCATTCATATTCCGGTGGTTACCACGCTTCACGGAACAGATATTACGCTAGTTGGTAAAGATTTAACCTATAAGCCGGTGGTTACCTTTTCCATCAATCAATCGGATGGAGTAACTGCCGTTTCCGAATATTTAAAACAAGACACATACAAGCACTTCGAGATTACGAAAGACATTCGGGTAATCCCAAATTTTGTAGACATGAATCGCTTTAAACTAAAGGCGAAAGACCATTTTAAGAAAGCCATTGCGCCTAATAATGAGCGTATTGTAGTGCACACCTCTAACTTTAGAAAAGTAAAACGCACGCAAGATGTAATTGCCGTTTTCGAAAAAATTGTAAAAGAAGTTCCTGCAAAATTACTCATGGTAGGTGATGGGCCCGAACGTGCGTACTGCGAACAATTATGTCGCGATTTAGGTATTGCAGAAGAGGTACGGTTTTTAGGTAAACAAGATGCCGTAGAAGAAATTCTATCAGTGGCCGATTTGTTTATAATGCCATCAGAATCGGAAAGTTTTGGATTGGCCGCCTTAGAAGCTATGGCTTGTAAAGTACCTGTTATAACATCCAATGCCGGTGGTTTACCCGAATTAAATGTAGACGGTGTAACCGGTTTTATGGACGAAGTGGGCGATATTCCTTCGATGGCGCATCACGCCATTGCCATATTAGCTAGCGACGATAAGTTAAATAGCTTTAAAGAAAATGCCTTAAGCAGAGCCAAAGAGTTCGACCTAAGTATAGTACTGCCTGTTTACGAGGCCTATTATCAAGAAATTCTGGGCGTATAGTTATTTGATAAGATGTTTCAGCTGGATGATTTCTTTTTCATCTAAATATCTCCAACGTCCTCTTGTTAAATCTTTCTTCGTAAGGTTGGCGTAAATTACCCGATCTAGCTTTACCACCTCGTAGCCCAAATGTTCGAAAATTCGACGTACAATTCGGTTTTTCCCACTATGTATTTGAATGCCAATTTCTCGTTTGGTGCCACCTTGTACGTAACTTACCGCATCAGGTTTAATTAAACCATCTTCTAGTTCTAAACCAAAGGCAATTTTGTTTAAGTCGCCCTGTGGCAAGCTTTTATTTAATTCTACTTGGTAAATTTTGGTAACTCCAGTTTTTGGATGAGATAATTTATCAGCCAAATCTCCATCATTGGTTAATAAAAGGAGGCCGGTAGTATTGCGGTCTAAACGCCCAACGGGGTAAATACGCTCTTTTGATGCTTTTTCTACCAGTTGCATTACTGTACGACGCTCCTGCGGATCGTCGGTAGTAGTGATATAATCTTTTGGTTTATTTAATAATACATAAACCATTTTTTCCCGTTTAAGTGTTTCGCCGTTGTAACGAATTACATCCTTTGCAGGGTTTACGCGATAACCCAATTCTGAAACAACCTCTCCGTTTACAGATACCACACCGGCTGCAATTAACTCATCTGCCTTGCGGCGTGAGCAAATACCGGCATTTGAAATATAGCGGTTTAAGCGGATTAATCCATCGTCTTTTCCCGGTAGGGGGCGTTTGCGCCCTTTACCGCCCAAAGCATCTTCCCTAACTTTTTTAGGAGCCAGTGTTTTGGTATAAGGCCGTTCTCCAAACGAACTGCGTTTCTGATAAGATCTTGCTGTATTTCCTTCGCCATCGGTTTTACGTTGCGTACGATCGCCATAAGGGCTACGTTCTCCGCTAGACGGACGTTTGTTATACGATCTTGGGGCGTCCCCATCGCTTCTGCGTGGTGTACGTTCGCCACCAGTAGAGCGCTTGTTGCCAAAACTACGTGGCGCACTTCCTTCGCTTTCTCTTTTAAAAGGACGAGGGCTGCTGTTATAAGTTCTACGTTCACCATCTCCACCTTCTCTTGGTGTTCTGCTAGTAGAACGAATGCTGGAATAGCCTTCTTTTTTGAAGTCAGTGCGGCCGGTTCTTGGAGTAAAATCTCTGGTTTTTTCTTCACGATTAGCGCCAAATTCACGTTTTTTAGGTCCAAACGACTTTTTGTCATCTCCAAAATTCTTCTTCTCCCCGAAGGCCGGCTTTTCAGAAAAAGCAGGTTTACGACCACCTGTGGCACGAGTTGTACGCTTATTTGGTCCGGATTTATCGTCTCGACTATTCCTTGATCGTTGTTTTGGCATGAAAAATGAACGCTATGTGTGTAAAAAGAAAGCAAATGTACGCAAAAATAGGCGCTTTTAAACAATTTCCACATTTTATAAATACCGCTTATGAGGTGTTTGGGCGCTTATTTTAGTTATTTGCGCTAAAAAATGTGGATAAGTATGCGTAGGAGGATGAATAAACGATCTGTACTTTTGACCAACTTTTTTAGTTCACTAAAGAAAGTAAACATGACAAAGAAACCCTTAATAGCTTGCCTAGCTATGCTAGTCGTGCTGGTATTGGCCAAATTGTTTTTATATAGCAATGATAAACAGGCTGTGGGTATAAACGCATCGGCGCAAACCCAAGAGCTTTACGATCCGTATCTAAGCACCCTGAATTTTGCTTCTGAAGTAGTGCCCGTAGCCGATGAGCACGTGAGTTTCAGGGTAAAAAAAATGCTTAAATCGTATAGATATCGTCGTTTAAGATCACACCGCTTGCACTATCAGGCAAAGCACATGTTTCCGGTAATGGCGCCTATATTGGCAGCTTACGGCATTCCGCAAGATTTTAAATACATCCCTTTGGTAGAAAGTGGCTTCAAGTCGGGCA
>JBJTNJ010000114.1:0-11384 GCA_046074005.1 Sphingobacteriaceae bacterium
ACCGAAGTAAAAAGGAATTTGAAAATTTTCATACGTTTTGGTTAGTTTTTCAATTTATTGGTTTTGAATAATTAAATGTAAGTATTTTTTGAACAACCAAGAGCTAGTCTTGTTATAGTGGGTGTTATACCTGTTTTTTAATAGATATATAGCCGAATTTGGTTCGTGTAATAGGACCGAAGCACAAAAAAATATTTGCAATCAATGAAATTAGTGCTAAGTTTATGTTTGATTTAAAAAAATCAAACCAAATTATAACTTAAAATTTATCACTATGCGTAAAATTTTTACCCAATTTGCAGGTGCATTATTTGTGCTCCTGTTATCGGTTTCTACGTTAATGGCGCAAAGCGTAACCATTAGCGGTACTGTAACCGACAAATCAAGCAAAGAGGCTCTACCGGGAGTTTCTGTTACCGTAAAAGGTAAAACTATTGGTGCCTCTACTAATAGCTCCGGTAAATTTACCATTACTACTACAGAGAAAACTCCGTTTACCGTAGTAGTTTCTTACTTAGGCTACAAATCAGTAGAAGCTACCGTAAGTGGCTCTTCTAGTTCGTTGAGCTTTGAATTAGAAGCACAATCTGTTCTAGGTCAGGAAGTAGTAGTAGCTGCATCTCGTACTCCAGAGCGTATTTTAGAATCGCCAGTGTCTATTGAGCGTGTAAGTGCTGCTGCCATTAAAGAAGGTGGAAATAACTCTTTCTATGATGCCTTGGCTAACTTAAAAGGAGTAGAAAGTAGCTCTCAATCCTTAACCTTCCGTTCTATCAATACCCGTGGATTTAACTCAAACGGTAACGTTCGTGTAAATCAAATTACTGATGGTATGGATACGCAAGCTCCAGGTTTGAACTTCTCGGTTGGTAACATTATTGGTTTATCAGAATTAGATGTAGAAAGCGTAGAATTATTGCCAGGTGCTTCTTCTGCATTATATGGTTCTGGTGGTACTAATGGTACTATGTTAATGACTTCTAAAAGTCCGTTTACCTATCCAGGATTAAGCGTACAGTTAAAAACTGGTGGTAACCACATTAACGATCCTAGCAGACCAACTTCTGCAGCTTTGCACGATTATTCGTTCCGTTATGCGGTTAAAACCACTAACGATCGTTTTGCGTTCAAAACTGCAACTTCTTACCTATCTGGTCAAGATTGGGGAACTAGCGATTATAGCAACTTTGACAGAACTACTCAAACTGCTAAATTGGGTACTCGTGCAACAGATCCAGGTTATGACGGTGTAAACACTTATGGTGATGAAACCTTAATTCCTTCATTAAGATCAATTGCTGCTGCCCCTGCTTCTGCAGTAGCTGCCGCACTTGCAGCTGGTTATACTACATCTACTTTACCAGCGTCTGTTGCTCCTTATTTGGGGGTATATTTGGCTTATAACGGTGTTTATAATGGTGGTGTCAATCAATATCCGACGAATCCATTAACTCGTACTGGTTATAATGAGAGTGATTTAGTAGATTACAATACCAAATCGGTAAAAAGCTTAAACTCTATTCACTACAAATTAACCAACTCTATTGAAGCTAGCTTACAAGCAAGCTGGGGTTCTGGTACAACGGTATATACCGGTTCTGAGCGTTATTCAATCAAAAACTTCAAATTGTCTCAGTACAAAGCAGAAGTAAAAGGTAACGATTTCTACTTAAGAGCCTATACTACTCGTGAGAACTCTGGCGATTCATACAATGCAACTGCTTTAGGTTCGTATTTAAATGAGTATTATAGTGCATCGTCAACTACTTGGGTGCCTACTTATTTAAGTGCATTTACCAGCAAAATTTTACCAGTAGCTGTTGGTGGGGGTGGTTTAACTGCAGATGGAGCTAACGCCTATGCACGTGCCGCTGCTGATGCAAACAGATATCAGCCAAACACCCCAATGTTTGAGTATGTAAAAAGTATTATCACTTCTAAAACCATTGGTTCTGTAGGTGGTGGTGCTAAATTTGCCGATAAATCATTTGTAAACCAATACGAAGGTATGTACAACTTTACCAATGCGCTTAAGGGTGCAGTAGAATTACAAGTTGGTGGTATGTACAGACAATATACCTTACGTTCTAACGGTACCATCTTTAATGATGCTGCTCAAAAATTAACTATCGATGAATATGGTGGTTATGTACAGTTGGGTAAAAAATTCTTAGACGATAAATTAAAGTTAACTGCTGCTACTCGTTACGATAAGAGCCAAAACTTTAAAGGTCAATTTACCCCACGTGTTACGGGTGTGTATACCGTTGCCCCAAACAACAACATTCGTGTATCTTATCAAACTGGTTTCCGTATTCCGACTACTCAAAACCAATACATCAGCTTAAATACTGGTTCTACAACCTTACTGGGAGGTATTGCTAGCTTATTAGATGCTAGAGGTTTACGTAGCGGTGTGGGTCAGGGTTATACTCGTGACAGCTATGCAGTTAATCCTGCAGCGCCTACTTTGTACAACTTTAGCTCTGAATTGAGACCTGAAAAATCACAATCAATTGAGTTGGGTTACAAAGGCTTAATCTTACCATCTTTATTAATTGATGTGTACGGTTACAGCACCCAGTACAAAGACTTTAT
Organism: Sphingobacteriaceae bacterium; assembly: GCA_046074005.1. GTDB lineage: Bacteria > Bacteroidota > Bacteroidia > Sphingobacteriales > Sphingobacteriaceae > JAIPAN01. The sequence goes on from JBJTNJ010000114.1 coordinate 2,599, forward strand.
TTCTAGCTTGGCCTTAATTAGAAAAGAAGATTTTACTACAGGTGTAGGTGTTCCAGTTGCATACTCTACTCCAACTTCTACTAATGTTAAAGTGGTAAATTATGGTACCGTAGTAAACAATCCTGATAAAGTAAAATCATATGGTTTTGGTATCGGAGCTGATTACTTAGTAAATGATTTCAAATTCAGTGGTAACTTCTCTAGCGATAGATTGCAAGAAAGCACTAGCGTATTAGAAAGCGAATTTAATACTCCTAAATTCCGTTACAATGTTGGTGTGTCTAACAGCAACTTGTACAAAAACGTAGGTGCTAGCGTATCGTACAGATACCAAGGTGGGTACAGATGGCAGTCTTCGTTCATTGCTGGTGATGTACCTGCTTTCGGAACAGTAGATGCTCAGGTTAACTTCCGTTTCCCTGTTCAGAAATTAACCTTGAAATTTGGTGGTTCAAACTTGTTGAACAAATACTACAGAACTAACTTTGGTAACCCAATGGTTGGTGCGGTGTACTATGTATCATTCACCTTTGATCAGTTAATGAGAAAATAATAAGACCCAGTCTTATGTAAAAAGCCCTCCGGATTTCCGGAGGGCTTTTTTTATGCCTGTCTTTTAAAGGTTAATCTACTCCAATACTTCTAGCAGATTAGGCACTATGCAGAGAGGGGCGGCCGGAGGAGACTTTGTAGCTAATTATTGGGCACAAAAAAACCTCTGCCGGTAAGACAGAGGTTTTTAGGATTGCTAACCAGTTAGCTTAAGCTGGTAGCGTACTGAGCTAAATCAACCAATTTGTTTGAATAGCCCCATTCGTTATCGTACCATGAAACCACTTTTACGAAGTTGTCATTTAAAGAGATACCAGCTTTGGCATCAAAAATAGACGTACGAGAATCGCTTAAGAAATCTTGAGAAACTACTTCGTCTTCGGTATAGCCTAAAATACCTTTTAACTCACCATCGGCGGCTGTTTTCATAGCCGCTTTAATGGTATCGTAAGAAGCAGGTTTTGCCAAACGCACGGTTAAATCTACTACCGATACGTCGGCTACCGGTACACGGAACGACATGCCCGTTAATTTTCCTTTTAATTCTGGAATTACCAAAGCAACCGCTTTGGCAGCACCAGTAGAAGAAGGAATAATATTTTGGTAAGCCCCACGGCCACCACGCCAATCTTTGGCAGATGGGCCATCAACTGTTTTTTGTGTAGCAGTAACGGCGTGAATGGTGCTCATTAAGCCTTCTACAATACCAAACTCATCATTTAATACTTTGGCAATTGGCGCCAAGCAGTTGGTGGTGCAAGAAGCATTCGAAATAATTTTTTGATCGGCTGTAAGCGATTTGTGGTTTACACCCATCACAAAGGTTGGAGTATCGTCTTTAGCTGGAGCAGAGATTACTACTTTTTTAGCACCTGCAGTAAGGTGTTTTTGCGCATCGGCCTGAGTTAAAAATAAACCAGTACATTCCAATACCACATCGGCACCTAATTCACCCCATTTTAATTGTTCTGGGTCACGCTCAGCCGTTACACGTACCGTTTTACCATTAATAACCAATTGTCCATTTACTACGGCTACTTCGCCTTTAAAAGGGCCGTGAGTAGAATCGTATTTTAAAAGGTAAGCAATATAGTCTACATCCATTAAATCGTTGATACCCACAATTTCGATGTCTTTACGTTCGGCGGCAACACGGCAAGCTAAGCGTCCAATGCGTCCAAATCCGTTAATTCCAATTTTCATTTTTATTGATTTTTATGTACTAAGATTAAATTCTGATAGTCAAAAATAGAATTGCAAAGTTATTAATTTTAGCGAATTCTTTTTGCGGAAAAATAGAGCCACTTAATTATCAACATTCTTTTTCTTGATGCGCTATTAAATTTATCTTTATGCACTAAAAAATACAACCTGTTTTGGAAGTCCTACTGCCTGCATTTGAGTCTGTTTTCTCTATCGATTGTGTCATTTTTGGCTTCGATCGTGGGGAGTTGAAGGTATTGCTTATTGAGCGAAACCAAGAGCCATTTAAAGATAGCTTTGCCTTGCCCGGTTATTTGGTAGAACAAAACGAAAGCATTGATGCTGCGGCTCAGCGTATTTTATACGAGCTAACCGGCTTGCGTGATATTTTCATGGAGCAGTTTCAGACCTTCGGTGAAGTAAATCGCCATCCGCAGGGGAGGGTAATTACCGTGGCCTATTTTGCCATGCTCCGTATTAATGGTAAGAAAGAATTAAAGCCTATTAGCAATATTGCTAAAAAAGCATTTTGGCATCCGGTAAGCAAGTTGCCAGCTTTGGCCTTCGATCATAGAGTTATTTTTGACAGAGCCTTACTTAAAATTAAGCGTAAAATTACCTACCAGCCTATCGCTTTTGAGCTGTTGCCCGAAAAATTTACCCTTACTCAGTTGCAACAACTATACGAAGTGGTGCTCAATAAACCACTCGATAAGCGTAATTTTCGTAAAAAGATGATGAATTACGGCATCTTAAAAGAACTCGACGAAAAACAGAAAGGCGTATCGTACAGAGCCGCCAAATTATATAAGTTTGATAAGCGCAAATACGCTAAATTATTTAAAAACGAATTATCGTTCTAATCCTATAAATCCTCGTAGATACAATGCCCGATTTCTCCCATCTTCACGTTCATACCCAATTTTCTTTGCTCGATGGGGCGGCAGATATTTCTCGTTTATTTAAAAAGGCACAGGCCGATGGCATGAAAGCCATGGCCATTACCGACCATGGAAACATGTTTGGTGTATTTAAATTTGTAGCCGAGGCCAAAAAATTCGGGGTAAAACCTATTGTGGGTTGCGAATTTTATGTAGTAGCCGATCGGCACAAAAAGGTATTTACCAAAGAAAGCCGCGATCAGCGTTTTCATCAACTCTTATTAGCCAAAAATGCCAAAGGATATCAGAACCTAGTAAAGCTATGCTCATTAGGCTATATGGAGGGCTTGTACAGTAAATGGCCTCGTATTGATAAGGAACTTATTTTACAATACCACGAAGGGCTTATTGCCACCACCTGTTGTTTGGGGGCCTCGGTTCCTCAATCTATTTTAAGAGATGGAGAAGAGGCTGCCGAAAAAGAGTTTAAATGGTGGTTAGATTTGTTTGGAGAAGATTATTATATCGAACTACAACGCCACGATATTCCTGAACAAGAAAAAGTAAACGAAGTGCTGTTGCGTTTTGCCAAAAAGCACCAAGTAAAAGTTATTTGCTCTAACGATTCACATTACGTAGATCAACAAGATTCCAATGCCCACGATATTTTATTGTGTGTAAATACTGGCGATGTGCAAAGTACCCCGATTGCTACCGACGAAGAAGGTGGACGTGGGTATCGCTTTGGTTTCCCCAACGATCAGTTCTATTTTAAAAGTCAGGCAGAAATGGCTAGCGTGTTTCACGATTTGCCAGAAGCCCTCGATTATACCAACGAAATTGTAGATAAGGTAGACACGCTGGATTTGAAGCGTGATATCATGTTGCCGAATTTCCCGATACCCGATAGTTTTAAACTACATGCCGCCGATACTCTAAACCAGTGGGAATATTTACGAGATATTACCCTAAAAGGGGCGCATAAACGCTATGTAGATCTTACGCCTGAAGTGCAAGAACGCATAGATTTTGAGCTAAATACGATCAAAATTATGGGCTTTGCTGGGTACTTTCTTATCGTTTCCGATTTCATACAAGCCGGTAGAGATATTGGTGTATTTGTGGGGCCTGGCCGTGGTTCGGCAGCCGGATCGGTAGTAGCCTATTGCATTGGTATTACCAATATAGACCCCATTAAGTATAATTTACTTTTTGAGCGTTTCTTAAACCCCGATCGTAAATCAATGCCCGATATTGATACGGACTTTGACGATACCGGTCGCCAAAAAGTGATTGATTATGTAGTTGATAAATATGGCAAAAATCAAGTAGCCCAAATTATTACCTATGGCTCTATGGCGGCCAAATCTAGCATTAAAGATGTGGCACGAGTGCTCGATTTGCCCTTATCGGAATCAAATGCGCTAGCCAAATTAGTGCCCGACAGGCCGGGAACGAACTTGGTGCAACTAATGACGGCACCCATTAATATATTGAGCAAAGAACTCAACCCAGATGATTTTGAGAACGTAAAGAAGCTTCGTAAAATAGCCGAAGACGAAAAAAGCATTCAGGGAAGGGTATTAAAAGAAGCATTAATCTTAGAAGGATCGGTGCGCAATGTGGGAATTCACGCTGCCGGCATTATCATTGCTCCAGAAGATTTAACTAATATTATTCCCGTAGCCACTTCCAAAGAATCAGATTTGCTGGTTACTCAATACGATGGCCGGGTAATTGAAGATGCCGGGGTTATTAAAATGGATTTTTTGGGCCTAAAAACCCTGACCATTATTAAGGATGCTTTGCGTTTAATAAAGCAAAACCACGGTGTTGAAATTGAAATTGACACTATTTCTTTAGAAGATTCCAAAACCTTTGAGCTGTATCAACGGGGAGATACCAATGGTACGTTCCAGTTTGAGAGCGATGGCATGCAGATGTACTTACGGGAATTAAAACCCGATAAGTTTGAAGATTTAATTGCCATGAACGCCCTATATCGCCCGGGACCGATGGCCTATATTCCGCAATTTATTACTCGTAAACATGGCCGCGAAGCCGTGCTATACGATTTGGCAGATATGCAGGAGCATCTCGAAGAAACCTACGGTATTACGGTATATCAAGAGCAAGTCATGCTTTTATCGCAAAAGTTGGCCAATTTTAGTAAAGGCGATGCCGATGTGTTGCGTAAAGCAATGGGTAAAAAAGACCTAGGCGTACTTAACAAAATGAAGGCCCAGTTTGTAGAGGGCTGTCAAGCCAACGGCCACGATGCTAAAATCTGCGAAAAAATATGGGTAGATTGGGAAGCCTTTGCCCAATACGCTTTCAATAAATCGCACTCTACCTGTTATGCTTTTGTGGCCTACCAAACGGCCTACTTAAAAGCAAACTATCCGGCCGAATACATGGCTGCGGTATTAAATAACCAAGGTAATATTGATAAAATAGCTTTCTTTATGGAAGAGTGCCGCAAAATGGGCATTCCAGTATTGGGGCCAGATATCAACGAATCGGAATTGAATTTTACCGTAAATAAAAAAGGAGAAATCCGTTTCGGCATGTCGGGAATTAAAGGCGTGGGCGAAAAAGCCGTAGAAACCTTGGTAGAAGAACGAGTAAATAACGGCGCATTTAGCAGTATTTACGATTTTGCTCGTAGAATAAACCCGAGAACGGTGAATAAAAAAGTATGGGAAAATTTGGTGTATAGCGGTGCTTTCGATGCTTTTGAAACTAATAGAGCTAAGTTTTTTGTAAAAACAGATGGTCTCAATACCGCTATTGATCGCTTAAGCAAATACACCAACGATTTCCAAAGTCAGCAAAGCTCAACACAAAATTCGCTATTTGGAGGCACCGTTGATGCGCACATTGCCGAGCCAACCTTGCCCGAATGTGAGGATTGGGGCTTGTTAGAGAAATTGAAATACGAAAAAGAGGTTATCGGCATTTATTTAACCGGACATCCTTTAGATAATTACCGTTTCGAAATAAACAATTTCTGTAGCCACCAAGTGAAGCACTTGGCTTTGGTAAACCGAGTAAAATCGGGCGAAGGCCTAGAAGAAGACCAAATAGAATTTGCCAAAATAAAAGGCAGAGAATTAATTGTGGGCGGACTGGTTTCTAAATCGGCCCACCGTATGTCTAAAACCGGCAAGCCATTCGGCTCTTTTATTCTAGAAGATTACCAAGAATCTGTAGAAATGGTGCTTTTTGGCGACGACTACGTGAAGTTGAAACAATTTATGGAAGATGGCTACTTTTTGCAACTAAGAGGAGTGGTAACCGAACGCTTCCGCCAATCGGGCAATTGGGAGTTTAAAATTAATAGCATTTCATTGTTATCTGAACTACGTGATAAACTGGCCAAAGTGCTCACCGTGCAGGTGCCTCTAAGTGAACTTTCGCCAGACCTTATTGCTCAATTAAGCAACTTAATAAAAGAAAATACCACGCAGCACCCTAACAGGAAATGCGCCTTGCGCTTTAAATTGATAGATACAGAGGTGGGTACGAGCTTAGAAATGCCATCGAAGGGTGCCAAAATTAGCCCTACCGATGAATTTATGGCACAATTACAAGCCGTAAAGGGCCTTAGTATTAAGTTAAATTAGTGTCACAAACCAAGCCGATAATTTTTGAAACTCGGCTACATGTGTATATTTGAATATTCATTTAAAAAGATAAGAACATGGCATTAGAAATTACAGATGCAAACTTCGACGAAGTAGTATTAAAATCAGATAAACCCGTATTGGTAGATTTTTGGGCAGAGTGGTGTGGTCCTTGCCGCATGGTGGGCCCAGTAGTAGAAGAATTAGCCAAAGAATTTGAAGGAAAAGCGATTGTGGGTAAAGTAGATGTAGATAGCAATCCAGAAATTTCTATGAAATTTGGTATTCGCAATATTCCTGCCTTATTGTTTTTTAAAGGTGGCGAAATTGTAGATAAACAAATTGGTGCAGTGCCTAAATCGGTATTAGCGCAAAAACTAACTAACCAGTTATAATATTCTAATAGGTTTTAATTAAATAAAAAAAGCCCAATCAATCGATTGGGCTTTTTTTATACTTTATCTAGTGCTTCTAATAGGAGTGCGCACGCTTCCCTAATCTCTTTTTCGCCAATAGTAAGTGGGGGAGCAATGCGTAAAGCCGTGCTGCAGTGTAAAAACCAATCGATGATGAGGCCACGCTCTTGGCAGTAAGCAGATACCTGTTGTACCAAGTTGAAATCGCCTAGCTCTATACAAAGCATTAAGCCCTTACCTCTTATTTCTTTAATTTTTGGATGAATGAGTAACGCTCTAAAGAGAGCCTCTTTGGCTGCTACACTAGCTATTAGGTTTTCTTCTAAGAGGGCAGTTAAGCTAGCCAGTCCGGCGGCACAACTTACCGGATGCCCGCCAAAAGTGGTGATGTGCCCTAAAATGGGGTTTTCTTTTAATACATCTATTATCTCTTTAGGGGCTACAAAGGCGCCAATAGGCATGCCACCTCCCATGCTTTTAGCCAATAATACTATGTCGGGAATAATCTCAAAATGCTCAAAAGCAAAAAGAGTGCCTGTTCGGCCAAAGGCGGTTTGTATTTCGTCTAAAATGAGTAAGGTGCCGGTTTCGGCACAGCGCTTGCGTAGTGCCTGCATATAGGCTTTATCGGGCACCCTGATGCCCGCTTCGCCTTGTATGCTTTCTAGAATAACTGCTGCAGTATTCGCAGTAATCTGAGCCAATTGCTCTTGCTGATTTAGTTGTATGAAGCGAATATCAGGCAATAGCGGACGATAAGCCTGCTTATATTCTTCGTTTCCCATAACACTTAATGCACCCTGTGTACTGCCATGGTAAGCGCCCTCAAAGGCGATAATTTCCGATCTATTGGTAAAACGCTTGGCCAGTTTCAGGGCTCCTTCGGTGGCTTCCGCACCCGAATTTACAAAATAAACAGAGGAGAGCGGCTGTGGTAATACGCTCACTAATTTTTTAGCAAAAGTTACTTGCGGTGCTTGTACGTATTCGCCATACACGGTAAGGTGTAAGTAACTATCCACCTGCTTTTTTATAGCGGCTACTACCTTTTGGTGCCGATGGCCTAGGTTGCTTACTGCAAAACCTGAAACAAAGTCGAGGTATTTTTTACCATCGGGGCTGTATAGATATAGGCCCTCCGCTCGTTCAATTTCTAGGAGTTTGGGGCTTGTAGAAGTTTGTGCAGTGTTTAATAAAAAAAGCTGTTTGGTACTAAGCATATACAAACATACAAAAAAGGCCTCCAGATTTCTCCGAAGGCCTTAGAAACAAATATTAACCACTTATTGTTTGCGTTCTCGGAGTTCTCTAATCAACTCATTTTTAAAATCTCTCTCTGCTTGAAACAAGCTTACTATTTTTTCGGCAGGTAATACCTTCCCAAATTCGTGGGTATAACGTTTTTTTAGTTCAAGTAATTTGCTCTCCATATCTAGCTGTAGGTCAATTTTATCGTTGGCAGATAGCGCATCTTGTTTTTGAAAATCGGCTTTTCGTTGTTGCAACAAGGCTCTTAACTCATTTTGGTACTGGTTGTATACTGGCCAAAATTTTTCTGCCTCACGAGTGCTTAAATCTATGCGTTGCGTAATAAACGCAATTTTTGCTGTTTCTAAACGCTCCATGCGTTCTTCTCTGCTTTGTGGAGCGGGGCGATCTGCTCTAAAGCCTCCAGCGGGTGGAGGGGGAGGCGAACCGGCAGGGCGATAGCGCTGATTAGGTTGTGCCTGCGCAAGCCCCATGCATAAGGCCACAAAGCCTAGCATTAATAGGTATTTTTTTACTATAGTTTTCATAGCGATTGATTAACGTAATTCTCTAATTCTTGGGTACTAATCGTTTCTTTTTCTAAGTGCAAATTTTCGGTATTGGCTAGTAGTAACTCGGTATCCCATTCGTCTGCATGTATTTGCAAATAGCTAATAATTTCTTGATCTGATATGGTATCAAATGTAGGTGAGTGATCCAGGGGGCGTACTGGCCACCCTGGTTTCGGAAGAGGCGTGTGTCGGCCGATTCGGGCCATCGCCCGGGGAGGTATCGACCGGCCACCGCCAGATCCAGCGCTCCGTCGGAATCCCAGTCGGCCAGGACGACGCTGCCCGAAG
>JBJTNJ010000115.1:0-5912 GCA_046074005.1 Sphingobacteriaceae bacterium
TGTTGGCGCATGCCTTGTTTAATTTCATGGTAAATTATACCATACAAAAGTTTAGCCATCCACTGAAAAAGACGAATTTCTGGAACCTGTATCAGCCCATCATAGCCCTTCGAAAAGGCTCCTTTAATTTCGGCCTCTAGCGGTGCTATAGCCTCTTCATAAACGGCACTGCTACAAGGAATTTTAAGTTGTTGGTAGCTAGCAATGCTTTCATCCAATAATTTAAACGGACGATCTGCCAAGCCAAAAGCTTGTAGAAACCAAGGAGCAAATACGCCAATTCCCTCGTCGGCAGAGGCAAGTGCCTGGCCACTTAAAAAGCAGTGCTTTCCGTTAAACTGTAGGGTTTTAAAGGGGTAATATACGCTGGCCGGCATGGTTTAATTATTCCCAATAATTACCGGCGCCCCTTTGCTATTCCCCATAATAATAATCTTTGAATTGGGTGATAAGGCAATTTCTTTCTGAGCTTTAATGGCTTCGTACTGCAATTGTTTATCGCTTAAACCCGTAGATAAAATACGCTGATAATCGGCAATACCTTGTGCCTCTACCCGTTTACGCTCGGCCTCTTGACGCTCTTTCTGAAAAACGAAGGTCATTTTTTGCGCATCTTGTTCGGCATTAATTTTAGATTCGATGGTTTTCTTTACCGACTCTGGAAGGGTAATATTGCGCACCAATAATTGCTCCAACACCAAGCCACGTTTAGCAAAACTTTCGCTAATGGTTTTAAAAATTTTATCCTGAAACTCTTGGCGTTTTACCGAGTATAGCGCCACGGCTTCGTAATACACGGCATTGTCGCGAATAGCCGTACGAGAAACCGGGCGTACAATTTTATCTACATAATCGCTCCCAATTTCTTTTAAAATTTTTGGTGCTTGGGTAGCCTGCACTTTAAATAAAACCGACAAGTCAATAGTCACTTCTAATCCGTCGGAAGAAAGCACACGAATGGCATCGTCGCCAGATTTAGTGCCCTCATCGTGTAAGCCCGACATGGTATAGTTCTGTGTTTTAGTATCAAAAGTGGTTACATCTACTAAAGGGTTTACCACATTTAATCCGCTGTACAATACATCGTTTTCAACTTTACCGAAAAGGGTTTTAACCCCTACTTGTCCGGCATCAATAACTTTAAACATAGAGGTAGATGCACCTGCTAAGAGTAAAATAGCGCCTGCCACACGTGCAAGATTTGCGAATTTGTGTAATGGGTTATCAGTACGAGACAATTGCACCCCTACAGCCAAGGCAACAAGGCCTAAAATGAGTAAAAACATAGTGTTTAGTTTTAAGTGAGATTTATTTTTTTTTCGACTGCTCTTTTACGTTTTTTATTAGCCTTGCTTTAAAAAAAATGAGTAAAGCCATAGAAAAAATGGCTGCTGCGGTAAAACCATAATGGTGTCCCTTAGCCGCCCAATAAGCACTTAGCGTGAGAACAATAATGCCAAGATTTAAAAATACGTTGAGTAAAACTTTAAGAATCATATTTAGTATACCGGCATGTTGGGGTCAATTTCTTGAGCCCAAGCAAGTATGCCTCCTTTTAAATTATACAATTTACTAAACCCTTGAGTCTCTAACTGTAGTATAGCCGCCGCACTGCGTGCTCCACTTCGGCAATGTATAATTACCGGTTTATCGGTAGCAATTCTATCAAGTTCCAATAAAAGCCCGCCTAAAGGGATATTTTCTCCATTTAGGTTAGATACTTCATACTCAAACTCTTCTCTCACATCAATCAACTGAAATTCATCTTGATTGTCGATTTTTTTCTTGAGCTCTTTAACGCTTATTTCTTTCATAGCTAGTGCTTTCCTAACAAAGGTATTAAATACTCTAGAATAAAAATTTAAAAAATCGGTTACTATGCTTGCATATTAATTAAGCGTAACCTATATTTGTTATGCAAGCATAGTAATACAATGAAACCAGAAGAAACCGTTGATTATTTTTTAAAAGTGGTATGGCAGAATGTAGCCAACACCTATAACCAAATAGCTTCGGGGTTTGGTATTACGCAAGCCTTGGGTTATGCCCTCATTAATATTCATGATGAGGGTACCGCGGTGTCAAAAATTGCTAGCCTGTTGGGTGTTAAATCAACGAGCCTCTCACGCATGCTGAATAATATGGAGAGCCTTGGGTTAATTTATCGAAAAGTATCGCCTCAAGATAAACGGTCGGTGAAAATTTATCTTACCGATTTTGGCAAAGAGAAGCGCAAAGAAGCCAAAGAAGTAGTGCGCAAGTTTAATGACTATTTAAACGCCCATTTAGAACAAAAAGAACGCCAGCAATTAATTGCGGCATTACAGAAAATAAACCAGCTTACACTGGCCTATCATCCTACATCTGGACTATGAAAAGAACAATCAAAAAAGTAGCCGTATTGGGCTCGGGAATTATGGGTTCTCGAATTGCCTGCCATTTCGCTAATATTGGTGTAGAAGTGCTCTTGTTAGACATTGCCCCCAAAGAGCTTACGCCCGAAGAACAGGCCAAAGGGCTTAGTTTGGAACACCCGGCGGTACGCAATAAACTAGTAAATGCAGCCTTAGAAACAGCCGTAAAATCTAACCCATCGCCCATTTTTACCAAGCGTAGCCTTAGCCGAATTAGTACCGGTAATTTTACCGATAATATGAAAGATATTGCTACCTGCGATTGGACGATTGAGGTAGTGGTAGAAAATTTAGACATTAAGAAAAAGATATACGAGCAAGTAGAACAATTCCGCAAGCCCGGTACTTTAATTACTTCCAACACTTCTGGTATCCCTATTCATTTAATGGCCGAAGGGCGCTCGGAAGATTTTCAGAAACATTTCTGCGGAACCCACTTCTTTAATCCGCCCCGGTATTTGCGCTTATTAGAAATTATACCTACCCCACATACCGATCCGGAAATTATAGATTTTCTGATGCACTATGGCGATAAATTTTTGGGTAAAACCACCGTGTTATGTAAAGATACGCCTGCCTTTATTGCCAATAGAGTAGGCGTGTATTCCATCATGTCATTATTGCACTTGGTGGAGAAAATGGATTTAAAAGTAGAAGAGGTAGATAAATATACGGGTCCGGTATTGGGTCGCCCAAAATCGGCAACCTTTCGTACTACCGATGTGGTAGGCCTTGATACCATGATTAACGTGGCCAACGGCTTGTACCAGAACGTACCTAACGATAAAGCACATGCTCTTTTTCAATTACCGGGCTATGTGTTAAAAATGAAAGAAAATAATTGGTTGGGCGATAAAACCAAGCAAGGATTTTATAAAAAAGTAAAAGGCGAAACGGGTAAAAGCGAAATTTTAGCCCTCGATTTAAAAACCCTCGAATACCGCCCGCAAGAAAAGGTGAAATCAGCTACACTCGAAGGCTTAAAATTAATTGATAACCTTCGCGACCGTATGAAGGCCTATGCAAAAGGCACAGACCGAGCGGGTGAATTTTTTAGAACTGCATTCTTTGGCTTATTCGAATATGTATCGGACCGTATTCCCGAAATTTCCGACGAATTGTACCGTATAGACGATGCCATGCGTGCAGGCTTCGGCTGGGAATTAGGTCCCTTTGAAGTGTGGGATGCCATTGGCTTGGCTGAAGCATTGGCGGGTATGAAAACGCTAGGCAACGAAGCGGCCCCTTGGGTACACGACATGCTGGCTGCAGGCCACACTTCTTTTTATAAAGTAGAAGAGGGTGTAAAAAAATATTACGACATCCCTACCAAGAGTTATAAAGCCATACCAGGCACCGATGCCTTTATTATTTTAGATACTATTCGGGCTAGCAAAACCATTTGGAAAAATAGCGGTACCACCATCACCGATTTAGGCGATGGCATCATCAACCTAGAATTTCATACCAAAATGAATACCATTGGTGGCGATGTGGTACAAGGCATAAACAAAGCCATTGATTTGGCCGAAAAAGATTTCCGTGGATTGGTTATCGGAAACGATGGAGCTAATTTCTCGGCCGGAGCCAATATCGGGATGATTTTTATGGCGGCCATTGAGCAAGAATGGGACGAGATTAATATGGCCATTCGGGCTTTTCAAAACACCTCTATGCGTTTGCGTTATTCAGGTATTCCTGTGGTATTGGCTCCGCATAATTTAACCTTAGGGGGCGGTTGCGAATTTGCCCTTCATGCCGATCATGTGCAACTCAATGCCGAAACCTATATGGGCTTGGTAGAGTTTGGGGTTGGATTAATTCCCGGAGGTGGTGGCACCAAAGAATTTGCCTTACGTGTATCGGATGAATTAAAAGAAGGTCAAATAGATCAGAATGTATTAAAAGACCGCTTTTTAACCATTGCGATGGCCAAGGTTTCTACCTCGGGTGCCGAGGCGGCCGATTTGGGCTATTTGCAATCGGGTAAATATAGCATTAGTATGAATCGGAGCCGCTTATTGGCCGACGCCAAAGCCAAAGCCTTGGAGCTAGCCAATGCCGGTTATACCCAGCCGGTTCGACGTACAGATATTAAAGTATTGGGTAAATCGGGTTTGGGTATTGTGTACGCAGGGGCCAACTCAATGTTTGCTGGAAATTACATCTCCGAACATGATAAAAAAATCTCCGAAAAATTAGGATACGTGATGTGTGGCGGCGATTTGTCGGCACCAAGCATCGTAAGTGAGCAATATTTACTCGATTTAGAACGAGAAGCCTTCTTATCTCTTTGCGGAGAAAAGAAAACTTTGGAGCGCATTCAAAGCATTTTAACCAAGGGCAAACCATTAAGAAATTAAACAAGCAGAATCATGCAAGAAGCATATATCATAGCCGGATACCGTACTGCGGTGGGCAAAGCCCCCAAAGGGGTTTTCAGATTTACCAGAGCCGATGAATTGGCTGCCGAAGTGGTAAAAGCTTTAGTAGCCTCGGTACCTAATTTAGATAGAGAACAAATAGACGACGTGATTGTGGGCAACGCCACTCCCGAAGCCGAGCAAGGCTTAAACATTGCTCGTATGGTTTCTTTAATGGGCCTAGATACCGATAAAGTGCCCGGAGTAACCATGAATCGCTATTGTGCCTCTGGTTTAGAAACCATTGCCACGGCCGTGGCAAAAATTCGTTCGGGCATGGCCAACTGCATTGTGGCCGGTGGGGTAGAGGTCATGTCGGGTATGCCCTTTGGTGGTTGGAAATTAGTGCCCAACCCTGAGGTAGCCAAAGCCCACCCCGATTGGTATTGGGGCATGGGTTTAACCGCCGAAGCTGTAGCCAACGAGTATAAAGTGAGCCGAGAAGCACAGGATGAATTTGCCTTTAATTCTCACCAAAAAGCAATAAAAGGGCTAGAAAGTGGTCGCTTAAAGGCGGGGGTATTGCCTATTACAATTACCGAGAACTATGTAGATGAAAATCTTAAAAAGAAAACTCGAACCTATGTGGTAGACACCGACGAAGGCCCGAGAGCAGATACGAGCATAGAGAAATTAGCCAAATTAAAACCGGTATTTGCCGCCAATGGAAGCATTACCGCCGGCAATTCATCGCAAACCTCAGATGGTGCTGCTTTTGTGTTGGTGGTTTCTGAAAGTATGCTCAAGCAATTAAATGTGCAGCCAATTGCTCGTTTAGTTAGTTATGGCGTAGCAGGCGTTCCTCCTCGAATTATGGGCATTGGTCCCATTGAAGCCATTCCCTTGGCCTTGAAAAAAGCAGGCATGAAGCAAGATCAATTAGATTTAATGGAGTTGAATGAAGCCTTTGCTTCTCAATCTTTAGCCATTATGAATACCCTTGGCTTAAATGCTGATATCGTAAATGTGAACGGGGGAGCCATCGCCTTAGGGCATCCGCTTGGATGTACCGGCGCCAAGTTAACCGTACAAGTACTCAACGAATTAAAAGCAAGAAACAAAAAATATGGCATGG
>JBJTNJ010000116.1:0-6847 GCA_046074005.1 Sphingobacteriaceae bacterium
CCGATGTATTAAAAGAAAACCAAGTGCCTGTAATTATTACCGAAACACAAGCACTACCCGATAAAAACGACGACGATGTATACCTACCTTACGAATTACCAAAAATTTTACAAGATGCAGGTGTATTGGTGTCGTTGGGCGGAAATGCCCGAGTAGACCGCGTACGTAGCTTGCCTTTTCAGGCAGGTACCGCTGCAGCCTACGGTTTAAGCAAAGAACAAGCCTTGGCCCTTATTACCCTAAATACCGCAAAAGTATTGGGTATTGATAAAACCACCGGCAGTTTAGAAGTAGGTAAAGATGCTACTTTATTTATTTCTGGAGGCGATGCGCTTGATATGATGGGCAATAAAGTAGAAAATGCCTTTATACAAGGCAGAACGGTTAACCTAGACAATCTGCACAAGCAATTGTACAAGCGTTATCAAGAAAAATACGGATTAAAATAATTCGATCTCCTAAAACAAAAGCCTCTCGATATCGGGGGGCTTTTTTTATGGGCTAATGCGTGTAAACTAAAAAAGTCCCGGACGGGCGTCTGGGACTTTTTTGAACTAACCAATTATAAACCTAAAGAATAAGGTTGCTATGGGGTAAGGAGTCGAACCTCTAGAAAAGCTATTCACTCTTCTCACCTGTTAAAAACTACCCACAGGTCAATGAAACTTGCGAATCATTGATACAAATATAAGCGAACAGGCTAATTATTGCAAATATGACAATTAACTTATTTAATTTTTATTATATTCGTAATTAAAAAAGGATTTTAATAAAAAACTATTAAAAAATGAGCGAAAAAAAGCCCCAAAATTTAGAAATTGACAATTTAGACAAGGAGATTTTATCCATTTTAATGACCGACGCTACCATTCCTTACACCGAAATTGCCAAACGATTAATCATTTCTGGTGGAACAGTACACGTTCGGATGAAAAAGATGCAAGACATTGGCATTATTGATGGCTCTCAAGTCAATGTGAATGCGCAAAAAATTGGCTACGATATTTGCGCTTTCTTGGGTATTTACCTCCAAAAGGGATCGAAATATAATGAGGCGGTAGAACGACTAAAAGAGGTGAAAGAAATTGTGGAATTACACTACTGCACCGGGGCCTATAGTATGTTCGCTAAAATTATTTGTAAAGACACCAACCATTTGCGTAGGGTCTTAAACGATGGCATACAGGCAGCACCAGGTATACAGCGCACCGAAACCTTCATTTCTCTGGAAGAAAGTATTAAACGACAGATTAAAATAGCCTAACAATAAGAAAGCCCCGATACATGCCGGGGCTTTCTTGTACAATTGGTTGGTTAGATTTTCTATTTATTTAGGTACAATACCTCTTTTACTGCTTTAATTACACGCTCTGCATTTGGCAAGGCTTCTTGAATAAGAGTTGGAGCGTAAGGCAAGGGCACATCGGCAGAAGTAATGCGAATAATTGGCGCATCTAAATAATCAAAGGCTTCGCGTTGTACTTTAAAGCTTACTTCAGTAGAAATAGAGGCTAAAGGCCAAGCTTCTTCTACAAACACCATGCGGTTTGTTTTCTTTACAGACGCAATTACGGTAGCATAATCAATTGGACGTACGGTACGCAAATCAATTACTTCTACATTAATGCCTTCTTTGGTTAATTCTTCTACTGCAGGTAGTACCACACGGCTTAACATTTTACCAAAGGTTACAATGGTTACATCGCTTCCTTCTTTTACCACACGGGCTTTGCCAATAGGTAAATAATATTCTTCTTCAGGTACTAATCCCTTATCGCCATACATCACTTCCGATTCCATAAAAATAACCGGATCTGGATCGATAATAGCTGATTTTAACAAGCCTTTTGCTTCATATGGATCGGCCGGAACTACTACTTTTAAGCCTGGGCAGTTGGCATACCAATTTTCGAAGTTTTGAGAGTGTTGCGCTCCTACTTGTCCGGCATTACCGGTTGGGCCGCGAAATACCATAGGCATTGGGAACTGCCCACCGCTCATAGAGAGCATTTTGGCAGCGGCATTAATCACCTGGTCAATAGCTACTAAAGAGAAGTTAAAGGTCATGAATTCTACAATGGGGCGTAGGCCGTTCATAGCAGCACCCACCGCAATACCTGCAAAGCCTAATTCGGCAATTGGGGTATCAATAATCCGTTTTTCTCCAAATTCCTCTAACATACCTTGGCTCACTTTATAGGCGCCATTGTATTCAGCCACTTCTTCACCCATTAAAAAGATGGTTTCATCTTTTCTCATTTCTTCGTTCATTGCTTCGCGAAGGGCTTCTCTAAACTGTAATTCTCTCATGGTGTTCAAATCAATTTTTCGGAAGGCAAATATAATCTAGTTTTTCGAAATCTGAGGGCTTGAATGTGAATCGTTTATATCTTCTCCGCTAATCGATACTGTTTTCGTCGGCCCCAGCCACTTCAAGTAAGGTATCGGGTGCCTGAAAGTTGTTGCGCACAAAAGTACACCACGTGCAGTCTTCTTTGCCACAACCATCAAAACGGTGTTTTTTAATGTTTTCGTAGGTTTCTTTTATCTGGGTGCGCACTAGCTGTAAATCTTCGGGCTTAATAAGCACTTTGGCTTTTACATACTCATCGCTATAAGGCTCCACAAAATCAAAATCAACGGCATTCACCTCCCAATCGTGTCGAGGGTCGTTCTCTACCAGCAATCTGTAAAATACGGCTTGGCGCCAATAGTCGCCACCCAACGGGTTTTTCTCATCGGCGGGTTTTAGTTTGGCTTTGGCATTTTCATAGCTGCCGGTTTTATAATCTACAATAGTAATTTGCTTGCCATCAAATTCTATTTTATCCAAGTCGCCCTTTACCGGAATACCGCCAATTTCTACTTGTTTAATTTTATGCTCGGTAAGGGTGTTTTTATTCCACTCGTTCACATAGCGCTCATAATAGGCGGGCAAAATTTTGTCGCCGTGTTCTAACCTGCGGGTATATTGCTCATCGGTAAAAGCTTCGCGATTGCGTTTCATATACCACCTAAAATCGTCCATAAAACGCTCAATGGTGTGAAATTCCTGATTATTATCGGGCAGGGCTCTAAACAATTTATTGAGGGCCCAGTGTACCGCCGAACCAAAGGTCATGGTATCGTTTTTACCGCTCGGTACTCGAATTAAATTGTTGAAATAGAACTTAAGTGGACAGTCTAAATAATTATTAAGGTGCGTTACACTTAGGCTATATTTTTCCAACAAGTGATCAATATAAGGACCATCAATTAAGCCCGGATTAATCCGTTCATCAGCACTAAACTGCAGCACAAAAAAGGCTTCCAAATCTGCAGCAGGTACCTGAACGAGTTGTTCTTCTAAATCGGTGGCGGCTTTAATTTCGCCAATAAATAGGGTGCATTCTTGGGGCTTTCCCTTCGAGTCTTCGTTTACGTAGGAAATGAGCAATTCTTTACGAGCACGGGTAATGGCTACATAAAAAAGGCGGCGCAGTTCCTCCAATTCGCTGGTATTGGCTAGCGACGAAAACACGGTATCGGGCAATTTGTATTCGCCGGTGGTATTTTTTCGTTTCTCTTCCCAAACATTTCGGTTTGCGCCTACCAAAAACACATAATCAAACTCCAAACCCTTCGAACTGTGGCAGGTTAAAAAATGCACGCCAGTTTCGTTAAAAATTGCTTGTGTTAAAGATAGGGGCAAATCGTGCTCTTCTAAAGAATCGAGCAAACCCACAAATTCTACCAAGGTTAAATCGGGTTTTCTGCGGCTTTCATCTTTTAAGAAATTAAAAATAGACGTAAGCATCTGCATTAGCCAGGTTTTATCTGCCGATTGCAATACATAGGCCAATAAACCGCCACGAACCATCATTTTTTCGAACAAATTATGGAGGGTTAGGTTAGCTGCCTCTTTAATCCAAAACTCCAAATCATTGCTTAAGCGCTGAATTTGCTTTAAACTCTCGGTATTCAGTTCCGATTCGGGCTTACGAGCCACTTCATATAGTTTTCTGCGGATGGATGTTTGTTCTTTTGCCTCGTAATTATGACGACTTACCTCTACGCTGAACTTGGCAATGTCCATCGGGGCAATTTGGTAAAAATCATAATGCATCAATTCAAAAAGCAAACCATCTCCGCTATAGGGAAACTGCTGCTCGGCAGCCACATAGCGCAATAGGTTGATGATTTTTTTACCAAAAGGCTCTGTTAAAATATTCACCTTTTTCTTGGTGTTTACTGCAATATCTTTTAGCTGAAAATAGCGGGCCAACTCTTCGCCTGAACGGTGTTCTTTATAAATAATGGCAATTTCTTGCGGTGCAACTCCTTGCGAAATTAGGTCTTCCACCTGGCGGGTTACGTGCGCAAACTCTTGAAATTGGCTGCCATAAGCTCTAATTACGGGCTTTACATTGGAGTGGGCATACGCTTCGTTTTTAGCCAATAGGTGCTTGTTTAAACCCTCCAATTTTACCCGCTCTTTATTTTGCTCAATTAATACCCGGGCGGTATCTAAAATATGTTGAGACGAACGGTAATTGTCCGTAAGCATTACTTGATATAATTGATGAGCATAGGTAGAATGGTAGGCTTCTATATTCTGAACGTTTGCTCCCTGAAACCTAAAAATAGATTGATCATCATCACCTACCACAAAAATATTAGGAGTATCCCAATAACTAATTAGGAGTTGAATAAGTTCGTTTTGCGAACCACTGGTATCTTGGTATTCGTCTACCAACACGTACTGAAACCGTTCTTGATAATTGAGCAATAAGTACTCATCTTTTTTAAAGGCTTCGAGTACCCAGAGAATCATATCATCGTAATCGTAACGGTTCATCTGCTGCATTAATTTCCGATAGGCCGGGAACTCCTTGGCAGCAGCACGTAATTTTTCTAACGACTCTAACAAAGTCTTAAATGCCGGCTTTAATTCTCCGGGCTGCTTGTCTTTATATTTTTTCTGGTATTTATAGTTGGTATAATAAGAACTACCAGGCTCCGAGTCTTTTACCAATTCTACGTATTCGTCAATTTTATCGCTAATAAACTCAGCCGACCAATCTTCTCGTTTCATGGTAGCAAAAAGATTTTGCAAACGCTTAATTTCATAATACACGTCTCCTCTAAATCGCTTCAGGGGATGGTCTTTATCAAAGCTATTTACCAACTTTCGGAACAAATCTATGCGCTCCAGATCAGAGATAACATCTAGCTCTAGCTTGCCAAAATATTCGAGATTTTCCTGAATAATATCGTTACAAAAAGCATGAAAGGTATAAATATTTACCCGGTATGCTTCGGGACCAATAAACTCGAACAAACGCTTACGCATAGCCACCGCACCAGCTTCAGTATAGGTTAAACATAAAATATTGTGGGCTTGGGCATCGGTATCGAGCAAAATTTTACCAATACGGGCTGCTAAGATTTGGGTCTTACCTGTTCCTGGACCCGCAATTACCAATACGGGGCCCTCTAATTGGTTCACCGCCTTTAATTGATTCTCGTTTAAAGAGGCTAAGGCTTGCGTAAATTGTTCGTTGTATTTATTAAGAATTTGCATACTCTTTAAAGGTACATAAAAGGATGAAAAAGTGCCGATTTACGACCGTGTTTGACACATAATTTTTAAGCATTGCTGGGGCCCTGTATTTTAAATGGATTTTTTGTTGCATAAATCTTTTTTTATGCGCTCTTTTGCAGTTCAAAAAATGAGTTTAAACGTACACATAACGGATACTTTAGCCCCACAAGCCAACAAGGCTATGGTGGCTATTTTGGCCTGCGAATTAAGCAGAAGCAAACGCTTTGTGTGCAGACACCGACGATCTTTTATGCATAGGGCTTGATTCCCAGCATATCCCTCCGAACACCGGTAAGCACACTTACCAAAGCAAACAACCAGATTTTTCACCAAAGACTAAAACCGTAGTCTTTACCCCTTAAAACGGGATTTTTCTTTACCCAATACATGAAAGAAAACGATTTTGTTGTCATTCCGGCAACCGAAGAACATAGTCAATACGCCGCACAAATTTGCGATGAGATGGCCGAATCTGCTAAAGCCAGAGGTACCGGCATTGCCCGTCGTACGCCAGAGTACGTAAGCCAAAAAATGCAAGAGGGCAAAGCCGTTATTGCCCTCACCAAAGACGGGCGCTGGGCAGGATTTTGCTACATCGAAACCTGGAGTCATGGACAATTCGTGGCTAATTCTGGCTTAATTGTAAACCCCGAATTCAGAAATCAGGGTTTAGCTAAGGCTATTAAATACCGGGTTTTCGAACTCTCTAGACAGAAATACCCCCAGTCTAAAATATTTGGACTTACCACCGGATTGGCGGTAATGAGAATTAATTCGGAATTGGGCTACGAACCTGTAACCTATTCTGAACTTACCCAAGATGAAGATTTTTGGAAAGGTTGCCAAAGCTGCGTAAATTTTGATATTTTACAGAGCAAGGGTCGTAAAAATTGCATGTGCACCGCCATGCTCTGGGACCCAGCAGAAAAAGAGAAAGAAATAGCGGAAAAAATGCAGAAATTGAGTCACAAAGCATCGCTGCTAAAACGAATAGAAAAAACACTTAGAAAATCGGCTAAAATGGTACTTGTACTCTTAGCCCTTAGTCCAAAATTGATTGATTAAGATGAAAAAGAAAGTAGTATTAGCTTTTAGCGGAGGATTAGACACCTCTTTTTGTGTCCTTTACCTATCGCAAGAGTTGAACCTAGAGGTACACTCGGTATTGGTAAATACCGGCGGCTTTGATGCCGAAGAATTAGCGCAAATAGAACAACGTGCCTACGCCTTGGGCGTAGCCAGCCATGCCGTGGTAGACGAAAC
>JBJTNJ010000117.1:0-26105 GCA_046074005.1 Sphingobacteriaceae bacterium
TCAATGACTTCTAGTTTGGGAACTTTATTAAATTCTATTTTGGCCTGTAGGCCGCTGCCTTCACACATTTCGCTCAAGTGGCCTAATAAGCCAAAACCGGTTACATCGGTCATGGCTTTGATATAATTGAGCTTGCCGAAGGTTTCTCCGGCTTTATTCAGGGTGGCCATCAGCTGTGGAGCAATGGGTGTATGTTCGGCTTTCAGTATTCCTTTTTTTTGAGCTGTGGTTAGAATACCTACACCCAGGGCTTTGGTTAAATAGAGTTTGCATCCCGCGGAAGCGGTTGAATTTTGTTTAAGATTTTTGATATCAACTAAACCGTTAACGGCCAATCCGAAGACAGGCTCTGGACAGTCGATGCTGTGTCCGCCGGCCAAAGTAATTCCAGCTTCGGCACAAATGGAGCGGGCACCCTCCAATACTTTTTGTGCAACTTCCGGAGCCAGCTTTTCAATGGGCCAACCCAAAATCGCGATTGCCAAGACCGGTTTACCGCCCATTGCGTACACATCGCTGATGGCATTTGCTGAGGCGATACGGCCAAAATCGTACGCATCGTCTAAAATGGGCATGAAAAAATCGGTAGTGGAAATTAGCGCAGTACCATTGCCTAAATCGAATGCTGCTGCATCATCTCGGGTATCGTTTCCTACTAACAAGCGGGCATCGGCGGCATGCTTGATCGGGCTATGGAGCATTTTGTCTAATACAGCCGGGCTAATTTTGCAACCACAGCCAGCGCCATGGGAATATTGGGTGAGTTTTATAGGTTCTGTGCTCATTGAGTGCTATGAATGTTTTTTACTTTTTCTAAAATACGAGTCACATTGTTAAGATCTGCGGCAAGCGTGCCTTGCACGTCATAGATACTTCGTTGTTCCCGCATGCTTTGGCCCGTTGTGTAGGTTTTATCGTAGTACACCAATACTAGCCTAATAAAATCAGACATGCGATTTTCTTTGATGGCCAGTACCGCATCTCTGGTTTGTTCGGGCCCTAATCTTTTACCAATGCGTTGGGTGCATTCGATCAAAAAATCGGAGTCAAGTTTGCCGTATTCTTGGGTTAAGAAGCGGATACGTTCTTCTAAGGCGATGTGTAGTTTAATTACCGGGGCCTTACGCATTTGGTCCCAGAGTGGGTTGGGTATGGAACGTTTGCCAATCGTTCGGCTTTCATCTTCTAGCCAAAGTGGCTTGATTTTATTTATTTGGCTTAATTGGTAGGCTAGGTTATTTTCGAATTGCTCTTGGCTTGGTTGTATGAGCGTGCCCATGCTCCCGTAAGAGGAGCCTTGATGCTGAGCCAACTCTTCTAAATCAATCATTTGTTCGCCAGAATTTTTAATGGCCCGGAGTATCTGTGTTTTTCCAGAGCCTGTCATTCCTCCTAAAATAAGTAGGTTAAATTGTTGATTAAATTGTTCGAGTGCCCAGCGACGATACGATTTATACCCGCCTTCGAGTAAGTAAACCTCAAAACCGTAGAGGTTTAATGCCCAGGCCATGGCTCCACTTCGCATGCCGCCTCTCCAACAATGCAGGGCAATTTTTTTCTGGGGAGCAATGGCTAACGCCTCTTTAATAAAGCTGCTCCATTTAGGCCCGGTAAATTCAAAGCCTAGCAAGATAGCTTCTTCTCGTCCTATTTGCTTGTAGGTAGTGCCCACTTGCACCCGTTCTTCATTTGTAAAGATGGGCAAGTTGTGCGCATGGGGTATATGTCCTTGTTCAAATTCTGCAGGAGTTCGCACGTCTGCTACTGGTATTTCGGCAGTCAGGGCAAGAAATTCCTCGATTTGGATAGTGTGGATCATTTTTTAAGCTGGTGCAAATAACGCTGAATGGTATTTTCCATACCTAAATAGAGGCAGTCGCATACAAGGGCATGCCCGATGCTTACTTCCGCTAATTCGGGTACTTCTTGAGCAAAAAAGTGCAGGTTGTGCAGGTCTAAATCGTGGCCGGCATTTACTCCAAGTTGTAGTTGAATGGCCAATTTCGCTGCTCTGCGATAAGGGGCTACAGCCAATTCGGGGTTATGTGTAAATTTTTGCGCATAAGTTTCGGTATATAACTCAATTCTGTGGGTGCCTGTTTGCGCTGCGCCTTCTACCATTTTTTCATCGGCATCTACGAAGATAGATACACGAATACCTGCCTCCTTAAACTCGGCAATAATTTCTTTTAAGTAGGATTGATGTCGAATGGTATCCCAGCCGTGGTTAGAAGTTAATTGCCCCAAGGTATCGGGAACCAACGTAACTTGGGTAGGTTTGTTGGCCAGTACCAAGTCAACAAAGCTCTTTTCTTGGGGGTTACCTTCAATATTAAATTCGGTAGTAATCAACTTTTTTAATTCGTACACATCTTGGTAACGAATATGTCGTTCATCAGGACGTGGGTGTACCGTAATACCTTCGGCACCAAAACGCTCGGCATCTTGTGCTACTTGTAATAAATTGGGGTTATTGCCTCCACGTGAGTTACGTAGGGTTGCAAATTTATTGATGTTTACCGATAGTTTTGTCATCACACAAAAATACATTCTTTCTTCGGATTTGACCTAAAAATGCAAAGAGCCCAACCGGGTACCGGTTAGGCTCTTTACGAGTACAACAATAAACCAATTAATTAACTTTAAATTCTACTCGGCGATTTTTCTGACGTCCTTGAGGTGTTTTGTTGCTGGCAACTGGTTTGCTTGAACCATAGCCTACTGCAGCAATTCTACTGCCATCTACACTAGCATCTTCCAAGTATGCTTTTACGGCCTCCGCTCTTTTGCGGCTTAACACTTTATTTTTTGCTGGTACACCTACATTGTCGGTGTGGCCGGAAAGGATTAAGGTAAGTTCTTTGCGTTTTACCATGAGCGCTGCCAATTCATCTAAACTATCAAAGGAGTACGCTTTAATGGTTGATTTACCGGTCTCGAACTGTAAATCGGAAACGGCAGTAAAGATGATTTTTTCTTCCACTTTACTTAATACAGGTGCGGCGGTAATTGGACAACCTCCGTTTGAGGCGGGGCCAACTATATCTATACATTTGTCGTCTTTATCTGGTACACCGTCACCATCTCTGTCAGGGCAACCTTTGGCGGCAACACTACCAGGTATGTCTGGGCATAAATCTTCCGCATCGCTCACGCCATCTTTATCTCTATCTGGGCATCCTTTAAAGGCTAGTGGGCCAGGTACGGTTGGGCATAAGTCATCTTTATCTAAAACTCCATCGCCATCGGTGTCTGGACATCCCTTGGTAGCAAATGGGCCGGCTAAGTCTGGGCAAGCATCGTCCTTATCAGCTACGCCGTCATTATCTCTATCTGGGCAACCTTTTAGGGCAATACTTCCCGGTACATCTGGGCAAAGATCTTCGCTGTCGGCTACACCATCATTATCTTTATCTGGGCAACCCAAAAGCGCTGCCGTTCCTGCAACATCAGGGCATTTATCGTCTTTGTCAGCAATGCCATCATGATCTCTGTCAGGGCATCCTTTGGCATCTCTGCTTCCAGGAAGGGTTGGGCATAAGTCGTCTTTATCAGGAATTCCATCGCCATCGGCATCTGGGCAACCTTGTGCAGACAATGGTCCCGGAATGCTTGGGCAGTTATCGGCATTATCTGCTACGCCATCACCATCAGAATCGGGGCAGCCATGTGTTGCCGCAGGCCCAGCAAGGGTAGGGCAACCGTCGTCCTTATCTGGAATGCCGTCTTTATCGGTATCTGGCCATGGGCAGCCGTCGTTTTCTACAGGACCGGCAATGGTTGGGCATTTATCTAATTTATCACTTATTGTATCGTGGTCGCGGTCTTTAATGCGTTTTTTGCCAATAGAAAAGTTTAGGCCTGCGTATAGGTTAAAGGAGGTAAATTTTCCAATTCCTAAAGCGCCACCTATATCATCGGTACCTATAAAAAACGCACCTGTTCGGCTAGTTAAGCCAATATTTGTTTTTTTGTACCGAGAAGAATAGGTGATAGGTAGGGCTAGTTCGTAACTCGGTTTCTCGATTCTCGGAACTACAGAAATTAGTGTACCTGTTGGATCAATAACGGGTTGTTCTTTAGAAATGTCTAAAGAGCTCCGCTTTTTCGTAAAGCCTCCCATATAGTTAGAAGCTATGTAAAAGTTTTTAGCTACTTTAAGGTCTAAATTAACGTTTAGGCGGGTAGGTAGGTGTGCTTTATAGTTTAAGCTAGATGCTACTGCTCCTGCACCATATACATTTATAAACGATGTTTCTAAATCTGCTAAATCGAAATTGTCAATCTGAGCTTGTGTCCATTGTTTGTTTTGGGTATTGTCGTTCAGTTTAACTATTTTTCCCTGACCATAAGTAATAGAGCCGACATCGGTAAGTGCAGCGCCAATTTTTAAACGATATTTGGGTAGGGTGTTATCTGTTTGGGTTTTTCCATCTACTTCATACTGGTAGTCTTTAAATTTTGGTCTCCACTCATATTCAAATCCAAAATCGGCACCAAAGCCTTGTCCTCTTCCATCGGTAATATCTTTTAAAGAGATACTGGTATTTTGGAAACCCAATAGTTTAGAGTTGGAAACTAAGGTATTTAAGTGAACGCCATTTGTAGTAAGCACATTAGTTAGGGGCGGTAATGCGCTACTAGTAATATTTACGCTGGTATTTATATTATTTATTTGAGCATTCCCAGCTCCCCAAAGGTATTTTCCAGTTACCCCGGCTTTAAAAACGTGGTTGCCTGTATTTATAAGGTTTAGGGCATAAGTTAGGCCCATTTCACTAAATAAATTTGCGTTTAAATCGAAAGTGGCATTAGTAATGTTGCCATATTGATCCGTCTTTGTAAACCCTTTTACAAGTGCAGTCATTAATTCCTCGGAAACGTTATTGGCACTGCTTAGCAAACGTGCCCGTGTGGTAAAAGCAAGGCTTTGGCTGTGACCCATGGCTGCTACAAACGAGGGTCCCCGAATTTCTAATCCAAGGTCTACGTTTTTGTTTTTGCCATTTTGCTGTAGGGTTAAAATGTCGCCAAACTCTCCGTTGTTTTGTACGGTTCTAATGAGTTTGGGAATAGATTGTAGTACGCCATAGTCATTGGCAACATATACATTGAATCCTACTAGGTTAAATTGGAATTTTTGTTTAGAATCGGCAATTTTTGAAGGGTTGAAGTAAACCGATTGAACAGGGGCGTAATTGCTATTGTTAAAGATTCCGAAGCCTTGGGCAAATACGGATACCTTTAAGGCGCATAGCAATAATAGGAGCGTAACTTTTTTCATAGTGCTGTATGGTTAAAAAAATAAAATAGCTGTAGTACGTATGTGTTTTGGTACTGTAGAGCAAAACGTAGCAGCGCCCTAAAAATTGTTTGCCAAGGGTAGATTTTTGTGCTAATAAAAAAAGCCGAAACAATTTGTTTCGGCTTTTTTTAAAGTAGGCTAGTGATAAATTAGTAGCGGTATTCGTCGGTTTTGAATGGCCCAGCTATATTTACACCAATATAATCAGCTTGGTGTTGATCTAATACATCTAATTCTACACCAATTTTTTCTAGGTGTAAACGGGCTACTTTTTCATCTAAATGTTTTGGTAGGGTATACACTTTATTTTCGTATTTATCGGTATGCAACCACAGTTCTAGTTGAGCTAGGGTTTGGTTGGTAAAGGAGTTAGACATAACGAAGGATGGATGGCCTGTAGCACAACCCAAGTTTACTAAACGACCTTCGGCCAGCACAATTACATCCTTACCATCGATGGTATATTTATCTACTTGTGGTTTAATTTCTACTTTTTTGTTGCCATAGTTTTTGTTTAACCAAGCCATGTCAATTTCGTTATCAAAGTGGCCAATGTTACATACAATGGCTTTGTCTTTCATCACTTTAAAGTGTTCGCCACGAACAATATCGCAGTTTCCGGTAGCGGTAACAACAATATCAGCTTCTTTTACAGCGGTAGCAAATTTTTTCACTTCGTAGCCTTCCATTGCAGCTTGTAGCGCACAAATAGGATCAATTTCGGTTACAATTACACGTACACCTGCATTGCGTAACGAATCGGCAGAACCTTTACCCACATCGCCAAATCCAGCCACTACGGCTACTTTTCCGGCCATCATTACATCGGTAGCACGACGAATTGCATCGACTAACGATTCGCGGCAGCCGTATTTATTATCAAATTTAGATTTAGTTACCGAGTCGTTTACGTTAATGGCGGGTAAATGCAAGGTGCCGTTTTTCATGCGCTCAACCAAGCGGTGAACGCCGGTAGTAGTTTCTTCAGAGAGACCTTTAATGCCCGAAATTAATTCAGGGTATTTGTCAAACACCATATTGGTTAAATCGCCACCATCATCTAAAATCATGTTTAGTGGTTTGCGCTCTTCGCCAAAGAATAAGGTTTGTTCAATGCACCAATCAAATTCAGTTTCATTTAAGCCTTTCCAGGCGTATACCGAAACACCTGCAGCGGCAATGGCTGCAGCAGCGTGATCTTGGGTAGAGAAAATATTGCACGACGACCATGTAACTTCAGCGCCTAAGGCTACTAAAGTTTCTATTAACACGGCGGTTTGAATAGTCATGTGTAAGCAACCTGCAATGCGGGCTCCTTTTAAAGGCTGTGATGCGCCATACTCTTTGCGCAAGGCCATTAATCCGGGCATTTCTGCTTCGGCTAATTCAATTTCTTTGCGACCCCAATCGGCCAAAGTGATGTCCTTAACTTTAAAAGGAACGTAGGTTGTGGTGGCTACTGATGACATAGATTATTCTTTTTTTGTTTGAACCACAAAATTACAGAATTCTAGTTGATTCTTGAAGTCAAGATTGTGTAAACTTATAGAAGGCTGCACTACGAGGCTTAAAGATTTTGTATTTTTGGCTATTAAATTTATTGAAACATGTATCCAGAATATTTAGTTGCTCCCATGCGTGAGGAGCTCACCAAGGTAGGGTTTACCGAGTTGAAAACGGCAGAAGAGGTTGACACTGCCCTCAAAGGCAGTGGTACCGCTTTAGTAGTTGTAAATTCGGTGTGTGGTTGTGCGGCAGCAAACGCACGCCCAGGAGTAAGAGCTGCCGTTAATGCAGGTAAAAAACCAGCCAATTTGTATACGGTATTTGCCGGTATGGAAAAAGAGGCAGTGGATAGAGCACGGGCACACATGGTCCCTTTCTTGCCCTCTTCTCCTTCTATAGCCTTGTTTAAAGATGGTGAATTGGTTCATATGATTGAACGCCATCAGATTGAAGGTAGAACTGCAGAGCTTATTGCCGATAACCTTAGTGCAGCTTTTGAGCAGTACTGCTAATTGCTACATTCATTGTATAAAAAAGCCTCGATTTTTCGGGGCTTTTTTGTTTAATAATAGTTGAGCAGTAATTTTTCTAATTCAGAGAAACTAGCTTTCATTTTTACTTTACCCTGCCGAGCGTACGAGAGTTCACCAGTTTCTTCGGAGATAATTAGGGCCAATACATCACTAACTTCTGAGATACCGATGCCTGCCCTATGGCGCAAGCCAAAGTGAGCGGGTAAGCGATCGTTCTCGGTAAGTGGTAAAATGGTAGAAGCGGTTTTGATTTTACCTTCTGCAATAATTACGGCCCCATCGTGTAAGGGGCTATTTTTTTGAAAGATGCTTTCTAGTAAGCGCTTAGAAACAGTGGCTTCTAACAGTTCTCCCGTATTTTGGAAATAGGGCTCTTCGGCGTGTTTGGCAAATATAATTAGGGCGCCCGTTTTGCTTTTTTGCATGCTTTTACACGCATCAATAATGGGCTTTAAACGGCTAATGTTTTGGTTAATTTCTTCTTTTTTGCCAAAAAGGAGTACCCACCAGGCCTTATTTTTTTGCAAGGATGCATTTTTTCCTACTAAGAGTAAAAAACGACGTATTTCTTGCTGAAAAACAATAACCAATGCAATAAAGCCAAGGCTGATAAAGCCGCCTAATAGCTGTGTTAGTAAGCGCATTTGAGCTTGTTGTACTACCACGTAGCCGAGGTAAATTACGCATAAACCAATAAAAATATTTACGGCAATGGTGCCTCTAATTAAGTTGTACACATAGTATATAATGAGTGCAACCACTAAAATGTCGAGCACATCGAGTAAGCGGAATTGTAAGAGGTTGGTGGAGATTGATTCCATACGTTAAAAATAGGTAAATTTTACTTAGCCTGCAGGTTGGCTACTAATTTTATGGCCTCTACAGCAGGCTTTACATCATGTACCCGTAAAATGTGTGCTCCTTTTTGTAAGGCAATAGTATGTAGCACGGTAGTGCCATTTAGAGCTCCTTCGGCCGTACTTTCTAACACCTTGTAAATCATCGATTTTCTAGAAACTCCGGCCAATAGGGGAAAGCCTAGCGTATGCAATTCATGAAATTTATTTAATAACTCATAATTATGTTCTAGCGTTTTGGCAAAGCCAAAGCCAGGATCGATGATGAGTTGATTTACCTCCAAATGTTTTAATTGATCTAGTTTCTCCGAAAAATAGTTTAACACCTCCGAAACTAAATCAGTATAGATTGCTAGGCTTTGCATGTTTTGCGGTGTACCTTTTAAGTGCATTAAAATGTAAGGCACCCCTAGCTGGCTAATAGTTTCGAACATACGTTCGTCTAATTGTCCGGCAGAAATATCGTTTATAAGATGCGCCCCTTCGGCTATGCTTCTTTTGGCAATTTCGGAACGAAAGGTATCTACCGAAATAAAAGCTTCAGGGAATTCTTTGGCAAGTGCTTTTACCGCCGGCAGCACCCGTTCCGCTTCTTCTTTTTCAGAAACGTGTTCGGCACCTGGACGAGAAGAGTAGCCTCCCAAATCGAGAAAATAAGCACCTTCTAACACGTGTTTTTCAGCTGTTTTGAGCACTTGGCTAATGGAGGGAAGTGTGCCGGCTGATAGGTAAAAAGAGTCGGGCGTAAGGTTTATAATTCCCATTACTTTGGGCGTTTGCAGGTCTATAAGCCTATTGCCACTGTGTAGGGTGAATTTCTGCATACTTCCTGTCTGGGAGGCTGCAATATTCTGATGAAAATCTGTATTTTTACCCGTCATTATTTGGCAAAATACCGATAATTTTACCTTTTATTCAAAAATATACCCGCATTTTGGCACAATCAACCTCCGCAGCATACGACGCAGTAATTAATACCTGTAAAGAATTATTCTTAAAGAAAACAAAAGATTACGGAACTGCATGGCGCATTTTGCGTTTATCGAGCATTACCGATCAGGTGTTTATTAAGGCGCAACGCATTCGTACCCTAGAGCAAAAAAAAGTATCGAAAGTGGGCGAAGATATTGAGTCGGAATACATCGGTATTGTGAATTATTGCGTTATTGCCATGTTGCAAGAGGAATTAGGTGACGATACGGCTACCGAACTTTCGGTAGAAGAGGTAGAAGTGCTATTTGATAGAAAAGTACAAGAAACTAAAGAGTTGATGTTTGCCAAAAACCACGATTATGGCGAAGCTTGGCGTGATATGCGCATTAGCTCTTTAACCGATTTGATTTTAATGAAACTCTTGCGGGTAAAACAAATTGAAGATAACGATGGCCAAACCTTGGCATCGGAAGGTATTAAAGCCAATTATCAAGATATGTTAAATTATTCCGTTTTTGCATTGATTAAAATTAGCGAAGGTGAAAAAATTTAGTATTGCATTTAGCCGCATTTTTGTTGGGCTTCTGTTTATTTTTTCTGGTCTTATTAAAGCCAATGATCCGCTGGGCTTTAGCTATAAATTACAAGAGTACTTTGAGGTGTTTCACCTCCCGTTTTTTAATGACTATGCCTCGGTAATAGCCATTTTTTTATGTGGTTTAGAAATTATATTGGGAGCCGCACTCTTGTTAGGTATTTATGCTAAAAAAGTGGCTTGGGGCTTACTAGCCCTAATTGTATTCTTTACCTTTTTAACGTTTTACTCCGCCTATTTTAAAGTGGTTACCTCTTGCGGATGTTTTGGCGATGCTATTCCACTTAGTCCGTGGCAATCCTTTAGTAAAGATTTAGTGCTATTGGTATTTATTCTGGTGGTGTTTGTTTACCGAAACCAAATACAGCCCGTATTTGCTAAAGCCTCTTTGCAGGCTAGTTTGGTGGCCCCGCTTTGTATTTTAGGCTTTGGTGTGGGCGTTTTCACCTTGCAATATGGCCCAGTGCTCGATTTCTTGCCCTATAAAATTGGCAACAACATTCCTGAATTAATGGTGGCGCCCCCAGGAGCTCCGCAAGACGAATACGAAATTCGATATACCTTAAAAAATACTAAAACGGGTGCTACCAAATCGCTAACCGATAAGGAATACCTAAAGCAAGAGGTTTGGAAAGATAGTGCTTGGGTAATTGTAGGCGATCCAGAATCCAAATTGATTAAAAAAGGCTATGAGGTAAAAATTAAGGATTTAAAAATTACGGATCCGGCTGGAGAAGATTTTACCAAACTTATTTTAGAGTACCCCGAGTATCAATTTATTGTGGTGGCCTATGATTTAAACAATACTGATCGTTATGCGTTGAAACGCATTAACGATACTGGTAAAGTGTTGGCTCAAGAGTTTAGGGTGCCCACCATCTTTTTAACGGCATCGTCTGTACCAGAATCGTATGCACTTAATAGGGTGTTATTTTTAGATTTCCCTTTTTTCTTTGCCGATGCGGTACCCCTAAAAAGCATGGTTCGGGCCAATCCAGGCATTTTATTGCTTAAAAACGGGGTGGTACTAAATAAATGGCATTTCCGAACTTTTCCCTCTGCAGAAAGTTTACGGAATACCTATTTCGCAAAATAAGTATCTTTTTTCATGAGAATATATTTAGTTGGATTTATGGGCAGTGGTAAAACTACCTTTGGGCGCAAATTGGCTCAGAAGTTAGGCTATGCTTTTGCCGATTTAGACGAACGTTTATCTGCCTATTCGGGCAAAACCATCGCTGAGTTGTTTGCTAATTTAGGCGAAACCGGTTTTAGAAAACTAGAGCAAGAAGTATTGCACCAAACCTTGACCGATGAAGATGTGGTGGTATCTACCGGTGGCGGTACACCCTGTTTTTTTGATAATATGGCCTGGATGAATGCGCAAGGAAAAACGGTGTATATGCATTTAGATGCGAAGGCCTTGGCCAACCGCTTGGAGCATGCAAAATCTCCCAGACCTTTGCTAGCCGGACGTAAAGGAGAAGAACTACTTCATTTTATTGAAGAGAAATTAGCCGAACGCCAAGCGTTTTATCAGCAAGCCAATATGATGGTAAGCGGTATAGATTTAACGCCCGAGAAATTGCTAGTATATTTAGAAGCGGCTCAGGTGAGGTAAACGGCGTCTTCTTCGCCGGGGCTATCTAGCACTACCAATACATGCTCTTTTAGCACGGTTGCTAGTTGCAAACCGGTATAATCCGGTGCAACCGGAAAACGCCGGTGACTGCGATCTACCAATACCACGGTGCGTATCTTTTTTAGTGGGATGTTTAAAAAATAACCTAGTCCATACACCAAGGTACGGCCACTATTTAACACATCATCTACTAATATAACTACCTGATTTTCTACTTCTTGCAAAGGCACATCGGCAGTGGCTTGTAAATGATGACTGTCTTTATCCAGCTCAATACCCATGAGGGTAATGCGAATATTAGAGATTTTTTCTATTACCGTTTTTAAGCGTTTAGCAAGCATAAAACCACGGTTTAAAATGCCCGCTATTACCAATTCTTTTTCCTCTAAATTATCTTCTAAAATTTGATACGCAATGCGTTCAATTTTTTGTTGAATTTGCTCTTGGCTAAGAATAAGTACTTTTTTGCTGCCCATGGGTGTGTTCTTGTGAATTCTAAGATACGTTTATTTCGGATAGGGATAAAACACAAAGTTGGCACCTTCGGGTACAATTACGAATAGACATATAAAGTGATGTGCGTTTTTATATTGCTCTACAAACGCTTGTTTTTTAGCTGCTTTAATTATGCCCTTTTCTACAAATTCTTCGAGGGTAGAGGCATTAATGCTCCAGCCAGTATGCAATTCTTCTTTATCTAAAATTACCTCACCTACGCTTACTTCGTGTTGGTGGGCTACAAAAATAGGGTAGGCAGAAAGACCTTCTACCATAATTTCTGTTGCAATTTCTTTAATAGATTCGGCGTAAAATTTTAAATCAGCCTCTAAACTTTTTAGTGGGCTTTCTTTTGGTTTTGCCGATTGGTTTTCACCATCGGCGCTTAGTAATTCTTCTGGATTCATTTTTTTAATACCAATAAAGCCACATTTTCTACGTGTTGGGTTTGTGGGAACATATCTACCGGTCGAATTCGGGTAACGGTGTATTTTTCTTGTAATAGGGCAATATCACGAGCTTGGGTTGCGGCATTGCAACTTACGTATACAATTTTTTCGGCCTCCATTTCTAGTAAACGAGCAACCACATCGGGGTGCATGCCGGCTCGTGGCGGATCGGTAATTACCACATCGGCTTTGCCATGTAGCGCAATAAATTCGGGTGTTAAAATATCCTTCATATCGCCAGCATAAAAATCGGCATTCGTTATTTGGTTCAGCTCGGCATTTACTTTAGCATCTTCAATAGCTGTGGGCACATATTCTATACCAATTACTTTTTTCACCTTTCGGGCTACAAACTGGGCAATGGTGCCGGCGCCGGTGTATAAATCGTATACCAGTTCGTCGCCTTTTAAGTCGGCAAAATCACGGGTAATTTTATACAATTCATAGGCCTGTGCCGAATTGGTTTGGTAAAAAGATTTGGCGCCAATTTTAAATTTAAGGCCTTCCATTTCTTCGAAAATATGATCACGACCATTGAATGCCATAATTTCTTGATCGAAAATGGTATCGTTTTTCTTTTGATTTTCGATGTATAAGAGTGACGTAATTTCAGGGAAGCTCTCTTTCAGGTGCGTCATTAAGCCTTTAATTTGTTTTTTACTTGCGTAGGCAAATACTACAATTACCATACTTTCGCCAGTAGAGCTGGTACGAATAATGAGGTTACGTAAGACTCCTTCGTGTTGGCGTAAATCGTAAAAAGACAGTTCGTTTTTTAGCGCATATTCCCGCACCGAATTGCGAATGGCATTTGATGGTTCGGCTTGCAGGTAGCAATGTTCGATGTCTAAAATTTTATCGAAACGGCTCGGAACGTGAAAGCCCAAGGCATCCATGCTCAGGTCGTTGCGGTTGGCCATATCTCCATCGTCTAACCAACGTTTGTTCGAAAAGGTAAACTCTAATTTATTTCTATAGTATTGCGTTTCGGCCGAACCTAAAATAGGTTCTGCACCACTAACGTCTACCTGCCCCAAACGTTCCAGGGCATCTAGTACTGTTTTTTGTTTGAAGCGGGTTTGAGCTTGGTAGCTTAAATGTTGCCACTTACAGCCTCCGCAGGTGCCAAAATGGGCGCAAAAGGGTTCAGTTCTATCGGGAGAGTGTTGTTTAAAAGCGGTGATTTTCGCTTCGGCCAAGTTCTTTTTTACTCGGGTTAGCTGTACGTCTACCACATCGCCGGGTACCGCTTTATCAATAAATAACACTAAATCTTGGTATTTGCCCACTCCTTTGCCTTGTTCGGCAATGTCAATCACGGCAATATTTTCTAGGAACTGAATCTCGGTAGGCACTTTTTTCATAGCGGCCAAAATTACAGTTTAAATCTCGATGTGGAAAGGGTAAACCTTAATTCATAACCATCAAATACAAACTATTTGCTGTTACTTGGTAGCTTTTTAAGCTTTTGGTGGCGGGTGCTTTTACTGGTGTGCCGTCAAATAGCGAAAATTTGGCGCCACTGCAGGGGTCGGTTACAGTTAAGTTTGGGTTATCGAGGGTAACGGCACATTTATTTTGTGGATTTACCGAACTGCAGCGATCGTAGGCAACATACACATTATCCGAGCGGTGATAAATAATAATGCCAGCCACACCCTGCCCGTTAATTACCACGGCACCGCCAGGGCTATTTAGTGCACTAATACTTGGGTCGTTTATTGGAATGCTGTAGTTTACATACACATCTGGGATGTAGCTACCGTTGTCTTTGCCGCACGCCATCAGCAGCACAACCATTCCGGTAAATAATCCCCCTTTTTTCATGTTTAACTAATCTCTGATTGAAACTGCTTTAAGAAACGGACATCGTTCTCTGAGAATAAACGTAAATCTTTAATCTCATATTTCAGGTTGGTAATGCGCTCAATACCCATGCCAAAGGCAAAGCCGGTATATTTTTTTGAGTCGATGCCGCAGTTTTCTAATACATTGGGGTCTACCATACCGCAGCCTAAAATTTCTACCCAACCCGAGCCTTTACACATGTTGCAACCGGCACCTTTGCAAATGCTGCAAGAGATATCCATTTCTGCCGAAGGTTCCGTGAATGGGAAATAAGATGGGCGGAAACGCACTTGAGTGCCTTCGCCGTATAATTCTTGTACGAAGTAAAATAGAGTCTGTTTTAAATCGGCAAAGGATACGTTTTCATCCACATACAAGCCTTCAATTTGATGAAAAAAGCAGTGAGCACGAGCCGAAATAGCTTCGTTTCGGTACACACGACCCGGCATAATGGAGCGGAAAGGTGGTTTGCCTTGTTCCATCATACGCACCTGTACCGAGGAGGTATGTGTACGCAAGGCAATGTCGCCTTTTTCGCCTCCCTTTTTAATGAAAAAGGTGTCTTGCATGTCTCTTGCAGGGTGTTCTTCAGGGAAGTTTAAAGCTGAAAAGTTATGCCAATCGTCTTCAATTTCGGGCCCTTCGGCTACGGTGAAGCCTAATTTTTTAAATATTTCTACAATTTCTCGGCGTACTAATTGCAAAGGATGACGAGCCCCCAATTCCATCCCTTCGCCGGGTAAGGTGAGGTCGGTATCTAATTTCTGGGTGCTGGTGCTCGATTCGAATTGCTCTTTGCAGGCCTCGAATTTCGCCTCGGCTAATTGCTTAAACTCATTTAATACTTTACCAAACACACGTTTTTCTTCGGGTCCTACCGATTTAAATTCATCAAATAAGTCTTTAATGATGCCCTTGGTGCCCAAAAATTTAATGCGAAAAGTTTCTACTTCTTCGGCACTTGCAGGAGTAAATTGATTTATTTCGGCGGTGTATTGGTCGAGTTTTGCTTGCATTGTGTGGTATAAATTTCTGGCTAAAGCCCAAAATAACGGTTTTTATTTAATAACCCCCAACTCTTTGCCCACTTTGGTAAAGGCGGCAATGGCTTTGTCGAGGTGTATTTGTTCGTGTGCGGCAGACAATTGTACCCGGATACGGGCTTTGCCTTGGGCTACTACCGGGTAGTAAAATCCGATTACATAAATGCCTTCTTCGAGCATGCGGGCGGCAAAGGTTTGTGCCAGCTTGGCATCGTACAGCATTACAGGAACAATGGGGTGTACGCCGGGCTTAACATCAAAGCCGGCTTCCGTCATTTTACTGCGGAAATATTGGGTGTTAAATTCTAGTTTATCACGTAGTTCGGTGGTTTCGCTCAGCATGTCTAACACGGCAATAGAGCCACCCACAATAGAAGGCGCTAAGGTGTTAGAGAACAAATACGGGCGTGAGCGTTGGCGCAACAAGTCGATAATTTCTTTGCGGCCAGAGGTAAAACCGCCCGAGGCACCACCCAAGGCTTTGCCTAGCGTTCCGGTAATAATGTCAATTTGACCCATTACGTTGTGGTGCTCGTGGGTTCCACGTCCAGTTTTACCCATAAATCCCGAGCAGTGGCATTCGTCAATCATTACCAAGGCTTTGTATTTATCGGCCAAAGCACAAATTTTATCTAATTGGGCAATGGTGCCATCCATAGAAAACGCCCCATCGGTTACAATAATGCGGTGGCGTAGGTTTTGGGTAGCTTGTAATTGGGCTTCCAAATCGGCCATATCGTCGTGTTTGTAGCGGTAGCGTTGGGCTTTGCACAAACGTACGCCATCAATAATAGAGGCGTGGTTTAGTTCGTCAGAAATAATGGCATCTTGTTCGTTAAACAAAGGTTCAAAAACACCTCCATTGGCATCAAAAGCGGCGGCGTATAAAATGGTGTCTTCGGTGCCTAAAAACTCCGATATTTTGCGTTCTAACTCTTTGTGAATGTCTTGCGTTCCGCAAATAAAACGTACCGAAGAAAGGCCATACCCATGGCTGTCAATGGTGGCTTTTGCGGCAGCTACTACTCTAGGGTGTGAGCTTAGGCCCAAGTAATTATTTGCACAAAAGTTGAGTACTTTTTTGCCGCCTTGTACCGAAATTTCGGCTCCTTGCGGAGAGGTAATAATGCGTTCTTGTTTGTATAAACCGGCTTCTTTAATACTGCTCAGTTCTTGCTGTAAAACGGGTTGTAGGGTTTTGTACATGCCTTTTTAATCTAGAGTGTAAAATTAAGCAATTCGGGCCGAAATTGCTTGATGCATTTTTTATGTTTTTTTAACTTAAATGGTGCAACTCTTATCAGATAAATAGCATCTTTACAGAATCTTTAGTATTAATGAAACTAGGTACCCTCTTTTTCTTTTTTTTGCTCAGCCAAGGCCTTTTGGGGCAAAACTTGTTGTTGAGCGGTATGGTAAGTGATACTAAGGGACAAGCCATTCCTTTTGCTAGCGTGTATGTGAAGGGCACTACGGTGGGCACTTCGGCTAATTCGGAAGGTTTATATCAACTAGGCTTAAAACAAGGAACGCTTACACTTATAGTGAGAGCCGTGGGCTATCAACCATATAGTCAAGTGCTTTCCTTGAATGCCGACATCAAACTTAATTTTACCTTACAGCCCGAAGCTTATCAATTAAATGATGTGGTTATTAAAGCCGATGCCGAAGATCCGGCATACGCCATTATTCGCCAAGTCATAAAAAATAGAAAGAGACACCTTAATGAGGTGAAAGCGTATACCGCCGAGGTATACATTAAGGGTATGCAAAAATTATTGGCTGCTCCTAAAAAATTTATGGGTTTTAATATCGATGAATTGGGCAAGCAACTGGGCTTGGATTCTAACCGAAGAGGTATTATTTACTTATCCGAATCTGAATCGAAATTAAGCTACCAACAACCGAACCAATACCGCGAAGAAATGCTTTCTTCGAAGACTTCGGGTAATAATAGGGCCTTTAGTTTTAACCGAGCCACCGATTTAAAAGTGAATTTTTACGAAAATTATCAGAGTTGGGATGGGCTGAGTTTACGCCCGCTGGTATCGCCTATTGCCGAGGATGCTTTTTTATACTATACTTATAAATTTTTGGGTAATACCGTAGAAAATGGGGAAATGGTGAATAAAATTCAGGTAATTCCTAAAAGAACTTCCGATCCGGTATTTCGTGGCAACATTTATATTTTAGAAGATTCGTGGCGTATTTATAGTACCGATTTATATCTAAGTAAAGACAATAGCCTGAATTTTGTTGATACCTTAAAAATTAAGCAAGATTATATTCCAACGGGTACTGGCAGGTGGATGCCGGCTTCGGTAAAAATGGAATTTACGGGTAGTTTTTTGAGTTTTTCTTTTGGTGGCTATTTTGTTGCTGTATTTAAGAATTATCAACTAGAACCATCTTTTGAAAGGAATAGTTTTAAAGAAGCCTTGCGTATTACCAAAGAGGTTAACAAAAAAGATTCTATTTATTGGGAACGTTCTAGGCCTATACCTCTTACGCAAGAGGAGACTAGCGATTATCAGAAAAAAGAAACACTGGCCGCTAAACGAGTATCGAAACCATATTTAGATTCCCTAGATGCTCAAAGCAATGTGTTTAAACCCATGCGTTTTTTGTTGGGTTCGGGCTATACGCATAGCAACCGCTTTAAGAAAGAGTACCTCCGATTTAATTCTTTATTAAGATCTACTTTTTACAATACGGTGGAGGGTTTTGGTTTAAATTACGGTGCGGCTTATGTAAAGCAAATAGACAGCTTAAGTAATAAATGGGTGCGCTATTCGGCCAATGTGCGTTATGGTTTTGCCAATCAATTAATTAATGCACACATCGGTGGTTCTTTGCCGGTGGGCAACGGCGTTTTTTCGTTTGCGCTAGGTTCAGATATTCAAGATTTGAACAAAAGAGGCTCGGTAACAGCTTTGCAAAACAGCATTAGCTCTTTGTTTTTTGAGCGCAATGATTTAAAGCTGTATCAAAACACCTTTGCTAAGGTTGGGCTTAGTGGCCGTATATTAGGTAATGTGCGCACTTCTGCTTCTATAGAGTTTGCCAATCGCAAAAGTTTAGTGAATACTAGTAGTTATCGTTTTAACGATGTAGCCAATAGAAGTTTCAGCTCTAACAATCCGCTAAATCCTTCACAAGATGTTCCGCTGTTTCCCAATAACCAGTCGGTAAAATTAGAGCTACGAGCTAGCTATAACTTTAGTACTAAGTATGTAACCTATCCAACGGGAAAATATTATCAAGAATCGAAGTACCCAACGCTAGGTGTAAATTACAT
The DNA here is from genome assembly GCA_046074005.1 of Sphingobacteriaceae bacterium. GTDB lineage: Bacteria > Bacteroidota > Bacteroidia > Sphingobacteriales > Sphingobacteriaceae > JAIPAN01. The sequence goes on from JBJTNJ010000117.1 coordinate 18,508, forward strand.
ACGAGGAATTAACGGATTTCTGGCTTCAGATGTTCGCTACGATGTGCTGAGTGCTGATTTGGCTAAATCTGACATCCCGATGGGATTTTACGGAAAATCCTCTTTTTATATTGCTGCGGGCAAGTACCTTCATACTTCTTCGGTATTTTTTCCAGATTACCAACATTTTAGAGGCAATTTACGTACTGCTTTTCAGGCACAGCCTAACAGTTTTTTATTTTTAGAGTATTATACCCACAGTACTGCCGGTCAATTTGTAGAAGCCCATATTTCACATAATTTCTCTGGATTTATTTTTAATAAAATTCCCCTTGTTCGTAAACTTAAACTACAAGAATTGGTAGGGATAAATTATTTAAAAACACCTAATTTAAGACAATACCATGAATGGTATGCCGGGGTGCAATGGCTAAATTTCAAGGTGCTTTATGGGCAATCTAATGATATTGGCTTAGCCAAACACAGCGGTATTCGCATCGCCATCGGGATTAATTAATAGCCTTATTCCCCAATAAAATCTATCTAGTATCGTTAGGGGTATATGAAATTTCTATACCGCTTTTTGCTTGTTTTTTTCTTTTTAGTGTGGTTGGGAGGTATGTATTTGGTATTTACCACCACTCAAGATGGCCACCGGGCAGTGAGCATTACAAAATGGTTAGCTCGGTATGCTGCAAACCCCTATTTCATTGTGTTGTTTATAGGGGGCATAGCCTCTATTATGATTATTTTCTGGTGGCCCACGTGGACCCAAGCCTATCGGCAAAACCGTTTGTATAAACGCCTAAAAAAAGAAGGAGTAGTAGCAACGGTACCTATCATTCATATTTTCGATACTCGAGTTACCGTAAATAAAAACCCAAGAATAGCCATTAGCGTACGTATTTTAGATCGGGAGGCGGAATTTGAAGTTACCGTTTCTCGGTTAAGTATTCCGCAGGTGGGTGATTTAATAGAGGTGCTTTACGACCCCAAGAACCCCACGTTGGCGGTTCCGGTACTGCACTAGCTTTTTCATCTTCAATTCCTATCTTTGTAATTCATTAAACGCTGTTTGCAGCAGCATCAATGATTATGAAAAACTATCAAACCTTACTCTACTATTGCTATAGTCCTATAGCAGACGCCGAGCAATTTGCGGCCGATCATTTAAAATTTTGCAAATCATTAAACTTGGTAGGTCGAATTATTGTGGCCGATGAAGGGCTCAACGGAACCGTATCGGGTACTTCAGAGGCTTGCAAGGCTTATATGAACGCGGTACATGCCGATACCCGTTTTGCTAAAACCGAATTTAAAATCGATGAAGTAGACGAGCCTTCATTCCTTAAGATGCATTGCCGTTACAAATCAGAAATTGTGCATTCAGGCTTACGCAATCCAGAAATTATTGATCCAAATAAAGAAACGGGAAAACATTTAGAGCCTGCCGATTTCTTGGCTATGAAAGACCAAGAGGATGTGGTGATTTTAGATGTACGCTCTAATTACGAACACAATGTGGGGCGTTTTAAGAATGCCATTACCTTAGATATTGAGAATTTTAGGGAGTTTCCCGAAAAGATAAACGAACTAGCGCAATACAAAGACAAGAAAATTTTAACCTATTGCACTGGGGGTATTAAATGTGAAAAAGCATCGGCATTGTTATTACACGAAGGTTTTAAAGAAGTATATCAACTGCATGGGGGCATTATTAAATACGGTAAAGAAGCTGGCGGAAAAGATTTTGAAGGCAAGTGTTACGTGTTTGATAATCGTGTGGCAGTAGATGTGAATTCTAAAAATCCTGTAATTATTTCAACTTGCTATAACTGCGGCACCACCACAGCTAAAATGATTAACTGTGCCAACCCGGAGTGTAACGAGCACTTTACCCAATGCGATGCCTGTGGTGAAAAATTGCAAGGCTGCTGCTGCGAAGTCTGTATGGAACATCCACGCAAAAGAGCTTACGATGGAACCGGTTATTATGTAAAAGTACCTCAACCGGTAAATGTTGCTAAAAAAGATAAGCAAGTTTTAGCCCATGACTAAAGCTGTTTCCAATTGGGGTGTAGCAATTGCATTGCTAGTAATTACTTCTTGGGCTTTAGGTCTATACAACTTATTATATGTTGAGTTTGCATGGTCCAATCCATGGTCATATGCATTGGTGCTGTTGCAAATGCATTTATATACTGGCTTATTCATTACCGCCCACGATGCCATGCATGGAACGGTATCAGCAAATAAGGCGCTCAATAATTTTATTGGTGGACTGTGTACCCTTTTGTATGCTTTATTCCCTCTGAGTGCTTTGTACCATAAGCACCATGAACATCATCGCTATGTTCATACCGAAAAAGACCCCGATTTTCATTCAGGAAATTTCTTTGCCTGGTATCTCAATTTTATGAAGACGTATGTGAGGTGGTGGCAAATTTTAGCAATGTCCGTACTTTTCAACGTGCTAAAAATTTGGTTTTCCGAAATTAATTTGCTGCTAGCTTGGGTGCTTCCATCCTTACTGAGTACGGTGCAATTATTCTTTTTCGGCACTTGGTTGCCACACCATGGGGAGCACACGAATGCACATCAATCAAACACCTTACGCAAGAATCACTTTTTAGCATTTATTAGCTGCTACTTTTTTGGTTATCACTACGAACACCACGATTCGCCGGGAACACCTTGGTGGAGGCTATGGCAGCTAAAATAAGAGCGTAATCGCTTTGTCATAAATACACACAAATTTTTGGCTTTGCTAGGCAATAGTACCTTTGCAAAAAAAACAAACCACCATGAAACGAGCATTGTTTTTAAGTGTATTAGTAAGTATTTGTTTGCCAGTATTTGCGCAAAAAACCACGCAAAATTTAGCCACGCTAAGTGGTAGCGTAAAGGATGCGCTAACAAATGAGCCTTTAGCTGGTGTAACGGTGAGTATACAGGGTTTAAATGGGGGTAGCAAAACCGATTCAGCTGGCGTGTATCTATTCAAAAATCTGAAACCAGCCGTATATAATCTTCAGTTTTCTTTGGTAGGCTATCAGAAAAAAATGCAGTTCGATGTACAACTAAGCAACGCCAAACCAACTGTTTTGGATGTGTTTTTGGAAGCACAAATGACTACCCTTGGAGAGGTAAGCATACGGGCTCCACTCTTCATAAAACCAGTAGAAAGTCCGGTTTCTTTGCGCAATATCGGGGTAACCGAAATTAAGCGTAATCCGGGTGGTAATCGAGATATTTCCAAAGCCATTCAATCCTTGCCGGGGGTAGCTACTCAAGTAAGCTTTAGAAACGACATTGTGATTAGAGGCGGAGCGCCCAGCGAAAACCGATTTTACATAGATGGCGTCGAAATTCCCAATATCAATCACTTTTCTACCCAAGGTTCATCGGGTGGCCCGGTAGGTTTAATTAATGTCGATTTTATTCGCGATGTTGATTTTTATTCCGGAGCCTTCCCGGCAAATAGAGGCAATACTTTAAGTTCGGTATTTGAATTTCGCCAAAAAGATGGCCGAAGCGATAAATTAAGCAGTTCGCTTACGCTGGGCTCCAGCGATTTTGCTACTACCTTAGAAGGCCCTATTGATGCGAAAACTACGTTTTTAGCCTCCTATCGTTACTCCTATTTGCAAGGATTGTTTAAGCTTTTGGGCTTGCCTTTTTTGCCTGCCTACCAAGATTATCAGTTTAAGATTAAGCATAAAATTAATCCAAAAAATGAACTTACGTTTATTGGTTTAGGTGCCACCGATCGCTTTAAACTTAATTTTGATGCCGAAAAAACAGAAAGCAACCAATACATTCTAGACTATATTCCGGTAGATAATCAGGATACCTATACATTGGGCCTTACCTATAAAAATTACCGAGCTAAAGGAAACTCTCTCTTGGTAATCAGCCGAAATTATTTCAAAAATAGGGCGCTAAAATATCAAGACAACGATCCCGCAAAAACTAGTACCATCGATTATTTATCATCGGAGGCAGAGAATAAATTCCGATTTGAGAACAACAGTTTTATAAGTGGCTACAAGTTAAATATTGGCGCCAATGCCGAATCGGCAAGATATAATACCGATACCAAGCAGTTATTCCCTTTGGGGGCGGTTCAGTATCAGTCCGCACTATCATTTCTTAAATATGGGGTATTTGCCCAGTTAAGCAAAAGCTTTTTAGACGATAAACTTAACGTATCAGGAGGTGTTCGTGCCGATGCAAATACCTATTCGGCTAGTATGAACAATTTATTAAAAACGCTGTCGCCACGCATGTCTTTAGCTTATAATGTTACCGAAAAGCTAAGCCTAAATGCTAATATGGGGATATATTACCAGCTACCAGCTTATACACTTTTAGGATACCGAGCAGTAACCGGCGGCCCTTTAGAAAATACAGAAGCACAATACATTCGTTCGAAACAAGCCTTGTTAGGGCTAGAGTATAATACCTTAAGCAATACCCGCTTTACACTCGAGGGGTTTTATAAATATTACGATCACTACCCCATGGTTCGGGTGTTTGGCCGCGATATTCCTTTAGCCAATTTAGGAGCCGACTTTGGGGTGGTAGGTAACCGCGAACTTACAGGCTTTACACAAGGCCGCAGCTATGGGCTAGAACTCTTGGCACAAAAGAGATTAAAAGAAGGTTTTTACGGCCTTGCTTCACTCACCGTGTTTCGAAGTGAGTTTAAAGATGCTAGTGCCACGTATTTGCCTTCCTCTTGGGATACCCGCTACATTGTGAGCGTAACCGCCGGAAAATTATTTGCCCGAAATTGGGAGCTCGGAGCCCGCTTTCGTATGAGTGGCGGAGGCCCTTTTACGCCCTACGACGTAGCTACATCCTCTTTAAAAACCAATTGGGATTTTTATCCTAGAGGCGTGCCAAACTATAGTAACTTGAATAGCCAACGCTTAAAAAACTTTGCTCAGCTGGATATTCGCTTAGATAAAAAGTATACTTTTAAGGCATATAATTTAAACCTGTTTTTAGATATTCAGAATATAACGAATTCCGTATATCAACAGCAGCAGCAACTAACAGCAGAGCGGTCCGCAAGCGGAGCTTTACAAAGCGATCCGAACGATGCTAGCCGTTATAAGATGAAATTTATTGACGACCCGGCCGGCACTATTTTGCCGACTATAGGAATTATATTTGAGTTTTAATATGGGAAAAAAGGGAGTTTTGTTGGTTAATTTGGGTACGCCCGATAGCCCCTCAACAGCAGATGTACGGAAGTATTTAGCCGAATTTTTAATGGATGGCCGGGTAATCGATATCCCGCTGGCATTCAGAGCACTATTGGTAAGAGGTATTATTGTGCCTTTTCGTGGCCCAAAATCTGCTAAAACCTATCGGGCCATTTGGTCTGAAAATGGTTCCCCGCTCATGCATTATAGTGTACGTTCTGCCGAATTGTTAAAAGAGCGTTTGGGGATCGATTATCAAGTAGAATTGGCCATGCGCTATCAAAGTCCATCTATTCAGTCGGCTCTAGATAAACTAAAAGTGGCCCAAGTAGACAGCATTAAAGTGATTCCACTTTTCCCACAATACGCCTCGGCCACTACGGGTTCAATTCACGATAAGGTGATGGAAATTGTGCGTACTTGGCAAACAATTCCAGATATTTCTTTCTTAAACTCATTCTACGATGATAAAGGAGTAATTGCAAATTTTGCAGAGAATGGGAAAAAATACAAGCCCGAAACCTTCGACCACGTGTTGTTCAGTTTTCATGGATTGCCTCAACGCCACTTACGCAAAGGTGACGATAGTAAACAACATTGCCTCAAGGTAGATAAGTGCTGCGAAACGATTACCGAGAATAATAAGTTTTGTTACAGCGCCCAATGCTACCGTACAGCCCAATTAATTGCTACGGAGTTGGGTATTCCAAAAGAAAAATACACCATCACGTTTCAATCACGTTTAGGTAGAGACCCATGGGCTCAGCCCTATACCAGTGAGGTTATTGAGCATTTGGCTGAAAAAGGAGCCAAAAAAGTGTTGGTATTTTGCCCTGCATTTGTGGCCGATTGCTTGGAAACCATTTTTGAGATTGCTGAAGAATACCAAGAAGAATTTGTTGAAGCCGGTGGCGAAAAAATTCAATTGGTAGAAAGCCTAAACGACCATCCTATGTGGATTGATACCTTAGAGCGTTTAGTGAAAACGCCAATCAATTAGGCTAAAATCTTCTCTAGGATTTTGGCGGTAGCACCAGTACGGCTGTCTACATAGGCTTTTGCCTGTGCTCCGGCACTGTTTTTGGTGTCGGCCCGTAAGCGCTCGAAGCAATCGTTTAACGCCGCTTGGTTGTGTATGCTAAAACCTGCTTGAAATTCAATTAAGTCTTTAGCCTCTTGAAATTTTTGAAAATTAGGGCCAAAAATTACGGGCAAGCCAAAGGCTGCCGCCTCTAAAGTATTGTGAATGCCTTTGCCAAAACCACCTCCAATGTAGGCAATGTTGCCGTAAGCGTATAGCGACGATAGTAAGCCAATATTATCGATAATAAGTACCTGAGCTAGCTGTAATGTATTCAGTTCTAACTGGGAATAGCGTATTGTTTTGCCGGCCAATTGTTTTTCTAGGCCTTGGAGGTTTGCCTCAGAAATTTCGTGCGGAGCAATAATAAATTTCCAATCACTATGATGTTTAATAATTGAGTTTAATAACTCTTCATCAGCAGGCCAAGTGCTTCCGGCTACCATTACCTTTGAGTTCCCGCAAAAGGCCTTAACCGCAGGGAGCTCTTTTTTGTTTTTGGCGTTTTCTGCCACTCGGTCGAAACGGGTATCGCCACTTACTGCTACTTGGCTAATGCCCAAACTATTCACCAATGTTTTACTTTCTTCGTTTTGTACAAAAAAGTAGCTAATAAAACCCAGCATTTGGCGGTAAAAGCCCCCATATCCCCTAAAAAAGGCTTGATCTTTTCTAAAAATACCCGAAATGAGGTAGAGTGGGATGCCTTTTTTATGCAAGCCTCTGAAAAAATAAAACCAGTATTCGTATTTGGTGAACACGGCATATTTGGGCTTTACAATATCAATAAAAGCAGCCGCATTGCGTGCGCTATCTAGAGGTAAGTAACACACCGCCAATGCCAAGGGATATTCTTTACGAATTTCATACCCTGAGGGTGAGAAAAAGCTGATGATTATTTTGGTATCGGGTTCTGCTTTTTTAAGCGCTTCTAATACCGGTCGGCCTTGTTCAAATTCACCTAAAGAGGCAAAATGAAACCATACACTCGACTCTATGTTGCCCACTTTGCTTCGTAGTTTTTCTTCCCAATGTTCTCGTCCGTTTACCCAAAGTTTGGCTTTGGGGTGCCAGAGAGATGCAAATTTCATCAGAATGTAGAAAATAGACAGGCCGAAGCGATATAGTAATAGCATGTAAAAATCGTATCTTCGTCGAAGTTACTATTTAATGCCTAAAAGAATACCTTGAAATGAAAATAGCTGTAGTTGGAACCGGATATGTAGGATTGGTAACAGGCACCTGTTTGTCGGAAACCGGCAATACGGTGACCTGCGTAGATATCAACGAAGAAAAAGTAAACCAACTAAAAAATGGCCAGGTTC
>JBJTNJ010000118.1:0-14397 GCA_046074005.1 Sphingobacteriaceae bacterium
CCGATTGTACAGTTTTACGAGTATTTTGGGCCGAAATTTCGTATGTATAATCTATAAAACGATCGGCAAAAACCAAGGCCGGTGTGGCTCTAAAATTAACATTATTACCCAAACGCACATCGGCAATAAAACCTAAACCAAAACTAGAAGACACGGGAGAGCTAATACTTACCAAAGGACTTGTTAAGACTAATCCAGAACTAGGATCGGTGAAAGGGGTACGCCAATCCTGCGCTTTATATAACTTAAATTCAGTATTTGAGAACTGAAACCCAAATCCAAAATGCACATCGTCGTTATCTACTCCGCCACCCCAATTTTCTTGGGCATAGCTAGTATAGGCTAATAGCATCAATAAAAAATATATCCCGAAGAGTTTATGCATTTTTTACACCGGTATAAATAGAACAAATACCAAAAGCCAAGGGACGGCATTTGGCTTCTTTAAAACCTACACTCGATAGTAATTTCACAAAATCAGCTCCATCTGGAAAAGCGGCTACCGATTCGGGTAAGTATGCATAGGCACTGTTATCTTTCGAAAACAATTTACCTATACCGGGTGTTAGGTAGTGGAAATAAAAATTATACAGTTGTTTTATAGGAAAAGCTTTGGGCTTAGAAAATTCTAAAATTACTGCTTTACCTCCCGGTTTTAACACTCTGTACATATCACTTAAACCGGCACTCAGGTTTTCAAAATTACGCACGCCATAGGCTACGGTAAGGGCATCGAAACTAGCTTCTCCAAAATCCAACTTTTCAGAATCGCCCAACTGCACCTCAAAGGTGTCTGCAAGACCTCTTTTAGTAATTTTTTCTTGAGCAATAGCCAACATACCTTCCGAAATATCAACCCCAACTACTTTTTGTGGTTTCAGTGCAGCAATAGCTTCAAAAGCAAAATCACCGGTGCCGGTGGCTACATCTAAAATTTGCTTGGGTTGCAAGTTGACCAATTCTTTAATGGCTATTTTACGCCAAATAACGTCTATTCCTAATGACAATAAATGATTTAGAAAATCATAGGTCTTAGCAATGTTTGTAAACATTTGGGCCACTTGCTCTTTTTTAGAAGCTTTGGCATCTTGATATGGGGTAACCACTTTAGACATAGCCACAAAGATAAGTTTGTGGCAGGAGAATAAACACCAAATATGTCATTATTTTATCCTAAAAGCAAAAAATTACAGGCCTAAAGCCTTAACTTTGAGCAATGATTATAAAAAGCGCCGAATTTATATGCAGCAATACCCGAACGGATAAATTACCGCCTCCGGTGCTCCCCGAATATGCCTTTATTGGCCGCTCTAATGTGGGTAAATCGTCGCTTATAAACATGCTTTTGCAACGCAAAGGCTTGGCAAAAACCTCTCAAAATCCCGGGAAAACGCAATTAATTAACCATTTTAAGGTAAACGAAGATTGGTATTTAGTAGATTTACCCGGTTATGGCTATGCCCGAACATCTAAAGCCAATCGGGGTGAGTGGGAACGCTTTATTCGCTATTATTTACGCCACCGAGAAAGTCTTCAGTGCGTTTATGTATTAATTGACAGCCGAGTAGAACCGCAAAAAATTGACATTGATTTTTGCAATTGGCTGGGCGAAACGGGTATTCCTTTCCTACTCATTTTTACCAAAGCAGATAAACAATCGGCAGTAAAAACAGACCAAAGCGTTGCCAAGTTTCGCAAGGAATTACTAAAAACTTTCGAAGAAGTACCTAAAATTTTTATTACTTCTTCCGAAAATACCTTAGGAAGAGAGACAGTACTCGGCTCCATTCACGAACTGAACCAAGCATTCGTTTTATGAGAAAATACGTTTCTTTAGTACTATTTGCACATACCATTTTTGCATTACCATTTGCTTGTATTGGCTTCTTTTTAGCGCTAAATACCACAGCTTACAATTTTAGCTGGGTATCTTTTGCGCTAATGTTGGCTTGTATGGTCTTTGCACGCAATTCGGCAATGGCATTCAATAGATACTTAGATCGCTCTATAGATGCCAAAAACCCACGGACTGCCACCAGAGATATTCCAGTAGGCAAAGTTAAACCACAAGAAGCATTGGTATTCACAGTGCTCAATTCGGGCTTATTTATTACCAGTACTTATTTTATTAATCCGCTTTGCTTGGCTTTGAGCCCGATTGCGCTATTGGTAGTGCTAGGATATAGCTACACCAAACGCTTTACACCCTTATGCCATTTGGTATTAGGCTTGGGCTTAGCCCTAGCCCCCATTGGCGCTTATTTGGTAGTTACTGGCGCTTTCGCTTGGACGCCCGTTTTCTTTTCGCTGGCCGTATTGTGCTGGGTAAGCGGCTTCGATATTATTTATGCACTGCAAGACGAAGCCTTTGATAAACAAGAAAAGCTATTTTCTATACCTGCTTGGCTAGGCGCTAAAAAAGCACTCCGAGTATCAGAAATTTTGCACGTATTGGCTCTTTTCTGCTTAATTATGCCGCTATTTTACACTACGCTAAGTTGGTTTTACTTGGCAGGTCTAGCGTTTTTTGCCACAATGCTTGTATACCAGCACCGTTTGGTAAAGCCCAACGATTTAAGTAAGGTAGACCGAGCTTTTCAAACCACCAACGGCCTAGCTTCGGTTATTTTTGCCGGCTGTTATTTCTTAGATGTGTGGTTTAGAAGCCCTTTATAAAATGTATGAAAGATTTGTTGATTAAGAAGAAAGAAAGAAACTATTTAAAAAGCGTTTTTGAAATTACTTGGGAGAACCTTTCTCCAATTTTCGAAGAATTAGCTAAACGCAGCATTGGCTCGGCCAGCGAATTGGAACAATGGCTTCGCGATCGCAGTGAAGTAGACGCCTTACTAGAAGAAGATTTTGCTTGGCGCTATATCCGCATGACCTGCAATACAGCCGATGAGGCTTTAGTAAACTCCTTTCAATATTTCGCTACCGAAATTGAACCAAAAGTAGCTCCGCTGAACGATCAATTGAATCGTAAGTTTATAGAGAGCCCTTTTCTAGCTCAGCTAGATCAAACAAAATATGCCATACTTATTCGTGGCACTAGAAAAGCCTTAGAACTTTTCAGAGAAGAAAACATTCCGCTACAAACCACCATTCAGGTAGAACAGCAAAAATACCAGGGTATTACGGGCGCCATGTCGGTAACTCTTGAAGGGCAAGAGTATACCTTAGAACAAGCGACTACTTTTTTAAAAGACACTGATAGAGAACTTAGAAAGAATGCCTGGCAAGCTATTACCAACAGACGCTTGGTAGAAAAAGATACGCTAAACAACTTATTCAACACCCTGCGTACGCTTCGCCACCAAGTGGCTCAAAATGCAAATTTTAATAATTTTAGGGATTACATGTTTGCAGCCTTAGGGCGATTTGACTATACACCCGAAGACTGCTTCCAATTCCACGAGGCAATTGAGAAAACTGTGGTGCCTGTATTGGCAAAACATGCTGATGGCCGCAAAAAAGCATTAGCTTTACCAAGCCTACAGCCCTGGGATATGGAAGTAGATACCTCCGGAAAGCCTGCCTTAAAACCTTTTAAAGACGGGACCGAATTAATAGAAAAATCTATTGCTTGTTTCGGGAAACTAGATCCCTTTTTAGGCGACAGATTACGGGCCATGAAAGCTAATGGCTTATTTGACGTGGAAAGCCGCAAAGGCAAAGCTCCCGGTGGCTACAATTACCCATTAGCCGAAACAGGCGCTCCTTTTATTTTTATGAATTCGGCAGGTTCTTTTAGAGATTTAACCACCATGGTACACGAAGGAGGCCACGCTATTCACACCTTTGTTACCGCAGATTTAGAGCTAAACGATTTTAAGCATTGCCCCTCAGAAGTGGCCGAATTGGCCTCCATGAGCATGGAATTAATTTCCATGGACCATTGGGATGAATTTTTTACCAATCCCGAAGAATTAAACCGAGCCAAACAAGAACAACTAAAAGATGTGCTTAAAACGTTGCCTTGGGTAGCTGTGGTAGATCAATTTCAGCATTGGATATATACCCACCCCGAGCACATTACCGAAGAACGCAGTGCCGCTTGGAAGAATATATTTGAAAAGTTTGGTGCCAACTTTATCGATTGGACAGAACACCAAGAAGCTGAACTTAATTTATGGCAAAAACAGCTGCATATTTTCGAAGTACCTTTCTATTATATTGAATACGGAATGGCTCAATTAGGCGCCATTGCCGTTTGGAAAAATTATAAAGAAAATCCCAAAAAAGGTCTAGAGCAGTATTTAAACGCCTTAAAACTTGGCTATACCAAAACCATTCGCGAAATCTACGAAACAGCAGGTATTAAATTTGATTTTAGCGCTAGCTACATTCAAGAATTGGTAAGCTTTGTACAACACGAATTAGAAATTTTACAACAAGAAAGAGTTTAAAAAATGATTCCCTTCATCAAAAAAGCCTTTAAAGAACAATTTTACCCGGTAAAGCTAGTGGTGCTACTCAGCGTAGCCATTTCTACCCTCACCCGAATAGCCCTTTTAATAAAATCGGGCAGCAGTTTCGATTGGAGTGTCTTAAACCTACTTGGGGTATTTAGCATCGGTCTATTTTATGATGTAGCGATGCTAAGCTATTTCATCATTCCATTGGTATTGTACTGCTGGCTATTGCCCAGCAAATGGTATGCAAAACCGGGCCATCGTTTTGTGCTGTACGGGTACTTTTTACTCATGGTATTTCTCGGCATTTTCAACGCCGTATCCGAATGGTTTTTCTGGGATGAATTTTCTACCCGCTATAATTTTATTGCCGTTGATTATTTAGTATATACCACCGAAGTGGTAGGAAATATTTGGCAATCGTACCCTGTAGGAAAATTACTCATTGCTATTCTATTAATTTCTTTTGGCGTATTGTGGCTAGTACGAAGCTCCATTAAACAATCAATGCAAGCAAGCATTCGTTTAGGCAAAAGAACAGCCGTAGCTCTCCCCCTACTTATTATGCCTTTACTTACGTATTTTTTGGTAAGCAATAAGGGTAAGAAATTTAGCGACAACGAATATGCAAACGAGTTAGCCGGCAACGGCTTGTTCGATTTTGGATCGGCCTTTTGGAACAACGAATTAGACTATACTAGTTTTTACCAAACCCTGCCTCAGAATGAAGTAGTACGCATTTTACGCAAGTGTTTACAAGAAAAAGATAGCAAGTTTATAAACAACAGCGTGGGCATAGAGCGAGAAATTAGTCACCAAGAACCCGAGAAAAAACTCAACGTAATTCTCATTAGTGTAGAGAGTTTAAGCGCTAGTTTTTTGGCACACTTTGGCAATACCCAAGGCATTACCCCGCACTTAGATAGCTTAGCCGATCAGGGTATTTTGTTTACACAGCTCTATGCTTCAGGTACCAGAACGGTACGGGGTTTAGAGTCGCTTTCTCTGGCTATTCCACCCACTCCAGGACAATCTATAGTAAAGCGCCCTAATAACGAAGGATTATTTTCCCTAGGAAGTGTTTTTGAGAGTAAAGGCTATCGCACACAATTTATTTATGGCGGATACAGTTATTTCGATAACATGGGTTACTTTTTTGCAAACAATGGCTACCAAGCCATAGACCGCGACGCCATTAACCCGAAAGACATTCACTACGAAAACATTTGGGGTGTAGCCGACGAAGATTTATTTACCTTATCGCTAAAAGAGTTTGACAAAAACTACCGAGATAATAAACCGTTTTTCAGCCATATCATGACGGTATCTAACCATCGCCCCTATACCTATCCAGAAGGTCGCATAGACATTCCGTCGCATAGCGGACGTGAGGGTGCGGTAAAGTATACCGACTACGCCATTGGTCGATTTATTAAGGAAGCTCAACAAAAACCTTGGTTTAAGCAAACTATTTTTGTTATTGTGGCCGACCATTGTGCATCTAGCGCCGGAAAGGTAGAATTACCGGTAGATAAATACCATATCCCGATGATTATTTATGCACCGGGCTTAGTAAAACCGCAACGGTTTGAGAAGCTTACCGCCCAAATAGATATTGCCCCTACTATTCTTGGAATGCTTAATTTTAATTACCGCAGCAAGTTTTTTGGCTACGATATTTTTAGGTTAGAAGAAGGCAGAGAGCGGGTATTTATTAGCACCTACCAGAGCTTAGGCTTCATCAAGAATAAACAATTATACATTTTACAGCCCAACAAAAAATTAAGTGCTTTTGCGCCAAATTTCGAAACGGGCGATACCAAAACGATTGCAATTGACCCCGAAGGAAGTAAAGAAGCTATTTCATATTACCAACAAGCCTCTTATCTTTATCGGAATCACCTTTATTATAAAAACTAAACCGCACCTACATGGCCAACATATTTAGAAGAAAAACCATTAGTGGCATCCTAAAAGATCAGCAAGAAGGCTTTTCAGATGCCGAACACGAACAAAAAAACCTAAACAAGGTTTTAAAAGTACGTGATTTAACAGCTATGGGAATTGCCGCCGTAATTGGTGCGGGCATTTTCTCTACCATTGGTACCGCTGCCTTTAATGGCGGGCCAGGCGTATCTATTTTATTTATTATTACTGCGGTAACCTGCGGTTTTTCGGCTCTATGTTATGCCGAATTTGCCTCTCGAGTGCCCGTATCGGGTAGTGCCTACACCTATGCCTACGTGGCTTTTGGTGAACTCGTTGCTTGGATTATTGGCTGGGCCTTAATTCTAGAATATGCTATCGGAAACATTGTGGTGGCTATTTCGTGGAGTGGCTATTTCAATAATTTACTACAGGGCATTGGCATTCATTTACCCGGTTGGCTAACCATGGATAGCACTACTGCTTTTAGTCGTTTCCAAGAAGCCCAAACGGCTATGAGCGATGGTAAACTAGTAAACAGTAACCTTTCGGAAGCCTATCAGGCTTGGACATCGGCCCCCATGATTGGCGATTATAAAGTGTTTTTAAACATTCCAGCTATGCTCATTGTGGTATTGGTTACCTGGTTGGCCTACGTAGGTATTAAAGAAAGTAAAAAGAGTACCAACTTTATGGTGGCGCTTAAAATAGCGGTTATCCTTTTTGTAATTGGTATTGGCTTTTTCTATGTAGATGCTCACAATTGGACACCATTTTTACCAAATGGATTTAGTGGCGTATTGCGTGGTGTATCGGCAGTGTTTTATGCCTACATTGGTTTTGACGCCATTTCTACTACGGCCGAAGAGTGTGAAAATCCGCAACGAGACTTACCCAAAGGGATGATTTACTCCCTCATTATTTGTACCGTTTTATACATTTTAATCGCCTTGGTGCTCACCGGAATGGTAAACTACTCCGAATTAAAAGTAGACGATCCCTTGGCATTCGTATTTGAACGTATTAACAAACCTTGGATTGGCTATATTATCTCGGTAAGTGCGGTTATTGCCACGACTAGTGTATTATTGGTATTTCAATTAGGCCAACCTCGTATTTGGATGAGCATGAGCCGCGATGGTTTATTACCAAAATCCTTTAGCAAAATTCACACAAAATATCAAACACCGGCTTTTGCCACCATTATTACAGGCTTTTTAGTGGCCATACCAGCCTTATTTGTAGATAGCAGCTTAGTAACCGACTTAACCAGCATTGGCACCTTATTTGCCTTTGTATTGGTTTGTGGTGGGGTACTGTATTTGCCAAAAGATGAGAATCCTGGCGAAAAACGTTTCCGCATTCCGTATGTAAATGGAAAATTCATTATTCCGATTCTAGTACTAGTATTGGGATGGTTTTTTAGAGATTTTATTGGCAGCATGCTTAATTTCTCTGAAGGATGGGAAAATTGGAAACACCACATTCCGTTCTATCTGTTCTTAATTGTATGCCTTGGCTCGGCCATATTGAGCTTTAAAAATAGTTTTTCTATTATTCCGGTATTGGGCTTAATGAGTTGCTTTTATTTAATGACCGAAATTCCGGTAAAAAACTGGCTGGTGTTTAGCATTTGGTTAGTAGTTGGCTTAAGTATTTACTTTGGCTATAGCTACCGAAGAAGCAAGCTAAATCAGCCGAACAATCATTAAAAAAAAGCCCCGAATAAATTCGGGGCTTTTTTTTTTAAGAAATCCTATTCAGAATAATGTTTTCAGGAACCGATACCATAAGTGGCACCCGCTCTATTTTCACAAAGCTAGAATCGAGGCCAAAGCCCTTTTCTTCAGACAAACTTAACTTACGTAGAATTAAGTAATAGTTCATAATAAAACGCTCTATGAACGGCAATTTGTTTGATCGAGAAAGCACCTTTTCTAATAATACAAAACGAAAATCGCCCACAATATGGTTTTTATTTAAAGAAGGATGTTTACTAGTAATATCCACCTCTTTATTCTTCACTAAATCTTCTACCACCTTACGGAAAAGTACATTGATTCGTTGCTCCACTCTAAAGCCAAGCTTAAAGTCTACACGAATTAATTTACCGGGAATTAAGAAATCTACCTTATAATCATTGGTATAAGGCTCATCCATTACATCCACGTGCACCAACCAATATACGTCGGCACGCTTAGGCTGTTTCTGAAGAATAGAGTACATAATTTTTAACTCTATTTCTGAACGAAAATTGGCGCTTGTTAAATACACCAACTGCGAAGCTAATTTTGGCACAGTTTCATCTTCACTTAAATCTTTAATAATGGGATAATACTCCTGTATATCCACAAATTTCACGAATCTGTTTTTAATTTTTCGGGCAGAAGACCAAGCCCACATTACCGAAAATAAGATAGAGCCTAATAAAATGGTAAACCAGCCACCATGTAGTATTTTGGCCATATTACCTACTAAAAACGTAAGCTCTATTAATAGGTAAACCACTAAGAAAACCACAATAAGGTAGCTTGGAAATTTTTTTCTACGCAGGTAAACACTTAACAAAATGGTAGTCATGAGCATGGCTACGGTAATGGACAAACCGTAGGCTGCCTCCATTTTGGCAGAAGCTTGGAATATAAGCACCACCACCAAGCAACCAAGCCATAACAGCCAGTTAATAGAAGGAACGTATAACTGCCCTTTTTGATCGGTAGGGTAATTGATTCTAACCTTTGGCCATAAGTTTAAGCGAACAGCTTCGGCAATAAGCGTAAAAGAGCCTGAAATTAATGCCTGACTGGCAATAATTGCCGCAGCGGTTGCAATAGCAATGCCTGGGATTAAAAACCAAGACGGCATAATTTGAAAGAATGGATTATCGCCGTTTAAAGTGGTTCCTTGGTGTTGTAACAGCCAAACACCTTGGCCCATGTAGTTTAGCAACAAACAAAGCTTAACATAAATCCAACTGATGCGAATATTCGATTTACCACAGTGACCTAAATCTGAATACAAAGCCTCTGCCCCGGTAGTACAAAGAAAAACAGCCCCCAAAATTAAAAAGGCACTCGGCGAAGACACTAATATCTTGTAGGCATAATATGGATTTAGAGAATGTAAAATAGCTGGATATTGAACCACAAACAAGGTACCTAATACCGCCATCATGCCAAACCAAATAAACATAATAGGCCCGAAGGCTTTACCCACCAAAGAAGTTCCGAATTGCTGAATTATAAACAAAGCGGTAAGAATAGCAATTACAATGGGTACGGTTGGCAAACCTGGATGCACGATACTTAAGCCTTCAATGGCCGAAGAAACCGTGATAGGAGGGGTAATAATACCATCAGCTAAAAGTGCACAACCACCAATCATTGCCGGAATAACGAGCCATTTGGCTTTCCTTTTAACCAAAGAGTATAAAGAGAAAATTCCGCCTTCCCCTTTATTATCAGCCCTAAGAGTAATAATTACATATTTTAGGGTGGTTTGAAGCGTTAATGTCCAAAAAATACACGATAAGCCGCCCAGAATTAAATCTGAAGTAATGATACTTTCGCCTACAATGGCCTTAAATACGTAGAGTGGCGACGTACCAATATCTCCATAAATAATACCTAAACTAATTAATAAACCTGCTGCAGACAGCTTTTGAAGATTTTTATGGTTGCTCACGAATTCGAAATTATCGCACAAAAGTAAAGCAACATTTCTGATTTACAAACTAAAAGACTTACACATTTTAAATACCCCTAATTTGTATCATTTTCGTTAAATTGTGTTAAAAAAACAAAAACTAGAGTTAAGTATATAAAGAGCCTAAAAATTATCTATATTTTTACGCAAGGCACAACCATATGGGGATACTTTACATAAAAAACGTACGCATACTTCTAGCGCTCTCCCTTCTTTTAGGGGGATTGCTGGGGAATGTCTATGCTAAGAATGTAAAATCCGTTCTCAGAGCCGACAGTCTTAGAACAAGTTCGACTAGAATTGAGGGTAAAATTACCGATACTCGAAAAGAAAAACCAGCCTTCTTAAAAACCAACTTAAAAATAGCTATTGTTCCTTTTAAACCATCGGCATTAAAACCTAGTAGTACTACTACCAGCATTAAAGCAAACGTGCCCGACGGAAAGCTGCTTAGCAATGTAAAGGTGTATCCCAATCCAATATCCGATCAGCTTAACGTAAATTACACCTTAACTAAAGAGGTAACCATGACCATTAAGATTATGGACTTTTTAGGAAATGAGGTAAGCACATTACTATCGAGAAAATTACCTGCAGGAGAGCAGAACGGCTCTTTTAACGTGGGCGATAGCCTAAATAGCGGACTATATTTTATTCGCTTTATTGCCGGCAACGAAACCGTAGTTAAACGTATTTCTGTACAATAATATACCTCCCAACCAATGAAAATTATAGCCGTTGGCCGTAACTACGCCGAACATGCAAAAGAACTAAACAATCCGGTACCTAGCCAACCGGTAATTTTCATGAAACCAGATACGGCCATCTTACTAAACAATGCGCCCTTCTATCACCCTGCCTTTACCAAGGACATTCACCACGAAATTGAAGTAGTATTAAAAGTATGTAAAGAAGGGAAACATATTGCCGAAAAGTTTGCCCATACGTATTTCGATGAAATTGGCTTAGGAATTGATTTTACCGCCCGAGACATTCAACAACAGCACAAAGAAAAAGGTTTGCCCTGGGAATTAGCCAAATCCTTCGACCATTCTGCTCCCCTAAGCAAATTTATACCAAAAGCAAACCTAGGAGATTTAGACAATTTATCTTTTCATTTAGATCTCAACGGGAAAAACGTACAAAGCGGAAATACCAACGATTTACTATTCAGTTTCGATCGCATTATCGCATTTGTATCTCAATACATCACCCTAAGAAAAGGAGATTTAATTTTTACCGGAACACCTGAAGGTGTTGGTAAAGTAAACATAGGAGATCACCTAGAAGGATATCTTGGCGATGAAAAACTCTTAGATTTTCATATTAAATAATGAGGCTTATTTGTTTACTTGTACTCTGCTTTGCCTTCGCATGCACGCAGGCACAACCCTATAATGCAAGCCATTACCCAAAAGAAGATTTCAGATACCCTCTAGACTTAGCTCCATCAGTTGCGGGCAGTTTTGGCGATTTACGCCCAAACCATTTTCACTCTGGATTAGATTTTAGAACCAATCAACGCGAAGGCTATCCCGTATACGCCGTAGCCGATGGCTATGTAGCCCGTTTACGTGTACAAATTGGCGGTTTTGGACAAGCCATTTACCTAAACCACCCAAATGGCTACACCAGTGTATACGCACACCTACGTGCCTATGCACCTAGCTTGGCGCAAAAAGTGAAAAGCACGCAATACGGCTTAAAACAATTCGATGTTGATTTCCCATTAAATTCAGAAGAAATTCCAGTAAAAAAAGGGCAGCTCATTGGCTGGTCGGGTAATACCGGCAGCTCTGGTGGGCCCCACCTGCATTTCGAAATTAGAGATACACAAACCGAAGAAACCATAAACCCTCAGCTCTTTGGCTTAACTATTACCGATACGGTAAATCCGGAAGTTAAAACGCTCTATATGTATGATTTAAACGGCAGTGCCTTCTCAGAAAAAACCAATAAGAAGGCATTTCCTATTACCAAAATCAATGGCGAATATCGAGTAAACAGCACTAGTCCAATTCTACTATCTGCCGATGCCGGATTGGGAATCGTCGCTTTTGATAGAACCAGCCCACAAGGTGCTACACATGGTCTTTATTCGATAGAATTAAGTCTAGATGGATACATAATTTACAATGCAAGCTGGGAACGCTTCAGCTTCGATCATACCAAAGCCATCAACAGCCACCTAGATTATTATGCACTAAAACTCTCGGGCATTTCTATCCACAAAAGCTTTGTAGACCCCGGAAATCCAATCCAAATTTATACAGCAGGCGATGGACACATTAAACTAACCGACAACCAAATCCATCAGGTGCGCTACACCATTAGCGATGTAGCAGGCAACAGCAGCAGCCTTAGTTTTGATGTGCAAAGAAACCCCATACGCAGCATACAGAAATCAATCGCTAAAGAAAATCTATTCTCAGCCAGTCAAGATAATAGCTTTAACACTGCTTCTATTAGCCTAAACATTCCAAAAGGAACCTTTTACAACGACATAGCTTTTGAGTACGACAGCACCTCTAAAATCCCAGGAACGTACTCGGCACAACACCGCATTCATAAAGCAAATACTCCCCTACATCAGGCCTACAGCCTAAGAATAAAGACCGATGCACGTTTACCCGAGGAGCTAATTAATAAGGCATTAATTGTAGATACCAAAGGAATTGCCTACGAAAGCACATACCAAAATGGCTGGGTAAGCGCCCAAGTAAAATCATTTGGCACTTTTTACGTTAGTGTAGATACCATAGCCCCGAGCATTGTTCCTATTAGTCTTAATAAGGACAAAGTGATGACAGGAAGAACGAAACTAATTTTTAAAATTGCAGACCGACTTTCGGGCATTGGTAATTTTGCAGGAACGGTAGATGGGCAATGGATTTTGTTTGAATACGACCAAAAAACAGGCACCCTTTGGCATTCTTTTGATGAACGCATTGCCAAAGGCAGCCACCAACTAGAGCTACAAGTACAAGATAAAAAGGGAAATACCTCAACTTATAAAACAACCTTTATACGATAATATGGCAACAATAAAACAAGGCGATAAAGCCCCGGCATTTAGCGCCAATGATCAAAATGGAAACCTAATTTCTTTAAGTGATTTCGCAGGAAAAACTGTGGTGCTTTATTTTTATCCAAAAGATGCCACACCAGGTTGCACCGTAGAAGCCTGCGATTTTAGAGATAATTACCAAGCCTTGCAAGCCAAAGGATTAGTGGTGTTGGGCGTAAGTACCGACGATGAAAAATCGCATGCTAAATTCATAGGTAAATTTCAGTTACCCTTTACCCTACTAGCAGATACCGACAAAAAATTAGTAGAAGCCTATGGCGTTTGGGTAGAAAAAAGCATGTATGGCAAAACCTATATGGGTACTGCCCGCAAAACTTTCATCATTAACCCCGAAGGAAAAATTGCCCATATCATTGAAAAAGTAGACACCAAACGAGCCAGCCAACAAGTACTCGATTTGCTCGACTAATTTTGTGAATAAAAAAGCTTAGATGTGTAAAACTTAGCCGCGAAATACCCGAGCGATTGGTTTAATTTTGTGTCTAAGAACAACCCTCTTATGGCCACAGAAACCCATCGCTTAACCCAAATTGCCAGCCAAGTACGTAGAGACATTTTGCGTATGGTACACGCCTGCCAATCCGGCCACCCCGGCGGCTCTTTAGGCTGTGCCGACTTTTTAGTAGCACTCTATTTCGATACGCTTACACACCGTACTGAGTTTAGTATGGATGGCAAGAATGAAGATCTTTTCTTTTTATCAAACGGGCACATTTCGCCAGTTTTTTACAGCGTACTAGCCCGTTCGGGCTATTTCGATGTAAAAGAATTAGCTACTTTTCGCAAATTAAACAGCCGTTTACAAGGGCACCCTACCACCCACGAACACCTACCAGGAGTACGTATGGCATCGGGTTCTTTAGGCCAAGGCCTATCGGTAGCCATTGGCGCCGCTCTTACCAAAAAGCTAAATAGAGATAGCACCTTGGTTTATTGCTTACACGGCGATGGCGAATTGCAAGAAGGCCAAATTTGGGAAGCTGCCATGTATGCACCCTACCATAAAGTAGACAACCTGATTGCCACCATTGATGTAAATGGACAACAAATTGATGGCTCCACAGAACAAGTATTATCGCTAGGCAATTTAAGAGCCAAGTGGGAAGCCTTTGGCTGGGAAGTACTTAGCATGGATGGCAACGATATGGCCGATGTACAAAGAGGCCTTGCCGAAGCAAAAAGCAAGACCGGCAAAGGAAAACCCGTACTTATTTTAATGAAAACCGAAATGGGCAATGGTGTAGATTTTATGATGCACTCTCA
>JBJTNJ010000119.1:0-5427 GCA_046074005.1 Sphingobacteriaceae bacterium
CTAACAATTCCACTTCGCTAGCGCTAGACGAAATATCGGCAGGTACCCCTTCTACCACAAAAGCATTCCTTCCAAATTCGCGAATCTGAAAACCTAAAGCCTGAATATCGGGCAATAATTCTTTTACCAATTCTGCATCGGGAGCCGAAAGCGTAACGGTTTCTGGGAACAAACTCTGCTGCGACGTGCCGGGTGTATTGGCCAAATGCTGCACAAACCGTTCGTACAAAATACGTTCATGAGCCGCTTGTTGATCAATGAGCATGAACCCCGATTTAATGGTAGACAAAATAAAGCGTTGGTGCAATTGCACGAATTGCTTGTCGCCGGCTTGCGGCATGCTAGGCTCTTCATCAGCACCAAAATTTAACTCTTTGGTAACTATAGGGTTAGTTTTAAGTACCTCATGAATGCCCGACCAATCTTGTTCTATCTTTTCACGGGTTTGCCCCATATGATGCCTAGACGGAGCAGATTCAGTGGAAGTAGCAAAAGGATTAAAATCTGCATTTACCCGAATACTCGGAGCCACAATATCTTCGGGCGCCTGTGGGGTAATCATTTGACTAAAGCCCGTTTCTTGATTAAAATCTAAGGTTGGAGCAATATTATACCTACCCAACGAACGCTTTACCGCCGAGCGAATAATGGCATACATCGCTCGTTCATCTTGAAACTTAATTTCGGTTTTGGTAGGATGTACGTTAATATCAATTTGTGCCGGATCTATCTCAATAAACAATACATACAAAGGGAAACTATCCTTGCTTAATACTTCTTCAAAGGCCGAAGCCACCGCATGATTGAGGTAGGCATCCTTAATAAAACGTCTGTTTACAAAAAAGAACTGCTCTCCACGAGTTTTTTTGGCAAACTCAGGCTTGCCCACAAACCCATCTATAGTAATAATACTCGTTTCTTCGGCAACGGGCACTAACTTTTGGTTGTAGCCAGCGCCAAACACATGCACAATACGTTGTTTTAGGCTAGAGGCGGGCAAATGAAAAAGCTCGTTTCCATCGTGGTGTAAGGAAAAAAACAAATCGGGGTGTGCCAAAGCCACCCGCTGAAATTCATCAATAATATGGCGCAACTCCACCGAATTGCTTTTTAAGAAATTACGGCGGGCAGGGGTATTATAAAATAAGTTTTTAATGCTGATACTGGTTCCGGCGGCACAAGCAATGGGTTCTTGCTTTTGCACCGTAGAGCCCTCAATCTCTACCAAGGTGCCTAGCTCATCTTCTACCCTGCGGGTTTTTAATTCTACTTGAGCGATGGCCGCAATAGAAGCCATGGCTTCGCCCCTAAAACCCTTGGTACGAATGGCAAACAAATCGGCAGCATCTTTAATTTTTGAGGTAGCATGGCGTTCAAAACACATGCGGGCATCGGTTGGGCTCATGCCACAACCATTATCGAGCACCTGAATAAGCGCCTTGCCAGCATCTTTTACCAATAACTGAATGCGGTCGGCACCAGCATCAATGGCATTCTCTAACAGCTCTTTAACTGCCGAAGCCGGACGCTGAACCACCTCACCTGCGGCGATTTGGTTCGCAACCGAGTCGGGTAAAAGTTGAATAATATCTGACATGAACTGCTAAAATAGCTATTTTTTGCCATTTTAAAGGCTAAAATTTGCTTCTCATTCGCATTCAAACGGTGCAATCCCTATATTTAAACACAGAAAATACAGCACAGCATGAAAAAAATCCTTTTCTTTTTAAGCCTTAGCTTTTTATGGGGCTGTTCGAGCAAAAAATCGGCAGACACCTTAATTTACAATGCACACATTTACACTGTTGACAGCACCTTTAGCGAAACAGAGGCCATGGCCATTAGCGATGGTAAAATTGTGGCAATTGGCAAAAGTGTCGATTTGCAAAAAGAGTACCGTGCCAACGAAGAAATAGATGCCAAAGGCAAAGCTATTTACCCAGGTTTTATTGATAGCCACGCCCACTTTTTAGCCTATGGCCTGGGCTTAAATACGGTTGATTTGGTAGAGACTAAAAGCTGGGAAGAAATTGTGGCTAGAGTAAAAAGCTTTGCCACTCAAAATACCAAAGGCTGGATTTTAGGCCGAGGCTGGGACCAAAATGATTGGAGCAACAAAAGCTTTCCAAGCAATGCCGAATTAAACCGCCTATTTCCCAATCAACCTATACTATTAAACCGGGTAGATGGCCATGCCGCCATTGCCAACCAAAAAGCACTCGATTTAGCCGGCATAAAACCTGGCCAAACCTTAGTAGGTGGCGAAATTAGAACAGAAAATGGAAAATTAACCGGTTTATTGGTAGATAATGCCGTTGATCTGGTGTCGAGCAAAATACCAAAACCCACTACCGAACAAGTAAACAAAGCACTTTTAGCTGCGCAAAAAAACTGTTTTGCAGCAGGGCTTACCACCCTTGTAGATTGTGGCTTAGACCACCAAGCGGTTAGCAGCATTGACGCCTTGCAAAAAGCAAAGCAATTGAAAATGCGCCTCTTCGTTATGCTTTCAGACAGTCCAGAAAATTTCGATTTTCTAGTAAAAAATGGTGCCATTAAAACCGAGCGCCTAAATGTACGGGCCTTTAAAGTATATGCCGACGGCGCCTTAGGCTCTCGTGGTGCTTGCTTACTAAAACCCTATGCAGACCAAGCAGGGCATTATGGATTTTTGCTAAGTCCAAAAGCACACTATTTAGAAATTGCCCAGAAAATTGCCGATAAAGGATTTCAAATGTGCACGCATGCCATTGGCGATTCGGCCAATAGAGAAATTTTAAACGTATACGCCAAGGTGCTAAAAGGCAAAAATGACTTACGCTGGCGCATTGAACATGCACAAGTAGTAAACCCTGCCGATTTCGCAAAATTTGGAATTAATTCTGTGGTACCTTCTGTACAACCCACCCATGCCACATCCGACATGTATTGGGCCGGCGACCGTTTGGGAGCCGAACGCATAAAAGGAGCCTATGCCTATAAACAATTATTGCAGCAAAATGGCTGGTTGGTTTTAGGTACCGATTTTCCGGTTGAAGACATAAGCCCCATGCGCACTTTCTACGCCGCCGTAGTACGCAAAGATGCTAAAGGCTGGCCAAGCAAAGGGTTTCAAACAGAAAATGCCCTAAGCAGAGCCGAGGCACTGAGAGGGATGACTATTTGGGCAGCCAAAGGAAATTTCGAAGAAAAAGAAAAAGGCAGTATAGAGGTTGGCAAATTTGCCGATTTCATCATCCTAGATAGAGATATTTTAAAAGTAGCCGACGACCAAATTTTAGGCACCAAAGTGCTAAACACCTATGTAAATGGAGAAAAAGTGTATTAAACTCCTACTAAGTTTTACGAGCATACTCCTGGGCATACACGCTTATGCACAACAAAGCAACCCTGCCGAATGGCTGCGTCAGTTTAACGATGCGCAAAAACATACGGTAGTGTTAAACAATGCCAATGAGCTACTACCCTTAGTCAATATCAACCAAAAAATTGCCTGCATAAATTTAGGCTTTAACCACAGTGTGGTGTTTGATAGTTTGGCCAATAAATACCAACAGATACCTTCCTTGAATGGGAATTTTTACGCCACCACCTCTTCCTTAGATGCCTTATTGGATGATGTGAAATTTTACCATACACTCATTCTAGAGCTTTCTGATGTAGTAATTTTCGACGATCGAGTGTTGCGTTTTATTAAAGAGGTCGAAAAAAACAAACAAGTAATTATTGCCCTCTTTGGCGATGCCCGAAGTTTAACCAAACTAGAAAACGTGCAATCGCCCATTGTGTGGTGTGAAAACCATACAGAAATCGGTGCCAGCGTGGTAGCCCAAGCTATTTTCGGGGGCCTAAGCATTTCCAATTACCTTCGTCAAGATTATGGCGAAAAGCTTTGCAGTGGCAGTGGCTTTACCATAAAAAAAACACGCTTAAGTTATACTGTACCCGAAGCAGTGGGTATAAACAGCACCGATTTAGCACCTATAGAGGCCATTGCCTACGAAGCTATTTTTGCCAAAGCCACGCCCAGTGCCGTGGTATTGGTAGCTAAAAACGGGCAAGTAATCTATGAACGTGCCTTCGGAAAACCTAGCTACGAGAGTAGCAGAGCCACCCGAACAAACGATATTTACGACTTAGCTTCGATTACCAAAACCGTGGCTACCACGCCAGCGGTAATGCGCTTAGTAGAGAACGATAAACTTTCGCTCGATTCACCATTAAGTGCTTACATAGGGCGTACCCGAGGGCTAAACAAAGCCGGCATTAAGGTACGAGAAGTGATGCTCCACGAAGCTGGCTTTACCCCCTACATTCCTTTTTACCAGAAACTAAAACCTAGCGATACCAGTAGCGTTTCAAGTGATGAGTTTCCGACTAAAGTGAGCGATCATTTATTTTTAAAGGCAAACTATTTTGCCGACACCATGTGGCCACAAATGCTCCGCTCTCCGCTGCTAAGTAGGGGCCGCTATGTGTATAGTGATTTAAGTATGTACGTGATGAAAGAGGTGGTAGAAACGCTCAGCGAACAGCCTTTAAATGACTATGTGGCGCAACAATTCTACGAACCCTTGGGCATGCAAACGGCCGGCTATTTACCCAAAAATCGCTTTGAGGTAGACCGAATTATTCCGACAGAAAAGGATAGTTATTTTAGAAAAAGCACCCTGCAGGGCGATGTGCACGACCAAGGAGCCGCCATGCTTGGAGGCATATCGGGGCATGCCGGAGTGTTTGCTACTGCCAACGATTTGGCCATTTTTTATCAATTATTATTAAATAAAGGAACCTACGGAGGCAAGCGTTACTTTAAAGCTAGCACGGTAGAACAATTTACTACACGGCAATCGAGCACCAGCCGTAGGGGTTTGGGCTTCGACCGTTGGGACCCCAATGCCATACCTCCCTACCCTTCCGCCTCGGCTACGCCCGAAACGTTCGGACATACGGGCTATACCGGCACCTGCGTATGGGCCGATGCGAAGAACGACTTGATTTATATTTTTTTATCAAACAGAGTGTACCCAGAGGTAAGCGACAAACTATCCAATTTAAGAATCAGACCACGCATTCAGGATGTGATTTATAAAGCCTTGGCTAACTCAAATACTTCCCGACAATAGGCATGCGGCGGCCTGGGCCAAAGGCCTTCGGCGATACCCGCAAAATAGGAGGAGTTTGGTAACGTTTGAATTCGGCTTGATTAACCAATTTTAGTATTCTGTTTACCAAAGCCTCCTCGAAACCTTGAGCAATAAGTGCAGCAGGGCTTTGCTTTTGCTCAATAAACTGAAAAAGTAATTTGTCAAGCACGTCGTAGTCGGGTAAAGAATCTGAATCTTTTTGCCCCGGACGCAACTCTGCCGAAGGTGGCTTTACAATACTATTTTGAGGAATAATTTCTTGGTTTCGGTTGATGTAGTT
>JBJTNJ010000120.1:0-5611 GCA_046074005.1 Sphingobacteriaceae bacterium
TTAATTTGACAGGCAAAAATATCATTTTTAGACGGATCTATTTGTAACAATTTCAGTGGCAAGGCATACTCACAAACCAGCTCTTCCGCTTCGTTTAGCTGGGCAGCTGCACGAATTCCGAACTCATTCTTTAGTGCAATAGGCCCATCTAAGAGGTTTGCAAATCCTTGCAAATTAATGCTGTTTAATTGCGCTACTTCTTCCTTAATCGAAGGTCTCTTTCCCCGACCTAGTACCGGATCGAAGCGTTTATTTTGTGGTTTCCCTGCCGGAAAGCCAATGCTTTCCTGTACTTTCTTTTGCCCTTTGGTATTAACCCCGAGGTTTAGTCCCCAGTGTATCATTTTTGCTATACTCTCTTTATTGGTCGTTTTTAAGACCACAAATAAGGTAGAATCGTTATTAGCAAAAGCATAACTAATTCCAGATACCTTATTGCTTGCGAATTGTGCTTCGGGCCATTCTCTAGTCAATCCATCGAGCTCAATGGTGCTTAAAAATGCATTTTTTATATAATCTTTCTGATTTTTCTGTGCTTTTGCCGTTCCGCAAACTAACAGCAAAGCGCAAGCGATGAATACCTTTTGGGGCTGCATAACTATTTTCATAAAGCTAAGATTAAAAGAATATACAAACGTTTAGTGCGAAAGTGATTCCGTTTGCGAAAATACGGTTCTAAATGTAAAAAGGAGCCAATCTTTCGAAAGGCTCCTTTTTCGCTTACAATTAAAAAATTGCAAGTTAACTTCCACAGGTAAGATGTGCAGCTATAACAACTAACGCTGCTTTTGGGAGTGTATTATGTGCGTTATTAAATCTTTGCTTAAAATAAGTAACAATTCTTTGTCGAACTTTTTAATAAGTTGAGCTGGGCTAGGGGTAGGTTTCGTTTTCATATGCTTTCTAATTTAAAAATGAGCACTACGGTTTCTTTCTTTTTACCAATCTAAAACTGTGCCAAATGTATTGAGGCTATGTGTATGGTATATATACGTCCCATTTCGCCTCATTATTGTTGTTTTATTTCCACATTTTTTGCACATGTGGAAATTTAGCGCCAAAACCAGTAGAGAAATCTATTAGATTTGCGTTTTTCAACTATATACGCTATTCATGGCCGAATTAAATTACAGTGAAGACAGCATTCGTTCCCTCGATTGGAAAGAGCACATCCGTTTACGCCCCGGTATGTACATCGGGAAGTTGGGCGATGGTTCTGCGTACGACGATGGAATTTATGTGTTGCTGAAAGAAATTGTCGATAACTCTATCGATGAGTTTGTAATGGGCTCCGGTAGAACCATTGACATTAGCATTTCCGATCAACGAGTAATTGTACGAGATTATGGCCGAGGCATTCCTCTTGGAAAAGTAATCGATTGCGTATCTAAAATAAATACCGGAGGTAAATACGATTCTAAAGCCTTCCAAAAATCGGTTGGTTTAAACGGGGTGGGTACCAAGGCAGTAAATGCTTTATCGTCGCATTTTACCGTACAATCGTACCGCGATGGCAAAACCAAAAAGGCCGAATTTGAAAAAGGGGAATTAACCAATGATGTACCCGAAACAGAAACCACGCAGCGGAACGGTACCTCGGTTACCTTTTATCCGGATGAAACTATTTTTCGGAACTACCATTTTATTCCGGAATTTATAGAAAGCATGATTTGGAACTACGTGTTCCTAAATTCGGGCTTAACCATTAATTATAACGGCGAAAAGTTTTTCTCGGAGAGGGGCTTATACGATTTATTGGTACGCAATACTGATGCCGAAACTATTCGCTATCCCATTATCCATTTGGTAGGGGAAGATATTGAAATTTCCATGACCCATGGCCAGCAATACGGCGAAGAGTATTATTCGTTTGTAAATGGCCAGCATACCACCCAAGGGGGTACGCACCAAGCGGCATTTCGAGAGGCGGTGGTAAAAACCATCAGAGAGTTTTACAAAAAAGAGTTCGATGCTTCCGACGTACGGGCATCTATTGTGGCTGCCATCTCTATTAGAGTGCAAGAGCCGGTATTTGAATCGCAAACCAAAACGAAATTAGGTTCTCAGAACGTAGGCCCCGAAGGCCCATCGGTGCGAACCTTTATCAACGATTTTGTTAAAAAAGAACTCGACGATTATTTACACAAATACCCTGAAACCGCCGATGCTTTGCTGAAACGCATTATGCAATCGGAGCGTGAACGCAAAGATATTGCTGGCATTAAGAAATTAGCTAATGAGCGTGCTAAAAAAGCATCGCTGCACAACCGTAAACTTCGCGATTGCAAAATCCATTTCGACGATGCACACGAACGAAAACAAGAAACTACCCTGTTTATTACCGAGGGAGATTCGGCAAGTGGATCTATTACTAAATCTCGTGATGTGCAAACCCAAGCGGTATTTAGCTTAAAAGGAAAGCCACTAAACTGCTATGGTTTAACCAAAAAAGTGGTATACGAAAACGAAGAGTTTAACCTGTTGCAGCACGCCCTAAATATTGAAGACGGTTTAGAAGATTTGCGCTATAACAATATTGTAATTGCTACCGATGCCGATGTGGACGGGATGCACATTCGTTTGTTGTTGATGACCTTCTTCTTGCAGTTTTTCCCTGATTTGGTAAAAGCCCGTCACCTTTCTATTTTACAAACGCCGCTGTTTAGAGTGCGCAATAAAAAAGAAACCATTTATTGCTACAGCGATGAAGAACGCCAACGAGCCATTGCTAAATTAGGAGCCAAGCCAGAAATTACCCGATTTAAAGGATTGGGAGAAATTTCGCCCGAAGAATTTGGCTTGTTTATTGGCAAAGACATTCGCTTAGACCCTGTAATGCTAACCAAAGAGCAAAGCATTAAAAACCTATTGGAATACTATATGGGTAAAAATACCCCCGATAGACAGCAGCATATTATTAAGAATTTACGAGTGGAAGTAGACATTTTGGACGAGGCCCTAAGCGCCGAAACGCTTTTGCCTGCAGAAGAAGAGGAACTCCCAACAGAACAAGCCTAGTAGTTACCCGATGAGTGAAGAATTAGACCAAGCCGCCGCCTCCGAAAATACCCATAACATCATTCCACTATCTGGTTTGTATGAAAATTGGTTTTTGGATTATGCCTCTTACGTAATCTTAGACAGAGCCGTTCCGCATATTCATGATGGGCTAAAGCCTGTTCAGCGACGTATTTTACACTCCCTCAAAGAGATGGACGATGGACGTTTTAACAAAGCGGCCAACGTAATTGGGAATACCATGAAGTACCACCCCCACGGCGATGCCTCTATTGGCGACGCCATGGTGCAATTGGGACAAAAAGATTTATTAATTGATAAACAAGGTAATTGGGGCGACCCTATTACCGGCGATTCGGCAGCAGCACCCCGTTACATCGAAGCCCGTTTATCTAAATTTGCACTCGATGTAGTATTTAATCCCGATACCACCGAATGGCAATCTAGCTACGATGGCCGTAACCAAGAACCCGTTACCTTACCCGTTAAATTCCCGCTGTTATTAGCCCAAGGAGCCGATGGTATTGCCGTAGGTTTGGCTACTAAAATTATGCCTCATAATTTCATCGAATTAATTGATGCATCTATTGAGGTATTAAAAGGCAACCGCCCCAATTTGGTGCCCGATTTTCCGACGGGTGGTATGGCCGATTGCTCGGCTTATAATGAAGGGCAACGTGGCGGTAAAATTCGTGTTCGTGCTAAAATTGTAGAACGAGATAAAAAAACGCTGGCCATTACCGAAATTCCGTTTACCACCACCACTGGTGGCTTAATAGATAGTGTAATTTCGGCCAATGATAAGGGCAAAATAAAGATTAAAAAGATTGAAGATAATACCGCCAAAGATGTTGAAATTATCATCCACTTAGCACCAGGAATTTCGCCCGATGTAACCATTGATGCACTCTATGCCTTTACCGATTGCGAAGTTTCTATCTCTCCAAACACCTGTATAATTAAAGGCGATAAGCCTTGGTTTATGAGTGTAAACGATATTTTGGTAGAAAGCACCAAGTATACCAAAGCGCTGTTAAAACAAGAGCTAGAAATTAAACTCAACGAATTAAAAGAGCGTATTTTCTTTAGCAACTTGCTTAAACTCTTTATTCAGGAGGGAATGTATAAGCATGCCGATTACGAAAACTCTACCGATTTTGAGAATATTGTAGGCGTATTATATAACCTATTTGCTCCATTTAAAGAGCAGTTTTACCGCGAAATTTTACCCGAAGATTTTAAGAAATTAATTGATAAGCCCATGAGTAGCATCACCCGTTTTGATGTGAAGAAGGCCGATGATTTAATGAAAACCTTAGAGGAAGAAATTAAAACGGTAAACAAACACCTAAAAAACTTAACCGAATATACCATTGCTTGGTTCGAGAAAATTAGAAGCAAATATGGGGCAGGTCGTGAGCGTAAAACCGAGCTTCGCCTATTTGATAAAGTAGAAGCAGCCAAAGTAGCCCTAGCCAACGTGAAGTTATACATGAACCGCGAAGATGGCTTTATTGGTACTTCTTTACGTAAAGACGAGTTTGTATGCGATTGTTCCGATCTCGACGAGATCATCGCTTTTAGAGCCGATGGTAAATTTACGGTAACCAAAGTGGCCGAAAAAACTTTTGTGGGTAAAGACATTATTCATGCTCAAGTATTTACCAAAAACGACGGGCGTACGGTTTATAATTTGATTTATAAAGACGGTGCCAGCGGTACTTCTTATGTAAAACGATTCTCGGTATTGGGGGTTACCCGCGATAAAGAATACGATTTAACTAAAGGCGGCAAAGGTTCGCAGGTGCATTACTTTACGGCCAACCCAAATGGAGAAGCCGAAGTAGTAAACATTGCACTAAAACCACACTCGAAATTGCGTAAACTGCAGTTCGATTTAGACTTTGCCGAGATTGCGGTAAAAGGCCGTAGCTCTATGGGCAACACCGTTACCAAGTATCCGGTTAAAAAAATCATCCTAAAATCTAAGGGAGTTTCTACCCTATCTGGACGTAAAATTTGGCTCGATGAGGTGCTAAAACGTTTAAATATTGATGCTAGAGGCAAATATTTGGGCGAATTTGATGGCGACGACCAGATTTTGTGCGTTACTAACGATGGAGCTTACGAATTGTGTAGCTTTGACTTAAGTACCCGCTTTGATGAGCCTCTTGTGCTTATCGAAAAATATACTCCCGAAAAAGTATATTCTGCAGTACATTGGGAAGCAAAATCAAAGAATTATTACATCAAACGCTTTGTGTTAGAACGAAGTCCAGAGGGTAAAAAAACACCGTTAATTTCAGAAGAGCCGGGCTCTAAACTAATACTCATTTCTGGTGCTACCGAACCTAAGGTAAACCTCGAGGTATTAAAAGGAAAAAGCCAAACCCCCGAAACGGTAGAAGTAAATCTAGCCGAACTTATTGATGTGAAAGGGCAAAAAGCAATGGGTAATCGTCTAAGTCCGCATGAGGTACAGAAAGTAAGCCTATTGGAAACTGCCGAACCAGAGCCTATTGATACCCCAAGCCCAATTGCCGAAATCCTAGATATGGGGGAAGCAGAAGTACAAGAATCTGTTGCCAACGAG
>JBJTNJ010000121.1:0-15807 GCA_046074005.1 Sphingobacteriaceae bacterium
CTTAAACCTGCCTTGTTAAAGGTAGCGGGGGTGGTAGCCGGCATGTGTTTGCTGATTACATGGTAGGTTCTCTAAAAGCATTATCGGTTTCTGAACCAGTGGTATTGCAAAATGCCAATTTCGGTTTGGTAAAAAACCTAGGTAAAGTATTGTTTAACCAATTTCTATTGCCCTTCGAAATTTCTTCTCTTTTGTTATTATCAGCAATGGTAGGGGCGGTATTATTAGCTAAAAAAGAAGCCTAAACCTTATGGAAAATATCACACAAGCCATACAGGGCGTTCCCTTAAATCATTACATCTTATTAAGCAGTATTATTTTTGCTATTGGCGTAATGGGCGTATTAATTCGTCGCAATGCTATCGTCATTTTTATGTCGGTTGAATTGATGTTAAATGCTGTAAACTTATTACTTACTGCCTTTTCTGCTTACCGTGGCGATGCCGCCGGACAGGTATTTGTATTTTTTATTATGGCCCTGGCTGCGGCCGAGGTAGCGGTAGGTTTGGCTATTATTGTGATGGTGTATCGCAATACCAACTCTACCGATATTAATATATTGAATAAATTAAAATGGTAAACCCAACATACATGATAAACTTAGTTTGGTTAGTTCCTGTTTTCCCTTTAATAGGTTTTCTTATGAATGGCTTGGGCCGAAATTTTTGGTCGAAAACACTCGTATCTTGGATAGGCAGTGTAGCCATCTTGGCTTCTTTTGCACTCAGCCTAGGCATCTTTTTAGAATTGAATGCATCGGACGTAAAATCGTTCACGGTTCCACTATTCGATTGGATTCAGGTGGGAGCTCTGCGTATTCCATTTTCCTTTTTGGTAGATCCTTTAAGTAGCATGATGCTACTTATTGTTACCGGAATAGGCTTTTTAATTCACCTATATTCTGCAGGCTATATGCACAACGATGGGGGTTTTGCTAAATTCTTTGCCTACCTAAACCTGTTTATCTTTTTTATGTTGTTGCTTGTTTTGGGTAGCAATTACGTGGTGTTATTTATTGGTTGGGAAGGCGTAGGCCTGTGTTCTTACCTATTAATTGGCTTTTGGTTTAGCAATGCAAACTATGCCAGTGCTGCCAAGAAAGCCTTTATAATGAACCGCATTGGCGATTTAGGTTTTCTATTAGCAGTTTTCTTTATCTACAGCACTTTTGGCAGTGTTGAATTTGCCAATGTTTTTCCGCAAGCAGCCTTATTGCCTTCCGGGAGCATCATTTTGGTAGTAATCACACTGTTACTTTTTGTTGGAGCTACCGGTAAATCGGCACAATTGCCTTTGTTTACTTGGTTGCCAGATGCCATGGCTGGTCCAACACCCGTATCGGCCTTAATTCACGCTGCTACCATGGTTACGGCCGGTATTTATATGATAGCTCGTTCGAATATCTTATTTACCTTGGCCCCCCTTACCATGAACATTGTGGCTATTGTAGGTTTAAGTACGGCTATTGTTGCCGCTTTAATTGCCATCACCCAAAACGATATTAAAAAAGTATTGGCTTATTCTACCGTTTCGCAATTGGGGTACATGTTTTTGGGTTTGGGAGTAGGTGCCTATACCGGAGCCTTTTTCCACGTAATTACCCACGCCTTTTTTAAGGCCCTATTATTCTTAGGAGCAGGGTCGGTAATTCATGCCATGCACCACGAGCAAGATATGCGCAACATGGGCGGCTTAAAAGCCAAATTACCCATTACGTTCTTTACCATGCTCATGGGAACCATAGCCATTTCGGGTTTACCGCCCTTCTCTGGTTTTTTCTCTAAAGACGAAATTTTAGCCAAAGTATACGAACACAATCCAACCCTTTGGGTAATTGGAGTGATTGGCGCTATGCTAACCGCATTTTATATGTTCCGTATGTTGTTCTTAACCTTCTGGGGTTCGTTCCGTGGGACCAAAGAACAAGAAAAACACCTGTACGAATCACCAACATCAATGACTATCCCTTTAGTAGTATTGGCACTACTTTCGGTATTTGGTGGATTAATTGGTGTGCCCGAAGTATTGGGAGGCCACCATTGGTTAGCTCAATTTTTAAGCCCGGTATTGGTGTATACCAAAGCCGTATCTGCAGAAGCGACCCCTTTAGATCATGCTACCGAATACCTCTTAATGGGTATTTCGGTAGGTGCAGCCTTGCTGTCTATTAGTATTGCTTACATAAGCTATGTAAGCCGCAAGGTAGTACCGAGTAGCGACGCAGAAAATCGCTCCTTCTTATCTAAGCTTTCGTATCATAAATTTTATATCGATGAAGTGTACGAAGCGCTCATTAACCGTCCATTAGATGCTATTTCTACCTTCTTTTATAAGGTGGTAGATAAGTTGGGTATTGATGGTTTGGTAAATGGAGCCGGTACTACGGCCAAAGAGGCCAGCAAAACTCTACGCCTTATCCAGAGCGGAAATGTAGGTTTTTATATTTTTATGATGGTGGCCGGAATTGTGGCCCTATTGATTTACGGATTTTACTATTTAGCATAAGCGATGAACCATTTAGTACTTATTTTACTTTTTCCGGTAGCACTTAGTTTAGTGGCTTTAATAAAAGGCAATGCCGTGAAAAAATGGGCTTTTGGCGCTTCTTTATTGCCGCTTGTATTTACCACCATTGCATTAAGCACGTTTAATCCGAATGGAGGTACCCAATTCTTAGTAGATTTTCCTTGGATAGCCTCTCAGGGTATTCGCTTTACGCTAGGCCTCGATGGTATCAGCATGTTGTTGGTGCTATTAACCAATATCTTGGTTCCGCTTATTGTATTGGCCAGTACCAAGCACGATTACGATAACCCCAATGCCTTTTATGCCTTGCTATTTTTTATGCAAGCGGGTTTATTGGTAGTATTTACCGCTTTAGACGCCTTTTTATTCTATGTAGGTTGGGAAGCAGCCTTACTACCCATCTACTTTATTTGTGCTCTTTGGGGTGGCGAAAATCGCATACGGGTAAACCTGAAATTTTTCGTGTACACCATTTTGGGAAGTTTGTTGATGCTTATAGCCATCATCTTCTTATACCTACAAACTCCGGGCAAAACCTTTGCCATTCAAGATTTTTATGCCCTAAACCTTGATGCGAAAACGCAAGGCTGGGTATTTTTAGCTTTTTTTATAGCCTTTGCCATTAAAATGCCCGTTTTTCCTTTTCATACTTGGCAGCCCGATACCTATACCGAGGCACCAACCGCAGGAACCATGTTACTTTCGGGTATCATGCTAAAAATGGGTATTTATGGCGTTATTCGTTGGTTAATTCCAATTGCTCCGATAGGTTTTACCCAATGGGGACCGGTGGCTTTAGCACTTTCTATAATTGGCGTAGTGTATGCTGCAATTATTGCCTTTACCCAAAAAGATGTAAAACGCTTGGTGGCCTATTCTTCTATTAGCCACGTAGGCTTAATTGCTGCCGGTATTTTTGTGTGGAATTTAGAAGGTTTGCAAGGCGCCATGATTCAGATGCTGAACCACGGTATTAATGTGGTTGGAATGTTCTTTGTGTTAGATATTATCATTCGCCGTTTAGGCACTCGTGAAATGAGCGCTATGGGTGGCATTGCGAAATCGGCCCCACAATTAGCCATTACGTTTTTAATTGTGTTATTGGGCTCTGTGGCCCTGCCATTAACTAATGGTTTTATTGGTGAATTTTTATTGCTGATGGGCTTGTATCAATACAACCTTTGGGCGGCCGTTATTGCCGGCTTAACCATTATTTTTGGTGCAGTATATATGTTGCGTGCCTACCAAAGTGTCATGTTAGGCGAAACTACTAAAGCTACCGCTACGTTTATCGATTTAGATTTTACCGAAAAAATGGTGCTTTATACCATTTGTGGCTTAATTATTTTAATTGGGGTGTTTCCACAGCCCATTTTAAACCTTACCGAACCGGCCGTTGGCTCATTAATACAAGTAGTAAACGCAAAAATTTTAGCTATCCACTAATATGAACGCCATTATCACCTTATCCATTTTAGCCCTTGTGGTATTATACCTTGGCGTATTTAACGCCAAAAAAGCCGTACTTCCAGTTACGCTTTTAGGACTTTTAGCGGCTCTTGCCCTTAGCCTTGCGGAGTGGAATGCAAACGCACAGCCTATTTATAGTGGCATGATGTTGTTTGATAATTTCGCGGTGGCTTTTTCGGCCATTTGTATTGTGGCTACCGGCTTGCTTTTACTTATTTCTAAAGCCTATTTCGAGCGCATTAGCGAACATTTATCGGAGTACTATGCCATTATTCTATTTGCCTTGGCAGGTATGTTGGTCATGCTTTCTTACCACAATTTATCGATGCTCTTTATTGGTATCGAAATTATGTCGGTGAGTTTATACATTTTGGCAGGTATTAAAAAGAAAAGTGCCGCTTCTAACGAGGCATCTTTAAAATACTTTTTAATGGGCGCCTTTTCTACCGGATTTTTATTGTTTGGCATAACCTTATTGTACGGAGCAACGGGCTCTTTCGATTTAGGTGCTATCAAAAATTATGTAGTGACTGGTGCTCTTACCAGTTTGTCGCCCTTATTTTATATAGGCTTATTATTACTTTTAGTGGGCTTGAGTTTTAAAATTGGGGCAGCACCTTTCCACTTCTGGACGCCTGATGTGTATGAAGGATCACCAAGTTTAATCACGGCTTTTATGAGTACGGTGGTTAAAACTGCAGGTTTTGCCGCTTTCTTGCGCATTTTCCAATTCTGCTTTGCGCCACTTCACGATTTCTGGTTGCCAATTATTCTGGTAATTACCTTGGCTACCCTTGCGGTAGGAAATATTACAGCGCTATATCAGCATAGTTTTAAACGCATGTTGGCTTACTCCGGTATTTCGCATGTTGGCTACCTATTATTTGCGGTGGTAGCCCTAGGAGCAAGCTCATCAAATACCGTTTTTGTATATGCTAGCGCTTATACCATTGCTACCATTGCGGCTTTTGCGGTGTTTATGTTGGTAAAAGAGCAAACCGGTTCCGATCAGTTCGAGGCCTTTAAGGGTTTAGCCAAAACTAACCCATTTTTGGCATTTTGCTTAACGGTGTCTATGCTATCATTGGCAGGTATTCCGCTTACCGCTGGCTTTATTGGTAAGTTTATGGCCTTTTCTCAGGTGTTGGCCGACTACCATATTGGCTTGAGTATAGCTGCCGTAGCATTGGCCGTAGTGGGTGTTTTCTACTATTTAAAGGTGGTAGTAGCCATGTATTTTCAACCTACCGAACGCAAGGCTATTGTAGTGCCCGCTGTATTTACTTGGGTGCTAGGCATTACCTTGTTGCTCAGTTTAATAATTGGCTTATATCCTGCATTCATTTCAAATCTGTTCTAACTAGTTATTGGTAAATAATGTAGCTTTACCAATACAGAACCTATGCACCACTACTGGGAGTTTATTCAACAAGTACTTAATCCGGCAGAATTACTCCGAGAAGGAGGGTTTTACGTGCTCCTTTTTGTAATTTTTGCAGAAACAGGGTTATTCTTTGGTTTCTTTTTGCCGGGAGATTATTTGCTATTTCTTTCCGGAATGTTTGTAGCCACCAATCGTTTAAATGTTTCTATTGTTCCATTAGTACTGGGCTTAATGCTTGCAGCTATCTTGGGTAATTTTGTAGGTTATTGGTTTGGTAAAAAAACAGGTCCTTTGCTTTATCAACGTAAAGACAGTTTTTTCTTTAAACAGCGCTATTTAAGAGCCGCCGAAGCCTACTATCAAAAGCAGGGAGCCTTTGCCCTAATTATGGGCCGCTTTATACCCATAGTGCGCACCTTTGCCCCTATTTTGGCCGGTGTAATTGGCCTCGATGTGAAAAAATTCTCATTTTATAATGTTTTGGGTGCCATTCTATGGATTTCATCCTTAACTTTGTTAGGTTATTTCTTAGGTCGTAAATTTGAGCAGCAGGTGAACGATTATTTATTTTACATTATAGTAGGATTTATAGTGATTACTGCGCTTCCGCTAGTGTGGACATTTATAAAAAATAATATCTCCGGAGATGCGGCCGGAAACGATTCTAAAGGAACAAAATCATTATGAGTAGCGACGACCATCCCTGGCACAATATCTCTCCCGGCGACAATATCCCTGAAGTTGTAAACGCCATTATTGAAATTCCTAAAGGCTCTAAGGCTAAATACGAAATAGACAAAGCATCTGGTTTAATTAAGCTAGATCGTGTGTTGTTTTCATCGGTAATATATCCAGCCAATTATGGCTTTATTCCTCAAACCTATTGCGACGATAAAGATCCACTCGATATTTTGGTGCTTTGTTCGGTAGACGTATATCCTTTAACCATTATAGAAGCTAAGGTAATTGGGGTAATGCACATGGTAGACCAAGGAGAGCAGGATGATAAAATTATTGCGGTAGCTAAAAACGACATGTCAGTAAATTATATTAATGATTTAAGCGAACTACCTCCGCATACTATGACTGAGATTGTTCGTTTTTTTAAAGATTATAAAGCGCTAGAAGATAAAAAAGTGAGCATTGAGCATTTGTTGGGCAAACGTTATGCTCATAAAGTAATTGAAGAGAGTTTGGCTTTGTATCAATCAACCTTTGTAACTAAACGCTAATTATGGGATTCGAGATTTTTTTGACTCTTTTCTTGGTGTTCTTAAATGGCTTTTTTGTGGCTGCTGAATTTGCCATTGTAAAAGTACGTGCCTCCCAAATAGAGATTAAGGTAAAAACCGGCAACCGCATAGCCCGCATAGCCAAACACATTACTCAGCACCTAGATGGTTATTTAGCCGCCACACAATTGGGTATTACCTTGGCCTCTTTGGGTTTAGGTTGGGTGGGTGAACGAGTAATGGAAGAAGTACTTCATAAGCTCTTGCAAACTTTTGGTGCCAGCCCCGAAACCATCATTTCTTTCTCAGGAACAGCAGCGCCAATCATTGCCTTTACCCTTATTACCATTATGCACATTGTGTTTGGCGAATTGGCTCCTAAATCTTTTGCTATACAACGCCCTGTAAATACTACTTTGGGTATTGCATTGCCCTTGCATGCATTCTATTTAGTATTTAGGCCTTTTATTTGGTTGCTTAATGGATTTGCCAACCTTATTTTAAGAGCTTTTGGTATTCATACTATGGCAGGCCACGAAGCGCACCACAGTTCCGAAGAACTACAGTACCTGCTCGATCAGGGGAAAGAAAGTGGCGCCTTAGATACTAATGAGCACGAATTAATAAAAAACGTGTTCGATTTTAATGAACGGGTGGTAAAAAATATCATGGTGCCTCGAACCAAAATTTCGGGGATTGAATTAGAAACCCCTACTGCCGAAATTTTAGACTATATTATCAAAGAAGGCTATTCTCGTATCCCAGTGTTTGAAGATACCATTGATAAAATTGTGGGTATTATTCATGCGAAGGATATTTTGCCCATTTTGGTGGAGCAAAAAGAAGTGCTTATTGCCGATATTATTCGCAAACCCTACTTTATTCCCGAGACTAAAAAA
This sequence comes from Sphingobacteriaceae bacterium, assembly GCA_046074005.1. GTDB lineage: Bacteria > Bacteroidota > Bacteroidia > Sphingobacteriales > Sphingobacteriaceae > JAIPAN01. The sequence goes on from JBJTNJ010000121.1 coordinate 7,512, forward strand.
ATCAACGATTTAATGAGTGAGTTTCAGCAAAAACGCATTCAAATTGCTATTGTATTAGATGAATTTGGAGGTACCGCCGGTATGGTTACTCTCGAAGATATTGTAGAAGAATTGGTAGGGGAAATTCAAGACGAATACGATGAAGAAAAACCAATTGTAGAAAAGGTATCTGATAGTGAATTTATTGTGAACGCTGCCGCTAGTGTATACGATGTAAACGAATACCTTCCGCACGATTTGCCTGAAGATGGAGATTACGATACCATGGCTGGTTTAGTGAGCGATGTGTTTGGTAAAATTCCGGAAGTGGGCGAACAAGTAGAGTTTAACGGCTACGCCTTTACGGTATTAAAAAAGACCGAGCAAAATATCGAATCTATTCGTTTGCAATTGGTAATTAACCACGACGATGCCGTGGATTTGCATTAAACCTCATGCATTTATTTTACACCCCCGATATTATCTTACCAAGCTATACCCTTTCTGAAGAAGAAAGTAAGCATGCTATTCGGGTGTTGCGCTTGCAGGTACACGACGAAGTAATTTTGGTAGATGGCAAGGGTAGTAAATACACGGCTCAAATTACTGATGCCAATCCGAAGAAAACCCTTCTTCAAATTACCCATAGCCAGCACGAAGTTGGCAAGCGCAACCACTATTTGCACATAGCTGTAGCACCCACCAAAAACATAGAACGCCTAGAATGGTTTTTAGAAAAAGCTACCGAACTCGGTATTGATAAAATTACCCCCATTATTTGCGACCGTTCTGAGCGCAAGGAGGTAAAAACCGAACGCTTAAATAAAATTATTACCTCGGCCGTAAAGCAATCAATTAAAGCCTACCATCCTGTATTACAAGCAGCTATTCCCTACAAACAGTTTATTCAACAGGATCTGCTAGGCAAAGGATTTATAGCGCATTGCATGGAGGGAGAAAAACCACTCTTGCCCCAGGTTTGTAACCCGCATGACCAGTGTACGGTACTTATTGGTCCGGAAGGTGATTTTACGCCACAGGAACTAGCAGCCGCCCAAGCAGCCGGTTATACCGCTATTAGTTTAGGCGAAGCCCGCCTGCGTACAGAAACTGCGGCCTTAGCTGCCTGTTTTGAGATTAACCTGCTGAATCGTTAACTTAGTACAAAACCAAGGCCATGTACCATTTAAACGTAAACGAAAAATTTAATTTTGAGCTTAACGAAACGCAAGGTGTTTGGACCGTGGACGGTGCTCCACTGTCTGTAGATACTTTGATAGTTAAAGATAATTTGTTGCATATTTTGCACCAAAACACCTCTTACCGAGTAGAAATTGTTTCCTTCTCTAAAGAAGAAAAAATAGCTACTATTAAAGTAAATGGCCACACCTATAGCATTGCTATTAAAGATCGTTTTGATGATTTGCTGCATCAATTAGGCTTAGACACGCTTCAGTCGTCTAAAGTGGCCGAGTTAAAAGCCCCCATGCCGGGCCTAGTACTTTCGGTATTTGTAAAAGAGGGAGATGAGGTTAAAAAAGGCGATAATTTGTTCGTTTTAGAAGCCATGAAAATGGAGAACATTATTAAATCGCCGGCCGATTTGACCATTAAAGCTGTTAAAATTAAGCCCACCGATAAGGTAGAGAAAAACCAGGTGCTTATTCAATTCTCTTAAAAAAAGGACCCCAATTTCTTGAGATCCTTTTCTAAAAGCCACTGCTTTCTTATTATTTATTGGTTCTGAATTGGGGTTTGCCGCTTTTGCTGCTAACCTCTGGAGAACCAACCAAGGTCATTGCACAACGGAAGCCTATTTCGGCGCTAGCCTCGTCTTGTTGCATATATCTACGAGTAGCTGGGTTTAACCAGAAGGCTCTATCGTTCCAAGAACCGCCTTTATATACTCTCGATTTCTCGTTTACTAAACTACTTACGCCGTACAATTCTTTGGCATTATCGTCCACACCCATTTGGTCAACAGAGCGTTTGTCGGCTTTAAAAGTAGAATCGGGTTTAACGCCAGCCTGTAATTCTTGCCAGGTTTGTTTTTTCGCTGTAATAGACGAAACAGTTTCTACTCTGCCATGTTTATCTTTTTTGTAGGTACCCTTTTGCTTGTCGGCTAAAGCTTTATCTACATACTCGTTTCCACGGTAAGGGTTAAATTCTTCAAACTCTTCAAAAGAAAGTTTACGGTACACATCAGCAGTCCATTCGTTTACGTTTCCAGCCATATTATACAAGCCAAAATCGTTTGGTTGAAAAGATTTTACCGGAGCGGTAATATCGGCTTTATCGTTTAACCAACCGCCGGTACCCATGTTGTCGCCATTACCACGTTTAAAGTTGGCCATAATTAGGCCCCGGGTTTTCTTTTTGGCAGAACGTACGCCCATACCATTCCAAGGATAAATTTTTCCATTTTCAATGTTTTCGTAGGAAGTGTTACCAGCAAGGGCAAGTGCAGCGTATTCCCATTCTGCCTCAGTAGGTAAACGGTAGGGTTCTTTTAAAAGCCCATCTTCTAAACGTATCGGACGGGTAACGCCTCCTTTTGCCGGAGCTGTACCTGCTGTAGGAGCAGTTGCGGTGGCATTCGGATTTAAATCTTTTTTCATTTTCTTACCATCAATTCCTTGACCGCGGTATTGGCCATTAAGGTAAATATCGGTATTAAATGGCTTTATGCTATCAGGTACGCTACTAGCTGCAGCGCCAGCCGCTCCTTTTGCCGGAGCACCTTTGTAGGCTGCTAAATACCCGCCTTTGCGTAAAAGATCTTCATTTACTCTATCGCTACGCCATACGCAATAATCACGGGCTTGTTCCCAAGTAACCCCAACTACCGGATAATCTTGGAAGGCAGGGTGACGTAAATAATTATTTACGTAAGGTTCATTGTATGATAGAGGTCTTCTCCAAACTAAGGTGTCGGGAAGTGCATTGTAGTAATACTCAGCATCGTCTTTGAAATTACGTTTGATCCAGTATAAGTATTCTAACCAATCTACGTTAGAAACCTCTGTTTCGTCCATGTAAAACGAAGCTACCGTTACCCGACGCTTAGTGTTGTCATTTTCATATACCAAATCCTGGTTTGAGCTTCCACCCATTACAAAGGTTCCCCCCTCAATGGCTATTAAGCCCGGCCCCGGCCCCCTTTTTACTTTACCGGCAACCTGAAAACCGCCATTATATTTATTGTTGTAGGCCATCCCTGTTTTAGAAGATACCCCGCTTTTAGTGCTTTTATTACATGATACAAGGGTGATACTTAATAGTATTACGCTTAAAATTGAACAAGTATTTATTGTTTTTCTTTTCATTTTTTGTGGCTTGCTAAGCATTGATAGTGCTAAAATAGGTTATTTAAGCTAAAGCACCAACCAGCGAACCCCTTTATTAATCTGAACATGGCTTAGTATTTTTTTGCTGTGCGCAAAACTAAATCGCGTCGAGTTTCGTATATTGTAACATGTTTTCACAAAAAAACTTACTGTATCCTTATATGCGTTGGTGTGCGTACTTTTTTTTATTTATTACGGTTGGCCTGCAGGCACGTGCCCAAAGTATTGGCCCCAGCACCCTAGCTGATGGAAAAAAGCCTAACAGTATTCAAACAGCCATGTCTTTTTTGCTTATTTCGCCCGATGCTAAAGCAGGTGGGATGGGTGATGCTGGGGTAGCTACGAATCCGGATGTATACGCCATGCATTGGAATCCAGCTAAATTGGCTTTTCTTGAAGGTGCTTCAGGTGGATCTATTTCTTATTCGCCTTGGCTTAAAAACCTCGTCCCCGATATTAACTTTGCCTACCTAACCTATTACCAGAGATTATCCCCACAGGAAATGCTAGCGGGTTCTATTCGTTATTTCTCTTTGGGAGATATTCAATTAACCGACATTAATCAGATTGATTTAGGCACCTATCAGCCCAACGAGTTTGCTATTGATGCCGCCTATTCCAAAAAATTTGGCAAAACCTTTTCTCTGGCTACCACTGTCCGATATGTTCGTTCTAGTTTAAGCAATGGCCAATTTTATGCCAGCGATGTATTGCGTCCGGCTTCGGCATTTGCTGCCGATGTTTCTGCCTATGGTAAAAATCCGGCCGTAATTTTGGGTAAAGAAGCACAAATAAGTTGGGGTGTAGATATTTCAAATATTGGAACTAAAGTGAGTTACACGCAGGGCGGATCTAAATACTTTTTACCCACCAATTTGCGTATAGGGGCAGCTACTAGCTTTACAATGAACGATTTTGATAAACTAACCTTTACCCTCGATCTTAATAAATTATTGGTACCTACTTCGCCGGAAATAGATGCCAACGGACAAATTATTGCCGGTAGAGACCCTAATCGTTCCATGGTTTCTGGAATATTTGGTTCTTTTTCTGATGCGCCTGGTGGTTTATCCGAGGAACTTCATGAAATTAGTTATGCGTTTGGTGTAGAATATGTTTTTAGTGAACAGTTTGCGCTGCGTAGCGGATATTTTTATGAGCATCCCACCAAAGGCGATCGCCAGTTCTTTACCCTAGGAGGAGGATTTAAAACGGATAAAATCGGGATAGATTTGGCGTATATTTTGGCTAATCAATCTAAAAGTCCGTTGGCCAGAACCTTGCGTTTTTCTATTGCATATAATCTTCCGATAAAAAACAAAAAATAACAGCAGTGAAAATTAAAATAGGATTTGGCTTCGATGTCCATCAATTAGTAGAAAACCACCCCTTTGTTTTGGGGGGCGTAAATCTAGAACACCATGCTGGTGCCTTTGGCCATTCAGATGCCGATGTATTGGTGCATGCTATTTGCGATGCGCTATTAGGTGCTGCCAATTTGGGAGATATAGGCTTCCATTTTTCGAATACCGATCCCCGTTGGAAAGGCATTAGCAGTTTAATTTTGCTGCAAGAATGCGTAAAGCTATTGGCTGAAAAAGGGTGGTCTATTGGCAATATCGATGCCATGATTTGTTTAGAAGCGCCTAAAATTAATCCGTATGTGCCGGCCATGAAAAAACACATTGCTACCGCTGCTGGCATTTCTGAAGACGATATTTCTATAAAAGCCACCACCAACGAAACCATGGGTTTTATTGGCCGAAAAGAAGGAATTGTAGCTTATGCCGTATGTCTTATTGAAAAAGCTTAATCTTTTTTAGGCACCCCGTTAGAAAAATCTACTCCACACTTACAAGAACCCCCACAATTATTTCTTGCTCTAAAATTTCGGTAAAGCAAGCGGCCTACATAGGCTAAGGCTAAAACGAATAAAACTACTACGGCTATATCTTGTGTACTCATGGCATACAAATTTACATCATTTACTAGAGTGGATATGTCATCAAAGTCTAAAATACCCGTTTGCAGGGTTTTACGGTTTTAAAACCCTACCTTTGCAAAAAATTTCTTTAAAAACTAGTCAATGCAAAAAATTAGAAACATCGCCATTATTGCGCACGTTGACCACGGTAAAACCACCTTGGTTGATAAAATTTTACACTCTTGTTCTATTTTTCGTGATAACGAACAAACAGGCGACCTAATATTAGATAACAACGATTTAGAACGTGAACGTGGTATTACCATCGTTTCTAAAAACGTATCGGTACAATATAAAGACGTAAAAATTAACATTATTGATACTCCTGGTCACGCCGACTTTGGCGGTGAAGTAGAGCGTGTATTAAAAATGGCCGATGGGGTATTGCTTCTTTGCGATGCTTTTGAGGGCGCTATGCCACAAACTCGTTTCGTAACACAAAAAGCATTGGCCTTAGGCTTAAAACCTATTGTAGTTGTCAATAAAGTTGATAAAGAAAACTGCCGCCCAGAAGAGGTGTACGAACAAATTTTCGAATTGTTCTTTAACCTAGAGGCTACCGAAGAGCAGTTAGATTTCCCGGTAATTTATGGCTCCTCTAAACAAGGATGGATGAGTACCGATTGGAAAACCCCAACCACCGATATTTTCGCTCTTTTAGATGCTGTGGTAGAAAACATTCCGCCGGCACCATTAAATGAGGGAACCTTGCAAATGCAAATCACCTCTTTAGATTATTCTTCTTTTGTGGGTCGTATTGCCATTGGTCGTGTACACCGTGGTTCCATAAAAGAAAACCAACCCGTTACCTTAATTAAGCGTGATGGCAAAGTGGTAAAATCTAGAGTAAAAGAATTATACACCTTTGAGGGCTTAGGAAAAATTAAAACTTCCGAAGTTCGTTCGGGCGATATTTGTGCCGTAGTAGGTATTGATGGCTTTGATATTGGCGACACTATCGCCGATTTTGATGCTCCAGAACAATTACCAGTTATCAGCATTGATGAGCCAACTATGAACATGTTGTTTACCATAAACAACTCCCCGTTTTTTGGTAAAGAAGGTAAATTGGTAACCTCACAGCGTATTAGAGAGCGTTTGTTAAAAGAGATGGAAAAAAATCTAGCCCTAAAAGTGGTAGATACCCCATCTCCAGATTCATGGTTAGTGTACGGACGTGGTATTCTCCACTTGTCGGTATTAATTGAAACCATGCGTCGCGAAGGTTATGAAATTCAAGTAGGCCAGCCACAAGTAATTGTTAAAGAAATTGACGGCAAAAAATGTGAGCCTATTGAAACACTTATTGTAGATGTACCCGCTGATGTTTCGGGTAAAGTAATTGAATTGGTAACTCAGCGTAAAGGTGAGTTATTAATTATGGAACCTAAAGGCGATTTACAACACTTAGAATTCGAAATTCCATCTCGTGGTATTATTGGTTTACGTAACAACGTATTAACTGCTACCGCAGGTGAGGCAATTATGGCACATCGCTTTAAAGCTTTCGAACCTTGGAAAGGTCAAATTCCAAGCCGTTTAGCTGGTGTAATGATTAGTGGTGAGCAAGGAACAGCAATTGCTTATTCTATTGATAAATTACAAGATCGTGGTAACTTCTTTGTTGAAGCAGGTGATCAAGTTTATATGGGTCAAATTATTGGCGAAAACAACCGTCAAGACGACTTAGTAGTAAACATTACTAAAGAGAAAAAATTAACTAACATGCGTGCTTCTGGTTCGGATGATAAAACGCGCATTGCGCCAAAAATCAACATGAGCTTAGAAGAGTGCATGGAGTATATTCAAGGTGATGAGTACGTGGAAATCACTCCACAATCGTTACGTCTTCGCAAAATTTATTTAGAAGAAAACGAACGTAAGCGTAACAAAAACGCTACTCAAAGCATGTAATTTTCTGATTAAATCAAAAATCCGTAAACGGCCTCAGATTAGAGAATCTGAGGCCGTTTTTTTTAATGTAAAATAGGTATGAAAATCGTATTTTAGCCACCCGAAATAAAGCCCCCCACAATATGCAATATGTTAACTTAGGCTTGTTGATTCTTATTTTTTATACGGTTTATTACGTGATTGAGCGTCTTAAACCCATTATTAGATTGCCTCAGCAATTTGCCTTAACTTACGATCAGCTTTCAGTAAAGTACAAGCAAGTTTTTAGTCAAGCTGTTTGGTTAATTTTTGGCGGTACTTTGTTGCTAACCGTGGCCCTTAAGTATCTGCTATATTTTTTGCTATTGTTTAGGCTAAGCTTTTTGCCCGATGCAGTGGTGGCTATTCCTCCACCCGATATTGCTATTTGGTTATTGGCATTTGTGTATGCCTTTATTCTATCCTTTTACATCGTGTCTACTGTTCATTACTATAAGTTACTAACCGATTGGGAAGAGTATTTATATTACGTGAATGTGCGTTTGCGTTTTGATATTGTTTTTTATTTTAATTACATAGGCCGCATGGCTAGTTTCGCTTTAATACTTATTACCTACATGTTTTTTGATTGGTTTTATGGTTTTGGTAGAGAAGAAATTAAGATTAATGATTTTTGGGGATTAGGAACCACCAAGTATGCATACGCAAGCATGGTTGATGTTTATGAAATGGATGCACATACGGATATTTTGAGTAGAACGTATGAAATGCCTTATTACATGATTAAGTTTGAAGATGGGGCGTATTGGAACTCGCTTACCCAGGGTTTCCCTAGTTTTGAGCAAAACAAGGTTGCCATACATCAATATGTAATACCTAATTTTAAAGGCAAGTTAATTAAGGTTGGTCCTTAAAATTTTTATAACAAAAAGCCCCGTTCCGAATATTTCAGGACGGGGCTTTTTTGTATTGGCAACTGTAATTATGCTAATGCATTTTTTAAGTCATCCATTAAGTCTTCTAAATCTTCAACGCCAACACTTAAGCGCAATAAGCTATCAACCACACCTGCTTTTTCGCGTTCTTCTTT
>JBJTNJ010000122.1:0-16507 GCA_046074005.1 Sphingobacteriaceae bacterium
CATTGAAATAAGTGCATCTACAAAGTTTAAGTCAGTTTATGTTATCACTGTCTCTGGGAGCTATTACCAAGGTGCTGTTTTAGGTAGATGCCAAAAAGCTTTATTGAGCTTCAATGCACGAATTGTGGATCTTGCAGATGAAGGAAGGTTAGTTGGCACCTTCAAGTTTACTGGTAATGCTATTACTTATCTCGCATGTGAAGAAGATGTTGCGAATGCGTTTTCCTATAAATTGATGCAACTATCCAATCAATAAAATAATCCAATTTTTAACCAGGTCACGGTTTGCACACACTTTGCACAAGCGCCTAAAAAGCTACTTATTTAAGCTAAAAAAGCATTTTTAACTGCCTTACAAGCAGGGGGTCACTGGTTCGAACCCAGTATCTCCCACCAATCCCGGAAGAAATTCCGGGATTTTTTGTTTCAACCAAGTTTAAGCTTATACAAACCGCCCATCTTTCTCTAAGCTCTCCGCCAAACTCTCCTGTAAATTGTAAATGGTTAAGCGCTTATCCTCCACATTAGCTTGTTTTTCAATCCCTTCTTTTATGCCATACGCTTTAAACAACTTCTCGTTAATTTGTTTAATCGTAATAGAGCGTATTCTTCGTTGATTGTCCAAGGATTTAGAGGCGCTACCTAGCACATCATTAATATCTTGTGTAGTTAAACTACCCAATCGGATAAATGCACTTAGTAAGTTTTCTTCTTGCTCAGTAAAGAAACTACTTTTTCTCCGTTTACTGCGCCGTATTTTTATATAGGCACCCAGACCTCCAAGTAAAAGAAACCCTAAGCCCATGTAGTTATTCACAGACATACCTTTTTTATAGAGAGGCCCCAATTCGTCTGACTGCTGTATAATTTGTTTGATGGCATACTTTAAAATAGTCCGGCCGTTAGAAGAATAATACATCAAGGTATCTGCTTTGGTGTAAAATTTGCCTTCTACAACAAAAGGTAAATCCATAGTCTTATTACTATAAATTTTATTTTCTCTAGGGTCTATAACGTACAACTCTTTCGTACTCCAACCTATAAAATAACGCCCATTCCAATATATTCCTAAATCTACGTTTGCTAGCTGAAGTTTTTTATTAATCTCTCCTAAATAGGCCCATTCTTTGGTTTTAAAATTAAATTGATAAAAAGAAGGGCTATTTTCTTTTTTACCACCAATTAGTGCAGGGTCATCCAATCCCAAACCACTGTAAAAAACATCTTTTGCTGTGTCATATCCTTGTAAGCCGCCTTTTATGGTTTCGGGACCTTTGTTTTTACTTTTATACAAAAACCATTCTTTGTATTTCTTGTCAAAAAAGGTTTGGGTATTGTTAAAATGCCAAAAGCCATAGCCACCAAAACTATACAAGGTATCCTGTCGTATAAACTCGGTACTACTAAAATTATAGCCCTTGTAAAATGAACGATCTAAACGCTCTAGTGTTTGTGTATTTATGTTATAGGCGTATACATTACTCATACCATGTAGGGTAAAAGTAACTACCGAATCGCCTGTGTAAAATGCCGAATGTACGGAATAATCTTCAGGCAAATCTTGTACAATTTTATCATCAAAGCTTACTGAATTACTTTTTATCCAAAGCCCCTCTTCTACTTCTTTCCAAAGTTCATGGGTATCGGGTTCTAATTTTACTCTGAGGGTAGTTGCAGGGTCAATCCATTCAAAATAGCGCACTTGTGCAAAAATACTATTTGAGAGTAGAACAGCTATCAAGCTAAAACGGAGACATCTTTGCATAAATAAAATAACATATGCAGGAAAGATAGTAGTAGTATTTGTGTATAACCAAGAGTTATTGAGTGAAGATAAGTGAACTCACACAAATCACGTAATTTTAACTTAATTGAATCACCAAATTCTAGAAGTATTATTCAATGTATCCAAAACAGCCAGTCCAAAGACTCGGCCCTAGCAGCGGAAGGTGAAACTCTTACCGCCCAAAATCATCCTGCACCCGCACAATATCATCCTCATCCGAAGGCCGCAATACATCCGTATGCTGCCAAATCTCCGCCACCACACCCCAAGCATCAAGCCCCACCAAACGATGGCGCTCCCCCTGTTTCAAGGTAATAAATTCACCCACAGTCAAAGCCTTAACCGGGCCCTCCACATCCGTAAAACTCCTACACACCCCAGCAAGCCCCTTCACCAAACGCCAAATCTCCGCACGGCGGTGGTGGTACTGCCACGATAAACGTGTACCCGGCGCCACCAACAAAATCTTCGGACTCAATTTCCCTGAAATTTTTAAACCATGCACATCCAAGCCATCAAAATACCGGTTGGCAAAAGCCTGAGCCTGCCCCTCATCAAGCACAAAAAAACCACCCCAAGGACGTTTCGCATCCTCCTCAACAATCCTAAAACCCTGCTCAACTAACTCCGCTTTAACCTCGGCAAACACATCACCTTTAGTACGCATCAATTCCATAGGCACCTAAAATAAACAAATTAAATATCATCAAAAAAACATAGTTTTATACCAAACCAACACACACCCCATGGCCAAAGCCGATATCTTTTCCAGAGTACCCAAATTAGACTACGAAGAACCAGCCGCCAAAACCGATTTTGAAGCCTTCAAAACCGTAGTGCACAGCCGCCGTAGCATTCGCGTATACCAACCCACACCCATTCCCGAAGCCATCATGCGGGAATGCTTAGAATTAACTCTCTTAGCACCCAACTCCTCTAACTTACAGCCTTGGGAATTTTTCTGGGTACGCTCTGGCCAAAAGAAAGCCGAATTGGTGAAACTATGCCTATCGCAACCAGCGGCACGTACCGCCCCCGAGCTAATTGTAGCCGTAGCCCGGCCCGACTATTGGAAAATAAACCGCCAACGAATGTTAGAATTACTCACCCAAAACGGAGAGCAAGGTTCCGGCTATCAGTATTATAAAGACATTACCCCATTAGCCTATAAGCTAGGCTTTCTAAACCTGTTTGGTTTCTTTAAAAAAGGCTTAATCTGGGTAAAAGGACTCACCCAAGTAACCCCCCGAGTACCCACCACCAGCCTAGAACTAGAACTATGGGCCCAAAAAACAACCGCCCTAGCCTGCCAAAACCTCATGCTATCACTACGAGCAGCCGGCTACGACTCTTGCCCCATGGAAGGAATGGACGGCGTTCGGGTAAAGAAACTATTAGACTTACCTAGCCAAGCAGAAATCTGCATGGTCATTAGTGCCGGAAAAAGAGCCCCCGGAGGCGTATATGGTCCCCGTATCCGATTCGATAGCACCTATTTTATTCACGAAGTATAACTAAGCAAAAAGCTCCGCCAACACCGCCTGCGATTTCAGTTCCCCAAAATGATCAACATGCAGGCGGTAATAATCCAGCAAATGATCTAGCAACATACGGCGCTCAGTCGCCCGTAACTGTAGCTGTCCCAAGGCCTCAAACTCACTCTCAATAAGCACCTGCCAATGCACACACAAGTCGGGCGCAATTACAAAACCATGCGGAGGAGGGTAGGAGCTATAACAGCCACTCTGTAAATCGAAATACGCCTGAGGTCCATAAGCCTTTTTATCTGGGAAAAATCCTAGAAAACGAGTCAAACGTAGTAAGAAATACAAATGGAAATTGGCCAAGCCCTCTTCCAGCCCATCCAGCAGTTCAATAGCATGAAAAATAAACTCAAACAAATGTTCGTCTTGCCCCTGTTGCCGCACCGATTTATAAATTACCTCGTTTAAAAACAAGGCCAAGCTACTCTTAACAATATCATACGGAATATGTAGCAACAAGGGCGTTTGCCGAATCTCCGCCACTCGTTGAATTTGCGTGGTGGCTTTTGCATACACCACCATATCCAATAAGTGCAGCGGCTGCAACATATTTAAACTAATTTTCGCCTTCGCTTTCTTTACCCCGTTTATTAAATAAGACTGAATGCCAAACTTTTCGGTAAACACCTGCACAATTACACTACTCTCCGAATAATTCGTACACTTAAAAACAATCCCTCGGGTTTTATGGAGCATCTGGCAAAATTCTGAGCCACCAATTTAGGAAAATTTGTAGTTTTACGCCTACAAACACCTGCCAATACATCCTTTTATGTGGAAAAAACTTGCCCAAACCATACTAGCTAACCGCATAACCTTACTCGTTTTAGTAGTGGCAAGCACCGCCTTTATGGCCTGGCAAGCATCAAAAGTTCGTTTATCCTTCAATGCAGGCAAAGTATTGCCCTTAACCGATTCTGCCTATATAGACTACAACAGTTTCAAAAAAACCTTTGGCGAAGATGGTAGCGTAATGGTCGTAGGTATACAATCAGACAGTCTGTTTAGCCCCGGCTTGTTTAACGATTGGCTACACCTAAGTACCGAAGTAAAAAAAATAGAGGGCATAAAACAAGTACTCTCCATTGGTCAACTAGCCGTTTTAGAAAAAGACACCCTACAGCAAAAATTTACCGCCAAACCCCTAGCAGCCGGTCCGGTAGCCAACCAACACCAACTCGATAGCCTAAAACAGCAACTAGATCAACTGCCTTTTTATAAAGATCTTATTTACAACCCGCACACCAAAGCCACCGTATTAGCCATCACCTTTGCCGACTCGGTACTAAACTCCGCAAAACGTATTGGCGTTATCCAATCCATACTCGATAAAACCCAGCAGCTTGGCAGCAAGCATGCAGTAGTACTGCATTATTCGGGCCTGCCGTATATCCGCACGGTAATCTCTAAAAAAATATCGGAAGAGTTTGCCCTCTTTCTAGGCCTATCCATTGGCATAGGCGCCATTATCCTATACCTCTTTTTCCGCTCCTTTGCCGCCGTATTTTATCCGGTAGTAGTAGTTATAGTAGGCGTAGTATGGAGCCTCGGCACCCTTGTGCTCTTCGGCTACGACATTACCCTGCTCACGGGGCTTATACCCCCACTCATTGTAGTAATAGGCATACCCAACAGCATTTTACTCATAAACAAATACCACAAATGCAGTGCCCTCGAAGCCGATAAAACAAAAGCCCTGCAACGAGTAATCACCCGAGTAGGCATAACCACCTTTATTGCCAACCTAACCACCGCCATAGGCTTTGGCGTACTCTACTTTACCAATAGCGAATTGCTTATGCAATTTGGCAGTGTAGCCTCCATTAGCGTAATGGTTACTTGGGCTATTTCGCTCATTTTTATTCCCATTATTTTTAGTTTTTTACCTCCTCCACATACCAAACACACTAGCCATTTAAGCAGCCCTAAAACAGCCAAGTTATTGGCTTTTCTTGACCGCTTGGCACATCAAAAACGTAACCTTATTTATGTGGCTACGCTTTTGGTATTAGTCGTTTCTTTTATAGGAATATCCCACATTAAAATAAATGGGTATGTGGTAGACGATTTGCCTAAAAAAGATGCAGTATATAAAGATATGGGCTTCTTTGCCCAAAACTTTAAAGGCATCCTTCCTCTCGAAATAAGCGTAGATACCCGTCGTAAAAACGGCATCATGAACCTATCGGTAATTAATAAAATGAACCGATTGCAAGACCTAATCTCCGCACACCCCGAATTCTCTAGAGCGGTATCCTTAGTAGAAGTATTAAAATTCTCATCGCAAGCATTCTATGGCGGCGATACCACCTTTTACCGCCTCCCAAATGAACTAGAAAAGAACTTCATTTTAAGCTATGCCGCAAATTCGGGCAATGGCAATAGTAATTTGGTAAAAAACTTCTTAGACAGTAATCGCCAAGTTACCCGTCTGAGCTTCCAAATGGCCGATGTAGGTTCCGATAAAATGAACAAACTAATCAATGAAATAGAGCCCCAAATAGATTCAATTTTTAACCCCAAACGCTACCACGTAGAACTAACTGGCTCCAGCATCATCTTTATCAAAGGCACCAATTACTTGGTAAAAAACCTCCGCGATAGTTTACTACTTGCCATCTTACTCATAGCCATTTTAATGTGGGGCTTATTCAGAGGCTTCCGCATGATTCTCATTTCGCTCATCCCAAACATCGTTCCACTAATCATTACGGCAGGCATTATGGGCGTTGCAGGCATTCCACTAAAACCATCCACCATCCTCATCTTTAGTATAGCCTTTGGTATTGCCTCCGATCAAACCATTTACTTCTTAACCCGCTACCGCCAAGAACTACGTACCACCAATTGGACCATCTCTCAAATTGTAAGCGACACCATTAAAGAAACGGGTTTAAGTATGATTTATGTAGCCTTAATTTTATTCTTCGGATTTGGGATTTTTACCGCCTCTACCTTTGGGGGTACGGTTGCCCTAGGCTTATTGCTTTCTATTACCCTCTTGGTAGCCTTAATTTCTAACCTTACCCTGTTACCGGCGCTCTTATTAAGCCTCGAGAAACGCAAACAAAAAGAAAAAATGAAAGAAGGTTTGGTAGCATTAGAACCCGAAGAGCTGAGCTAGTAGTTGTGTTTGCTCTTATGTTGGTTCTTTTTTCGGTCAAGTAATTTATGCTGATGTTGCTCTTTTCGAGTTAAACTCAGCAAAAAACATAGGCAGCCAAAGCCCATGCACAATACCCCTAAAACAGCTATCCATCCGTAGTTTGGGCCTTTTTCTGTTTGAATGCGGTAGCCTATAGCAAATAACGATGCCCCAAAGGCCAGCAAGGCAATGCCCATGCACACATAGCGGCATCTAAAAAACTTTTTTACGGGATTATCTTTCATGTTTTTGGTGTTTAAAAATATACACTAATAACTCAAAAATGGCTATGCGTATTATGTCCTATTTTTCAACTGCTTTTTTCTAACTTTGCAGGCTTAACGTGGAGAGTAAAGCGCTGATGTACAAAGAATATAAACAACTCAATTTATCGCAAACCGGAAAAGAGATTCTGGAGTATTGGAAAAGCCGTCAGATTTTTGAAAAAAGCATTCAAAACCGACCGGCATCTAAACCCTATACCTTTTACGAGGGCCCACCATCGGCCAATGGAATGCCTGGCATACACCACGTAATGGCCCGTTCCATTAAAGATATTTTTTGCCGTTATAAAACCCTAAAAGGCTATCAAGTAAAACGCAAAGGCGGTTGGGATACCCATGGCCTGCCAATAGAATTAGCCGTAGAAAAAACCTTAGGCATTACCAAAGACGATATTGGAAAGAAAATTTCTGTAGCCGACTACAATGCCGCTTGCCGCAAAGAGGTAATGAAATACACCGATGTGTGGAACGATTTAACCGAAAAAATGGGCTATTGGGTCGATTTAGAAAACCCATACATTACCTACGAGAACAACTATATCGAATCTCTTTGGTGGATTTTAAAAGAATTTCATAAAAAAGGCCTATTGTATAAAGGCTATACCGTACAACCTTATTCTCCGGCAGCGGGTACTGGCTTAAGTTCGCACGAATTAAACCAGCCAGGTACCTATAAAATGATTAAGGATACCTCTATTGTGGCGCAATTCCGCCCAAAAAGAGAGCAAAACCATCCCTTATTGGCTAGCTTATTCGCTAACGAGCAGGAAGATACCGTAATTCTGGCTTGGACCACCACTCCATGGACCCTACCATCGAACTGTGCCCTGGCCGTAGGAGAAAAAATTACCTATGTAAAAGTAAACACCATCAATCCGTACACCTTTGCCCCCGTAAGTGTGGTATTGGCCAAAGACTTGGTGCCAAAATATTTTAAAGCTGAAGCAGAAAATAGCGATTTTACTGCCGTAAAACCCGGTGATAAAGTGCTTCCATGGCGCATTGCTGCAAGCTTTACCGGTAAAGAACTAGTAGGCATTCGCTACCATCAATTAATGCCCTATGTAACAAACGCCGCACTAGAAGAAAAAGCTTTCCGGGTAATACCTGCCGATTTTGTAACCACCGAAGATGGTACCGGCGTAGTACACACCGCCTCTGTATTTGGTGCCGATGACTTTAGAGCCTGTAAAGAAAATGATGTGCCTTCGGTGATGGTACTTGACGAAAATGGCAACGAAGCTCCATTGGTTAACAAGCAAGGAAAATTTGTAGCCCAAGTAAGCGACTTTGCCGGCCAATATGTAAAAGAAGAGTTTTATAGCGATGAAGAACGCAAAAACCCTGATTTTAGACCGGTAGATGTGCAAATTGCCATCAAACTAAAAGAAGAAAATAAAGCCTTTAAGGTAGAAAAATACGAACACAGCTACCCACACTGCTGGCGCACCGATAAGCCGGTACTATATTATCCCCTAGATAGTTGGTTTATTAAAACCACGGCCGTAAAAGACCGTATGGTAGAACTAAATAAAACCATTAATTGGAAGCCAGAAGCTACCGGAACCGGACGATTTGGTAATTGGTTAGAAAATCTCGTAGACTGGAATTTATCACGGTCACGCTATTGGGGAACGCCATTGCCTATTTGGCGTAGCGAAGACGGCAGCGAAGAAATTTGCATTGGGTCGGTAGAAGAGCTAAAAAGCAAGATGCAAGAAAGCATTGCCTCTTCTGTTACAAATGCCGAGCAAAAAGCCACCATGCAAAGCTACTTAAAGGCCTTAGAAGACGGCACTGCCGATATGCACCGCCCCTATGTAGACGAAGTGGTATTGGTGTCGGCTAGTGGCAAAGCATTATTCCGCGAAACCGACCTCATCGATGTGTGGTTCGATTCGGGGGCCATGCCTTATGCCCAATGGCACTATCCTTTTGAAAATAAAGAAGAATTTGCCCAAGCCTATCCGGCCGATTTTATTGCCGAAGGGGTTGACCAAACACGGGGCTGGTTCTTTACCCTGCATGCCATTGCCGTGATGTTAAACGATAGCGTGGCCTTTAAGAATGTGGTATCAAATGGATTGGTATTAGATAAAAATGGCAATAAAATGTCTAAACGCTTAGGCAATGCCGTTGATCCCTTCGAAACCATAGAAACCTATAGCGCCGACGCTTCACGCTGGTACATGATTAGCAATGCATCGCCTTGGGATAACTTGAAATTTAACCTAGAAGGCTTAGACGAAGTGCGTCGGAAGTTTTTTGGCACCTTATACAATACCTATTCCTTCTTTGCACTATATGCCAATATTGATCGTTTTAGCTACAAAGAGCCGGAGATGGATATTCAGTTGCGACCGGAGATTGACCGTTGGATTTTTTCTTTGTTAAATTCATTAATTAAAGAAGTTGATGGCTACTACGAAGATTTCGAGCCGACCAAGGCAGCCCGTGCTATTCAAAGCTTTGTAGATGAGCATTTGAGTAATTGGTATGTACGCTTATGCCGTCGTCGTTTCTGGAAAGGAGAGTATACCGAAGATAAAATTTCCGCTTACCAAACTTTATATACCTGCCTAAGTACTATTTCAAAATTAATGTCGCCTATTGCGCCATTTTATGCAGATAGACTTTTCTTAGACTTAAATGCAGTAAGTGCGAAAGAAAGCGTAGACTCGGTGCATTTATCAGACTTCCCGGTTTATCAAGCCAATTTGGTTGATGTAGCCTTAGAAGAGCGTATGGGCTTAGCTCAAAACATCTCTTCTCTAACCTTGTCTTTGCGGAAAAAGGTAAGCATCAATGTGCGCCAACCTTTAAGTAAAATATTACTTCCGGTTATTAATAAAGGTTTCCAAAACCAGGTGGAGCAAGTAAAAGAACTCATTCTCTCAGAAACCAATATTAAAAACATTGAGTTTATTACCGATACGGCAGGTTTTATTAGTAAAAAGGTAAAACCAAATTTTAAAACATTAGGACCTAAAGTAGGGCAAGCCATGAAAGACGTGGCTGCTGTGCTTAGCAATTTATCGCAGGAAGAAATTGCAGGCTTCGAAAAAGAAGGCAAATTTGCCATCCCTAATACAGCATTTGTAGTAGAACTAAGCGATGTGGAATTATTCGCTGAAGACGTTCCAGGATGGCAAGTAGCCAGTTTGGGTGCCTTGACGGTTGCCCTAGACATTAACCTAACAGAAGAATTAAAACAAGAGGGCATTGCCAGAGAATTAATTAATAGAATTCAGAATGTACGTAAAGAACAAGACTTCTTGGTAACCGACCGCATTAAAGTTCGACTTTCTGACGATCAGGCTATTAGCCCTGCTGTGAAAAATAATTTAACCTATATTTGTGCCGAAATTTTGGCCGACACTCTTGTGTTGGAAGCCAATTTGACCAGTACTGAAACCTTTGAAATTGATGATGTTAAATTATTTGTTTCGATAACTAAAGCGTAAGATGGATAAAAACGAAAAGACCCGCTACTCTGATACAGAGTTGCAAGAATTTAAAGAACTTATTTTAGAGAAAATTAGAATTGCCCGCGAAGAATTAAGCGCACTTACACAATCACTAAGTAACCCCAATGCCAATGGTACCGACGATACTGCTGGCACCTATAAAACCTTGGAAGATGGTTCTGCTACTTTAGAAAAAGAGCAAACCAATTTGTTCGCTGCCCGTCAGAAAAAGTTTATTGACAATTTAGAGGCAGCCCTGGTTCGTATAGAAAATAAAACCTATGGCTTATGCCGAGAAACCGGTAAGCTTATCCAGAAAGAGCGTTTAATGGCAGTGCCACACGCCACCTTAAGCATGGAAGCTAAAACAAAACAAAACTAAATGAAAGGCTATACAAAACCATTGGCAATTATCATATTGGTATTGCTTGCAGATCAACTCTTGAAGTTTTGGATTAAGCTAAACATGAGTCTTGGCCAAGAATTTCACGTGCTTGGTAAATGGTTTATTATCCATTTTACCGAAAATAATGGGATGGCTTTTGGCGTAGAGCTGGGTGGAGAAACTGGTAAATTAGCTTTATCCTTAATCCGTATTTTGGCCGTAAGTGGTATTGGCTATGGCTTGGTGTATTTAATTAAACATAAATACCACCGAGGCTTAATTGCGAATGTATCTTTAATTTTTGCGGGAGCCTTGGGTAATATTATCGACTCGGCATTTTATGGCAAAATTTTTAGCGAAAGTAATTATTTCGTTAAAGCACAGCTTCTCCCACAAGCAGGTGGCTATGCTGGTTTGTTTCATGGCAAGGTGGTAGATATGCTGTATTTTCCTTTAATAGAAACGCATTTCCCTTCTTGGTTTCCATTTTGGGCAAATCAACCCTTTGTGTTTTTTCAACCGGTATTTAACCTAGCCGATGCCGCTATTAGCGTAGGGGTTATTGGTATTCTGCTTTATCAAAAGCGTTATTTCAAAGAAAAGCCCGTTGAAGAAAGTCATCCGCAGAGCGAAATGATCGAAGAATAAAAAAAGACCTCCTGAACTTCAGGAGGTCTTTTTTGTGAAGCAAGCCTCACTTATTTTTGTTCTTGATATTTTGCCGGAGTGCCCGCTTTAGGAACGGCATTTTTAATGAAGATACGCAAGCTCTCGTTGGCAGTTGCCAAATCTTCTTTACGCAGATACATCATGTGGCCACTGCGGTAGCCCTCCCAGCTAATACGGTCTTTCATTTTGCCACTTGGATCTATTTGCCATAAATTGTATTTCGCATTAAAATAATCACAAGCACCGTCATAATAGCCCGATTGTACCATAAGGTGTAAGTACGGATTTTCTGCCATGGCTTTTCCTAAATTATAGCCCGTATTATCTTGAGTTCTGTCCCATGGGTGTACTGGGCCAAATAAGAAGTAGCTGAGGTCTGTTTTGTAATTTAATTCATCTCTTAAATAAATATTCATGGCTGGCATGAAGGAATGTTCCCATGAACTTAATTCGGCATTGTAATCTGGGCTGTCGCCTGCATTTTGGCGGTCAATCCCCAAGTATCTAGAATCTAAGCGACCAATGGTAAAACCACGATCTCTGAGTAATTCTTTCCAGAAAAAATTGGTAGAAATCTCAAAATTATGATCTAAAATAGTTTGTTCTGAGAGGCCGGTATAACGAGCGTATTTAGCCGCAAGTTCTTTCCGCTTAACTGGATCTAAAGAGCCGCCTTTGGTTATAGCAGGCAATAACTCATCAATAGTGAATTTCTCCACTTCGGGTAAATAATCGCTTAAATCTTTTTTCTGTAAATCTGCAGCTAAGGCTTTGTGGTACCAAGCGGTTGCAGAGAAATAAGGCACATATAGGGCAGTTTCTACAGGGCCTTCTCTCTTAATACCTAAATCGGTAGGAGATACCAGTACCACGCCATTTAAATACATCCATTGCGCATCTTGCAGCTCCAAAGCCAAGCCCGAAACTCGGGTAGTTCCATAGCTTTCGCCAATAAGGAATTTAGGCGATGCCCAACGCTTGTATTTGCTCACAAAGCTATTAATCCAGGCCGCCAAATATTTAATATCGGCGTTTACGCCAAAAAATTTCGCAGGAGCTCCTTCTTTAATGAGGGCACGTGAAAAGCCGGTATTTACCGGATCGATGTACACAATATCGGCTACGTCTAAAATAGAGTGTGGATTATCGTGCATGCCATACGGTTGTACCGGGTAACCTTCGTCATCTACGTTCAGAATTCGTGGTCCGGTATAGCCAATTTCCATCCACACAGAGGGCGTTCCGGGGCCGCCATTAAACGAAATAACCAAAGGTCGGGTAGATTTATCGCGAATATCGGTACGTTCGTAATAGGTATAAAATACGTGCGCAATGGCTTGCCCTTCGGCATCGTTTACAGGTGCCGTGCCGGCAATGGCTTTGTAAGGTACTCGTTGGCCTTTAATGCTAATTTCATTAAAAACGGTAACGGAAGAATCTTTTTTTAGGTTTATTCTATTCGATGGAGCGGCTGCATCGGTTTTTTGTGCTTGCGCCAAGCCCACTAGGCTGGCCGAACATAAAAGGGTGAACAGTAATTTTTTCATAAAAGGGGTTGAGTGACTTTTGTTTTTATAAAAATAACAATCTGAACCGAATTTGCGTTCAAATCTGTTTATCGTTGCTTACTAATTTAGGAATAGCCTATTAATTTGCTAAATTGAAGGTGAATTTAAAGAACAAGCTTATGAAAAAAGTACTTTTAATGACATTGCTAGTGGTAGTCTCTCTAACCATGTACGCACAGCAGGTAGATCTTCGCAGAAAAATAGAAGTTATGGGCACCGCCGAAACAGAGCTAACACCCGATATTATTTATATCAGTATTTCGCTAAAAGAATATATGGATGGGAAGAAAAAAGTAGGAATTGAAGCCCTAGAGCGTGCCTTGCAAACTGCCGTTTTAAAAGCAGGCATTCCGAAAGAAAACTTCATGGTAAACGACATTGCATCATATAATTTTACGTGGGATCGTAAAAGTCCCGATTATTTGGCTAGTAAACAGTACCGCATTAAGGTGTCTGACTTAAGCAAATGGAACCAATTGCTTGCCGGTGTAGAGGCCAAGGGGGTACAATACAGTGCTGTGGATAGCTACGATTATTCCAAACTCGAATCGGTTAAAAAAGAGCTGAAAATACAGGCCATAAAGTCTGCTCGTGATAAGGCGGTGTATTTGGCTGAGGCTATTGGCGAAAAAGTGGGCATGGCTATAGAGATTAACGAACAAAACAACGAAGGCTATTCACAGCCAGTTTACCGTACAGCAATGCTTATGAAAACCGATGCCGTAGGTGGAGATGTGCTACCCGATATCGACTTCAAGAAAATCAAACTGAATGCCCAAATTAGGGCCGTTTTTGAACTAAAATAGACTTAGTTAATCCACTCGAAACCGGTATAAGGCACCAATACTTTTGGTATGCGTATGCCTTGCTCCGTCTGATTGTTTTCTAGTAAAGAAGCCACAATACGAGGCAATGCCAAGGCACTTCCGTTAAGGGTATGTGCTATTTGTGTTTTACCTTCTTTGCCTTTAAAGCGCAGTTTTAAGCGGTTAGCTTGGAAGGTTTCGAAGTTAGAAACCGAAGAAACTTCTAACCAGCGGGCTTGTGCAGCGCACCAAACCTCCATATCGTAGGTAAGGGCAGATGCAAAACTCATATCGCCACCGCATAAACGCAGTACCCGATACGGTAATTCTAGTTTCTGTAAGAGGCTTTGTACGTAGCTGCTCATATCTTCTAAAATGGCATAAGAGGCTTCTGGGTGGGCTACTTGTACAATTTCTACTTTATCAAATTGGTGTAAACGGTTTAAGCCGCGAACGTGAGCACCATAAGAACCGGCTTCTCTGCGGAAACAAGGAGTGTAGCCACAGTTTTTAACGGGTAATTCTTCTTCCTTTAAAATTACGTCGCGGTACAAATTGGTAATAGGCACCTCGGCAGTTGGAATGAGGTACAAATTATCCATACCTACGTGGTACATTTGCCCTTCTTTATCGGGTAGTTGGCCGGTGCCAAAGCCCGATGCCTCGTTTACCAAAATTGGAGGCTGTACTTCATTATAGCCAGCTTTTTCGGCTTCATCTAAAAAGAAATTGATGAGTGCACGTTGCAAACGAGCACCTTTGCCTTTGTATACCGGAAAGCCGGCACCGGTAATTTTATTACCCAATTCAAAATCAATAATATCGTATTTTGCCGCTAATTCCCAGTGCGGGAGTGCTGTTTCGGGCAGAGTTGGTTTGCTACCATTTTCTAAAACAGTTTCGTTTTCTTCGGGAGTTTTACCCAAAGGCACCGAGCTGTGTGGCAAATTCGGGATCACCAATAAATGGCTTAAAATCTCTTGCTCCAAGCCTTCCAACTGATCTGATAAGTTTTTTTGAGCCTCTTTCGAGCCCGAGCTTTGTGCTTTAATCGCTTCAGCTTCGTCTTTTTTGCCTTGGCGCATCAAGTCGCCAATTTGCTTAGCTGCTGCATTCCCTTCCGCTAAAAGGCTATCTAATTGTGTTTGCGTTTGGCGTCTTTGTTCGTCTAATTTCAAAACTTCTTCCACCAATTCTGGTTGTTTGAAATTTTTCACGGCCAAACCTTTTAAAACTTCCTCTTTATGTTCGCGGATATAAGTAACTTGCAGCATCTTTATAAAATTTAAGCAAAGATAAGAACAATTGGCGTTTCTATTGCTTAGTGACACGTAAATGTTAAACAAATGAGCGGTACCCTTTACCTGATACCTACCCCCATTGGTAATTTAGAAGACATGACCCTCCGGGCCATACGGTTGCTAAAAGAGGTAGATCTTATTTTAGCAGAAGATACCCGTACCAGTGCCCCCTTGCTTAAACATTTTGGCGTTGATAAAAAAGTATTTTCGCACCACCAACATAACGAACACCAATCTACCACCGAAATTGTTAAGTTTCTAACCCAGGGCCAACAAATCGCCTTAATTTCCGATGCCGGTACTCCCGCCATTTCCGATCCGGGTTTTTTGCTCGTTCGCGAAGCCATCAAAAACAACATTCAGGTAATTTGTCTGCCGGGTGCTACCGCTTTTGTACCTGCTTTGGTCGCTTCGGGCCTGCCTAACGATCGTTTTTGTTTCGAAGGATTTTTGCCGCTAAAAAAAGGCCGCCAAACCCGTTTAAAAAGCTTGCTTTCGGAAGAGCGTACGCTAATTTTTTACGAATCGCCACACCGATTATTAAAAAGCCTAGCCGAATTTGCCGAGTATTTTGGTGAAGATCGCCAAGCATCGGTTTCTCGTGAACTCAGTAAAGTGTTTGAAGAAACCGTAAGAGGTACTTTGCCCGAAATAAAAACTCATTTCGAAACCCATACCCTCAAAGGAGAGTTTGTAATTTGTGTGGCAGGAAAATCAAGCAAATAAATCCATGCACTTGACCCAGAATAGATACTTTTTAGCCTCTAGCACTGCCTTTTTATTGTGGCTTGCCTGGCCCCCAATGCCCTATACTTCTTTTTTGCTTTTTGTGGCATTTGTGCCCCTGCTTTTTGCAGTAGAAGCGATTAATACTAGTGACTTGCCCAAAAAGGGCCGTACAATTTTCGGACTTAGCTTTTTTAGTTTCGCTCTTTGGAACACCGCTTCTATATACTGGGTATTTAATTCCTTGCATGCTGCCATGCCGCTACCGCTTGCATTGGCTATTTCGCTTATTCCCTTTGGATTAGGAGCGCTATTAATGGCGCTAGCCTTTTGGGGCTATTATGCCGTATCGCAGGTATTAAATAGGGCCTGGTCTTATGCGGCGCTCCTATGTTTTTGGATAAGTTATGAGTACCTGCATCAAAGTTGGGATTTGGCTTTTCCGTGGATGAATCTGGGGAATGGCTTTGCCCAAACCCACCAATTGGTGCAGTGGTATGAATATACCGGCGTGTATGGCGGAACCCTATGGGTGCTCTTAGCCAATGTGTTGGTTTTTGAAGCCCTTCGTCAAAAAAACATGAAAATAGGACTCGTTGGCCTTGTTTGGGTAGGAGTGCCAGCGGTGTTTTCGCTCAGTGTTTATGCAAGATACACGGAGAAAATAAATCCGGCCAATGTGGTGGTGGTGCAACCCAATGTAGATCCCTATGCTAAATACGGTGGTATCCCTAGTTCAGTGCAAATCCAGCAACTTATTCAGTTGTCAGATAGTGTAGGGCAAGTAAATACCGAGTATTTTATTTGGCCCGAAACAGCTATTTCG
>JBJTNJ010000123.1:0-18438 GCA_046074005.1 Sphingobacteriaceae bacterium
CTTAATGGATGTATTGTTAATGCAAATGGCTATTACCGAATTGGTGCACTTTAAAGAAATTCCGGTAAAAGTGACCATAAACGAGTACATAGAAATTTCTAAAGATTACAGCACACCTAAAAGTAATTCGTTTATAAACGGTATTTTAGATAAAATTTTGGCAGATTTAAAGAAGAATAAACAAGTACTAAAAGTTGGCCGAGGCTTATTAAATTAAAGCATGAAACAGCTCACATTTTTCCTATTTTTTGCAGTATTGGCTAGTGCTTGTACTACAACTAGCACCGAATCTAACAAAACAAAGGTAAATAAAGCCACCGCACCTATTATGACCTTGCGAAAGAATCGCACGATTTTGGCCAAATAACCGAAGGCGATAAAGTGGTGTACGATTTTTTCTTTACCAATACCGGAAAGTCAGCTTTAATAATTAGCAGTGCTGCCGCTACCTGTGGCTGCACCGTACCCGAATACCCAAAAGAACCACTTGCTCCTGGGAAAACCGGAATTATTCACGTGGTGTTTAATAGCACCGGGAAATCGGGCATGCAAAACAAAACCATTACATTAACAACCAATACCTTCAAGGGCAACGAAGAGTTACACTTAGTGGGTAATGTAAAACCTAAAAACAATTAAAAATGATGTTAAACTCTATTTTATTACAAGCAGCTGCGGCTAACCCAATTATGCAATTCTTACCTATCGTATTAATTATTGTGGTATTCTATTTCTTTATGATTAGACCACAAGTTAAAAAGGCAAAAGATCACAAAAAATTCGTTGAAGAACTTAAAAAAGGTGATAAAGTTATTACTACTGCAGGTATTCACGGTAAAATTGTTGACATGAACGATACCACTTTTGTATTAGAAGTAGAAGGTGGCACCAAAATCCGTTTCGACAAATCGGCCGTTTCTTTAGATGCCTCAAAAGCAATTACTAAATAATCGCACGCTACAATCTACTAAAAAAGCCGTTCTATTAACAGAACGGCTTTTTTAATGCCCCAGTTTCGGGGTCCAAATATGTTTCTTACTTTTGAGCATGCCCTGGTATCAGATAAACAAAGTCCAAAAAAGAAAAGTAAATCTTTTCTTAAGCTCTTTGCTTGTAGCATTGTGCTTATGGGTGTTTTTTTCCTTGTCTAGGCCCTATGCCTACCAGAGCAACATTACCATACAATTTACCAATTCAATTTCTACCACGAGCAATCGAACCGATACGTTTAGCGTAAAAGTATTGGGTTCTGGCTGGGAGTACATCTTCCACGGATTAAAACCTATACCGGCGTTAAAACTAAAGATAAGTACCGTACAAGCTGATATTAAGCTAGATAGCCAATTAGATAGTTTAAACAAGCAATTGGGTGAGAAGCTGCGTATTCTATCTATATGGCCCAACAAAATTACATTTGCAACAAAAAATGTAGGCACCAAAGTAGTGCCCGTTTTATTACGCCATATACTAAATTTCGAGCATTTTTATGGTTTATGCGACACCATTAGGCTTCAGCCTAACAGAGTAACCCTAAGCGGATCTGCAGAAAAACTGAACGAAATAAAGGCCATATATACCGAAGTACTCGAGCAAAAAGACGTAAACACTTCTATTAAACAATGGGTGAACTTAGAAAACAAGTATACCGATGTGGGCATGTATCCTAAACAAGTATTGGCAACTGTTCCGGTAAGTAGTTTTACCGAAAAAGAACTCACCTTACCCATTCGCATAAAAAACAATACAGCACAGTTACAGCTAGCACTATTACCAGCAAAAGTACAAGCCCATATATTGGTAGCCTTAACTAATTATGAAAAAATTAGTGCTACGGATTTTGAAGCATACATAGATCTCACGAATTGGGATCCTCAGAAAAAAGGTACTCTGCCCATAAAATTTGGCAAAATACCCCATTTTGTGCGTTTCATTAGAACCGAACCCCAAACCGTTGATTTACTCATATATCCCTAATGCTAAAAATTGGAATAACCGGTGGAATAGGAACAGGTAAAAGCACTATTTGTGAAATTTTTGCACTAATAGGCATACCCGTTTATAATGCAGATGAAGCGGCAAAAAGTCTTATGGTTACCAACAAAACCCTAAAGCAAGAATTAATAGCGGCCTTTGGCCCCAATACTTTTAACAATGAAGGATCTTTAGACCGGACGTACCTGTCCAATATCGTATTTAATGATAAAAAAGCGCTAAAGCAACTAAATACGCTCGTTCATCCAGCGGTTCTGGCCGATTTTAAGAAATGGTGCAGCCAACAACACACACCCTATGTACTAAAGGAGGCCGCCCTACTCATAGAAAGCGAATCCTATAGAGAATGTGACTACACTATCTTAGTAGAATCGCCAATAGAATTGAGAATACAACGTTTACTAAGTAGAGATAAAAGCAGTGAAGGGCAAATTAGGGCACGAATAGCAAACCAATTGCCCGAAGGGGAAAAAGCCAAATTGGCCAATTACTTGCTTTTAAACGATGAGGAACACCTACTAATTCCCCAAATTTTAGCGCTACACTCCCAGTTCTTAGAAGCAAGCCGTAATTTATGATAGTAGACGATTTTATTATTCGCACGCACCAAGGTTTATATTGCCCATACGGATCATTTTACTTAGACCCCAGCAGCGCAGTAGACCAAGCCCTTATTTCTCATGCCCACGGCGACCACGCTTGCAGAGACAATAAACACGTGTGGTGCACCCCAGAAACAGCCGATATTATGCGACTTCGCTATAAAAAATCGGCAGGAGAAACTTTTACGCTAAAAAATTATGGCGAAACCTTTGAACTCAATGGCGTAGCTATTTCATTCTACTCCGCAGGGCATATTTTGGGCTCTGCGCAAATTTTACTCGAGTATAAGAATGTGCGCTACCTCTATACCGGCGATTACAAATTGCAAGCAGATGCCACCTGCGCACCTATCACTTTTATAGAAGCCGATGTATTAATTACCGAAACTACCTTTGCTCACCCCGAAACGCAACACCCCGACCCGGTTGCCGAAATAAAAAAACTAAACGAACATTCAGAAAACGTACTACTAGGTACCTACTCCTTAGGAAAGGCCCAACGATTAACCCGTTTAATAAACGATCATTGTCCTAATCGTAAAGTGGCCATCCATTTTCAAATAGCCCCCATTCACCAGCTGCACGAAAAATGGAACATTAACTTAGGGAAATACCAGCTGTATACCCGAAAAATAATGAAAGAGGCAGAGAAAAACTATGTATACTTAGTACCCCCTCTTACCTTTAGGAGTTATGCTAGAGCCACCAATGTATACAAAGCATTTGCATCGGGCTGGAAAAACTTGCAAAACCAGAACGATTTGCAATTACTTATATCCGACCACGTAGATTGGAATGATATTCTAACAATGATTGATCGAGTTAAACCTAGCGAAGTATGGACGGTTCATGGCGATGGGTCACATTTAAAAACTCACTTTAAAGGGAAATTACCTATTAAAGCTTTATAAAAGGTAAAGTATAGTGGGAAAAACAAGTTGAAATCACCTATAACTTTCTAAAAAATTTATTAAATTATCTTTTTAATTAATTTTTTTATTAAAATTGCATAACATTATGAGACTAGAAGACGAAATATCATCCAGCAAGTTTAACAGTAGTTACCACAAAGCTATTGTAGATGTATTGTATACCTATGGCTGGATTACCAATTTATTGAAACAGCGTTTAGATGATCGAGATATTACCCTACAGCAATACAATATCCTGCGGATTCTAAGAGGTCAATTTCCAAATCCGGCAACCGTAAACCTCTTACGTGAACGCATGTTAGATAAAATGTCTGACGCTTCTAGAATTGTAGAACGTTTACACAAAAAAGGCTTATTAAGCCGATCGGCGAATGAAAAAGACCGTAGAGCCGTAGATATTCTAATTACTAAAGAAGGCTTAGCCATTCTAAAAGAATTAGATGTAGATATGGATATGGACGATGTATTGAAGCAGAATCTCAGTCCCGAAGAAGCCGCACAACTATGTGACTTGCTAGATAAATTTAGAGGCTAAGCGCAAAACCTACCACAGCTCCGGCTAAACCTAGCAGCACAGCCACCATTTTCTTCAAATTAAATCGGTGATCTACACTCGATTCGAATAGAATAGTGGTTGAAATATGTAAAAACATACCAATAACCACTGCCATAATGGGACGTATCCATGCACTAATACTCCCTGCTTGGGCTTGGGCTCCTACCAAATAACCCAATGGCGACATAAAGGCAAATAGAATTAAATAAGCCAATAAGCGATAACCCGATATTTTATGGTGTAACAGCACCGTACCCAAGGCAAAAGCCGCCGGTAAATGGTGTAAAGCTATTCCAAACACTAATTCATTTCCTCCACCACTCACCAAAGGGATACCTTCAAAAAAGGCGTGAATACACAAACTCAACATCACTCCTAAGGGAAAAGCCTTTTGCGCATGTGCATGCACGTGAATATGCCCGTGTTCAATACCTTCGGAAAACTGCTCCAAAATAATCTGAAACACAAATCCACCTAAAATATACAAACCAATACTAGCTGCACCGCCTATATATACCTCCGGAATTAGATGCAACACGGTAATTGCAAATAAATATGCCCCACTAAACGATAAAATAAGCTTGAGCCCATTGGCGCTGATTTTCTTGGATAAGAAAACAGTTAGGCCACCTAATAATGCACTACTAAACAGTAAAACTACTTTCCAGATTTCCATAATTCTTTAGCAAAAAAGTGATGAAATAAATACCCAAAACCTAAGCCTATTAGAGCACCGATAGCCCCGCCCGCAATCACATCAATTGGGAAATGAACACCCACATATACCTGTGCAAAGGCAATACAAAAGGCCCAAAACAACGGCAATAAACTTGACCATATCGAATTCCGGCCGAACAATACCACAAAAAATAGTGCCAATGCAAAGTGATTAGCCGCATGCGATGAAGGAAAACTATAGCCAGTGCCACAAGCTATCAAACTGCGAACGCTTAAGCCCGGCGTATTACAAGGGCGTAAACGAGCTACCCAAGGCTTTAGTAAACTAGCCGTGGTGTAATCGGCCAATGCAAAACACAAGATCCCAAAAAGCAACATATAGCCGCCCGTACGGCCAAATTTCTTAATGGCTACGTAGCTAGCTAATACATATAATGGAACCCAGGTTAGGCGGTTCCTAAGAATAGGCATGAGTACATCAAACACCGGATTGGCTAGGCCCTCATTAATGGCAGAAAACCACTGCTGATCCAGCTGAATTACTTGGTTAATCATAGTGCTTTCTTACAAATAAATATCAAGCGATCAGAGGCTTGCTCATCAAAAGGATTCAACTCATAATCGCCAAATCGATCTTCTATAATCCAGCCACTCTGCGCAAACAACTTTTCAAAATCGGCCGGAAGAAAGGCTTTTACACGTTCTTGAAAAGAGTAATTATCTCCTTTATCACTAAAGGTTATCGTCTTCACTACTTGGTTATTAAGCACCTCTTTGGCAATTCTAAACTTAATCCCTTGAATGGTTGTGTGCTCTATAGGTGCTAAATGTTTCATTATTTTGGCGGTATTAAAATAATCCAACACCAATACTCCATTAGCCTTTGCAGATCTATTAAACTGCTGTAAAGCACGCACATGGTCTTCAAAAGAATCGAAATAGCCAAAACTAGTAAACAAGTTAAAAATAGTATCGAACGATTCGCCAGCAATAGCCTCCCGCATATCGTGTACAAAGAAATTTAGATTGGCTTGCTGAAACTCTTGTGCAAATAAAATGTTCGATTCCGACAAATCGATACCAGTAACACAGAATCCTTTTTTATTTAAATAAATAGCATGTCTACCTCTACCACAAGCAATATCCAGAAAGCTAGCCTCGGGCTCAGGATGCAAATAAGCTAATAAATTATCTATAAACAACTCTGCTTCCGCATCGTTACGTTGATGGTACAATGTGTGATAATAGGGCGAATCGAACCAATTCTTAAACCATTCCTTAGTCATCTCTTATCTATCGTTTATCCACAAATATATCGAATTAATTTTAGCAGATTACGCAGAATATCTGCTACGGTTTTAGCCTGAAAAGTGTATTTTTGATAGGTAAAAAATAATCACGTGAGTTTAATAAAATCCATCTCGGGCATACGAGGAACCATTGGGGGCAAAATAGGTGACGGTCTTACCCCGCTAGATATTGTAAAGTTTACCGCTGCTTACGGTCAATGGGTAGTACAACACACCCATAACCCCAAAATTGTAGTGGGAAGAGATGCTCGTATTTCGGGCGAAATGGTGCGCAATTTAGTGATTGGTACCTTGCAAGGTTTAGGAATTGATGTGATAGATCTAGGTCTATCTACAACCCCTACCGTAGAATTAGCCGTACCCATTGAAAAAGCCGGCGGAGGCATTATTTTAACAGCTAGCCACAACCCAAAACAGTGGAACGCCTTAAAACTGCTTAACCATACCGGCGAATTTATTAGCGACAAAGATGGAAAAGCTGTTTTAGAATTGGCCGAAAGCAACGAATTAACTTTTTGCGAAGTAAACGACCTGGGTAAAGTAATACCTAACGATACCTATCTACAAAAACACATAGAGCACGTATTGGCTCTTGATTTGGTAGACGTGTCTGCCATTAAAGCCGCCAAATTTAAAGTGGCCGTAGACAGCGTAAACTCGAGTGGAGGTATTTTTGTACCAGCGCTTCTGAACGCATTGGGCGTTGAAACCGTTTATTCTATACACGATACCCCCAATGGCGATTTTCCCCACAATCCAGAACCATTGCCCGAGAACCTAAAAGATTTATCGAACGAAGTACTTAAACAAAAAGCCGATTTGGGTATTGCTGTGGATCCGGATGTAGACCGTTTATGCTTTGTATGCCAAGATGGCTCTATGTTTGGCGAAGAGTATACCCTCGTAGCAGTAGCCGATTATGTGCTTAGCCACACACCAGGAAACACGGTTTCTAACCTCTCTTCTACCCGAGCCCTAAGAGATGTAACCGAACAAAAAGGGCAAAAATACCAGGCAGCAGCTGTTGGCGAAGTAAATGTAGTTAGCCTTATGAAAGCCAGCAATGCCGTTATTGGTGGCGAAGGCAATGGGGGAGTAATTTATCCGGCTTCACATTATGGACGTGATGCCTTGGTAGGCATTGCCTTATTTTTAACCCATTTAGCAAAATCTGGGAAAGATATTTTAAGCCTACGAAAAAGCTATCCAAGCTATTTTATCTCTAAAAACAAAATCGATTTAACACCCGATTTAAACATTGATAATTTACTTACACAAGTAGAAGAAAAATATAAGAATCAACCTATTAGCACCATAGATGGTGTTAAAATAGAGTTTAATAAACAATGGGTACACTTACGAAAATCTAATACCGAACCTATTATTCGTATTTATTCGGAAAGCAGTACTGCTACCGAGGCCGACGCATTGGCTCAACAACTTATTTCAGATATTAAAACCATAGCGAACCTCCACTAATACCATGAGAGTTTATTTAGACAATGCAGCCACTACCCCTCTAGATAAAGAGGTAATAAAAGAAATGTGCCACGTAATGGAAAACCAATTCGGCAATCCATCTTCAATACACGCACATGGCCGTGAAGTACGCTCGGTAGTAGAAAAGGCACGAAAAACCGTCGCAAACTTATTAAACACCTCCCCTGCAGAAATATTTTTCACCTCAGGAGGTACCGAGGCAGACAATACAGCCATTCGTTGTGGCATTATCGATCATGGTTTAACACACGCCATTACAAGTAAAATTGAACACCACGCGGTGTTACACACCTTAGAGGCTTTAGCCCACGAAGGAATTATAAAACTCAGTTTCGTAAACATAAACGATAAAGGAACTATTGATTTAGGGCATTTGGAAGAACTGCTTAAAACCAATCCCCGAACATTTGTATCACTTATGCATGCCAATAATGAAATTGGCACACTCAACCCCATTGAGCAAATTGGCGAACTGTGTGAGCAGTATGATGCACTTTTCCACAGTGATACGGTGCAAACAATGGGGCATTATCGCCACGATTTAAGCAAATTAAAGATACATTTTTTGGTTTGTGCGGCCCACAAATTACATGGCCCAAAAGGCGTAGGATTCCTATACATTAACCATAAAATTAAGATTAAGCCGTTTATTTACGGAGGTGCACAAGAACGAAACATGCGGGGTGGCACAGAAAATGTATATGGTATTGTGGGGCTAGCCAAAGCATTGGAATTGGCCTATGCAGCTATGGAAAAACATCAGGCACATATCCAAGAACTAAAATCATACATGATGTCCGAATTTAAAAAAGCTGTTCCCGACGTTAGTTTTAATGGAGAAACCTCGGCAGATAAAAGTTTATACACCGTACTAAATGTATCTTTCCCAAAAATGGAAATGGCCGATATGTTGCTCTTTAATCTAGATATAGCCGGTATTTCGGCATCAGGAGGAAGTGCCTGTAGTTCGGGGAGTAATATTGGCTCACACGTACTCAATGCCATTGGTGCAGATAGTAACAGGCCAGCTGTACGTTTCTCTTTCAGTAAATTCACCACGAAAGAGGAAATTGATTTTGTGATCAACAAAATCAAAGAGTTGAATTTATTCTAAGCCACCTAATTGGCAACAGCCGAAGAGGGGGCCTTGTACCTATAAATAAAGAACAATACCTATGAAAAAATTTGTTCTCCTTGGCCTTATTCTTGCAATACTGAATAGTGCAAAAGCCCAAAAAGTAGGCTTGGTGTTAAGTGGTGGCGGTGCAAAAGGCCTGGCCCATGTGGGCGTACTTAAGGCACTCGAAGAAAATCATATTCCCATTGACTATATCACCGGAACCTCTATGGGGGGTATTGTGGGAGCCTTATATTCGGCAGGCTATTCTCCTTCAGAAATTGAATATATTGCACTAAGCGACGATTTTCAGGAGTGGGTAAACGGACGTTATAAAAGCGATTTTAGGTATTATTTTAAGAAAAAACCCGATAATCCTGCTTTTTTAAATGCCAAATTAGAAATAGATACCAGCTTTAACGCTAGTTTTAGAGCCAATTTAGTGAACGACATTCCGCTAAACTTTGCTCTACTACAATTATTAGGGCAAGCCTCAGTTACTGCCCAGAACAACTTCGACAAGCTTTTTGTGCCTTACCGCTGTATTGTGGCCGATATTTTTGATAAAAAAATGGTGCCTATTGGCAGTGGAAGTTTGGTGGAAGCCGTTCGAGGCACTATGGCCGTTCCACTTGTTTATCGGCCGGTAAAAGTGGGCAAGAGATATGTGTTTGACGGAGGCATTTACAACAACTTCCCTGTAGATGTAATGAAAAGCGATTTTAAACCCGATTATATTATTGGCGTAAACGTATCCTCTAAAACCTATAACGAGTACCCTAAAGAGAATGACGACAAGGTGGTCAACCGTTTTTTAATGTATATGTTTTTAGCCAATTCAGACACTGCAAGTGTAGGCAAAAATGGAACAGTTATACAACCCGATATTAGCTCCTTCTCGGCAACATCGTTTAGTGAGGTAGCTGCCATAATTAAAAGTGGCTACGATGCTGCTATGGCAGATATGCCTAACATTCTAAGAGACATTAAACAACGTAGCGATGCCTACAAACTAAAAGAAGAACGGATTGCCTTTAAAAATAAAAATGCCAATCTTGTTTTCGATCAGGTACTTATAGATGGTATTAACTCTAAGCAACAAAAATATGTAGCAAATGTTTTCTGGCCAAGCAAACAAGAACTAGATCTTGTTGGCATTAAAGAAGGCTACTACAAATTAGCTGCCGATGAAAATTTCGAAACTATTTATCCACGCATTTACCAAGATTCTTCGGCGCAACATAGCACCTTTGAGCTGCAGGTAAAACCACAGAAAAACTTTCGAATAGATTTTGGCGGCAGTATTTCTACCCGCCCTGTAAGTAATGTATTTCTTGGCCTACAATACAATATTCTAGATAAACAATCCTACACTTTTGGGGCAAACTTATATTCTGGAAGGTTTTACGAATCGGTACAAACAACTGCAAGAATGGATGTGCCCACCGCACGCCCTTACTACCTAGAAACCGAGTTTACTTACAATCACTGGAACTTTTATAGCACTAGCCAAATTATTGTAGATAAGGTAAAACCAACCTACGTCGACCAATCGGATAGGCAGTGGGTAACCAAACTAGGCACAACTTTTGGCCGTAGTGGCAAATTGGAATTTACTGCTGGCTATTTTGATTTTAACGACCGTTTTAGCCCTAGTAACAATTATGTATATGGCGATATTTTTGACGAAAGCACCTTCTCGGGTTTTAAGGCCGCTATCGATTTAACGAAGAATACCCTAAACAAGAAACAATATGCCACAAAAGGACTATTTTTTCAATTTCAGACAGCATTTTTTGGAGGCACCGAAAACTATACTCCGGGCAATGTGTTGCGCAACGAA
Source organism: Sphingobacteriaceae bacterium (assembly GCA_046074005.1). Taxonomy (GTDB): domain Bacteria; phylum Bacteroidota; class Bacteroidia; order Sphingobacteriales; family Sphingobacteriaceae; genus JAIPAN01. The sequence continues at coordinate 10,531 of JBJTNJ010000123.1, forward strand.
CCTATCTTCGCACAATTACATCCCATCGAGAAGGGCCGAAATTGGCTTCGGATTAAAACAAGTATAGAGCATTACCCACTTAGCACTAAACACTTTACGTTTGGCTATTCGTTCGAGTCTATTTTAAGCAATAAACCACTCTTTAGTACCTATAAATCTACTTTATTGAGTGCGCCTACCTTTTACCCCTTGCAAGATTCTAAATCGATATTTTTTGAAAGCTTTAGGGCTAACTCGTATGCGGCAGCGGGAGTAAAAAACATTGTTTCGTTACGTAAAAATTTAGATTTACGACTAGAGGCTTATCTCTTCGAAGCCATAAAGGGATATGAACTAGTGGGACTACAAGATGTAAACTGGACGCATCCATCAAGAGTTCGATATGTAGCCACAGCAGGGCTCGTATACCAAAGTCCTATTGGTCCCATTAGCTTGAGTGTAAATAGATACAACGATGATCAAAAACCAATTGGCGTAATGTTTCACGCAGGTTTTTTACTCTACAACAAACGGAGTTTAGATTAGAATGGCATACCAATACCAAAGTTATATTGCACAAAGCGATATACATCTGGATAGTGGGTACTAGCGTAAGTTTGTTTAAACTCTTTATTAAATAGGTTCTTTATTACCCATTGATTGGAATCTGTAAACTGCGGATCGCGAATTTTAACAGCGGCATCTAAACGAAATATAAAATAATCCATATCGAAACGTAGGCCAGCTCCTGCACCAATGGCAAATTGCTTGAAAAATTTAGAGGAATTAAACTCTCCTCCGGGATTTTCTGCCACGGAACGTATGCGCCAAATATTTCCAAAGTCGGCAAAAGTGGCTCCTTTTACCTTGGCACCAAATAGATTGTTTAGTATTTTAAAACGGTATTCTAAGTTACCTTCAAACTTAAGTTCACCTAGTTGATCTAAGTTACGAAGATTTTGCCTAATCTGCGGGTCAATATCGGCTCTATTATAAGCACCTGGACCTAAAGTTCTGGCCTGCCATGCTCTAATTCCGTTCGTACCACCGGCATAAAAGTTCTTCTCAATAGGTAAGGCCTTGCTGTTGCCGTACGGAATGCCAATACCTGGGTTTAGCCTAAATACCAATTGTTTATCGCCCCCAAAGTGCTTGTACCAACGTAAATCAAATTCGGCCTTAGCATATTGTAAATAAGGCAAGCCAAATACTGTTCTATCGCCGTTAACATCCGATTTTAAATTCAATACCTTGTTTAATAGTCCCAGGGTATTTCCGCTTAAATCTGCCGACGCCTTAAAATAAAAGAAGTTGCTGCTAGAGCTCAACAAGATATTGTTGAGGGTAAAAGTATACTGGCTACCAAAGTTCACGAATTGCCTATCGTTGGTTTTCACATACAAAGCAAAACCATTGGCATTCAAATACGTTTTAAAATCTTCATCTAATTTTCCATTGCGGTATTCCAAGCTCAGCGGAGTGAATGTATGTTTTTTAAACTTTGTTTCCGTCCAATCGTACGTAATAGAGTTGATGAAAGTGCGATTTTCGAAGGCACTTTTTTGACTAAAATACTGAAAGCTTGTAGAGAAAGTTGTATGAGGCAGTCCATTTTTACTCGACACCGTATTCTTAAATGGAATTACTATCCGAGGAAAAATAAGGTTGGCGCCCAATTCTACTTCTCGGTTAAAGGCTCTATCAGAAAGCTGACTAACTGATTTAGATTCGAATAATACCCCATAACGCAACTTCAGATCTAATTGTTCGGCACCGCCAAATAAATTACGGTTGGTATAGGTGTTGCCTATGTTAAATCCATTTTTTGCGGCATTTAAGGTGTATTCACCTTCAATTCGGTTAGACATTTTTTTGAGCGGCGTAAAATCATAAATCGCATCAAGCACATGTGACGTATCTGACTGCTTTTGATAACTAATCTTAATATTTCTAAATACGTTTAGATCATACAAGCGATCGTAACTCAAATTCTCAGCCTCTAAATTATATTTCCCCCCTTTTTTAGAAAATATGTACCTAGTAATAGGCTTCAACTTAAATCTTCCGGAATAATCTTTCAAATAAAACTGATTATCTAGAACTGTCGAATCTACCTTAGTACCAGCAAGCGCCCCGGTACTCGTACGAATAGCTAAATAGCTATTACCAATGGTGTAAGTTTCGTGGGCTGATTTACTTTTAGGGTTGGCAATAATCAATTTTAAATCAACTTTATTTTGGGTGCCGCTTGTATCTACTTCAAATCTTAAATATTGACGCAAATAGTCATAATAGCCATTTTTTCGCATCATTTGATATACTTGCTCTCTCTCCGTACTCAAAGAATCGGCATCAAAACGCTTGCCTTCCGCTAAATGAGACATGCTTACTTTATTTTTTAGATATAGACTTTGTACTGCCGTATCGGGAATAGAATAAGCAATGGCATTTACTATATATTCGGGTCCAGCATTCGTTGTAAAAGTGATACGGGCTTTTTGTTTATTCACAGCAATATTACTTTGAACTTTTGCTTTTAAAAAACCTTTTGATTGCAAAAATTTCTCTATTTGCGTTCTAGATATTTCTACCAAGGGGCTATCGAGTAAGGCCGGAGCCTGTCCAATTTTCTTAATATTCTCGGTACGGTAATGCCCCTGTTTAGTATTTACTAAATTATATAAACGCAAATTTAGCCAAGATGGCTTACGCAAATCTCTTTGCACATATTCATAGGCTTGTTCTTCAAAACGAGCATCTACATTTTTCAACTTTACTTTACCTACCATTACCTGATCTTTTGCTAAAAACCGAGTAGAGGAACATCCCATCACGGAAATGAACATAAAAAGCAGTATTATTGCACGAACATAAATTGGCTGGGTGGCGTATGCTTTCAAAATCAGAGATCGGTTTTATAAAATCATTACAACAAAAGAAATACCGAAAAGAGCAGGCTCTTTTTGTGGTGGAGGGGCTAAAATCCGTCGTCGAATTTCTTCAGTCGGCTTATAGCGTGCACTCCGTATATGGTACTTCTGCTGTACTCCCAAAATTGGGCAAAATCTCCCAAAATATAAAGTTATTAGAGCTTAAAGCTGATGAAATTGCTAAAATATCGGGATTAACTACCCCTCAGGACATATTGGCGGTGGTTCACATTCCTCAAAAAGACGAAAAGAACCTTAAAATTAAAAACGATACCTTTCATTTACTGCTCGATGGCATACAAGATCCTGGGAATTTAGGCACTATTATTCGTACCGCCGACTGGTTTGGATTTAAACAAGTAATTTGCTCTAGTGATACGGTAGAGGCCTACAACCCTAAAGTGGTACAAGCTAGCATGGGTTCTTTGGCTAGAATGACCGTAACTTACACCGATTTAGAGGCTTTAGTAAGCAACAGTAAGGTACCTGCTTTTGCCGCTACATTGGGGGGCACCTCTATTTTTGAAACCAATTTTGGCACCGAAGGGCTACTTATTTTAGGCAATGAGGGCAATGGTATTCGGCCCGAGCTTTTAGAAAAAGTGAGTAATCGAGTAACCATTCCACTTTTTGGTGGTGCCGAATCGTTAAATGTAGCGGTAAGTGCCGGCATTTTTTGTGCCGAAGTACGCCGAAAAGCTTAGGCTTGTTTTTCGCTAAGCTCTAGCCAACGTAATTCTTTTTCATCTAATAGGCTAGCTAATTCATTCACTCTTTTGGCCAGTTTTTGCAATTCATCGTAAGGCATATTACCCGCATTCATGTTGCTTTCGAGCGTGGTTTTTTCTTCTCCAAGTTCCGTTATTTCTTTCTCTAACTCTTCAAATTCTCTTTTTTCTTTAAAAGATAGTTGTACCTTTTGTTTAGATGGCGCTTTAGCCTGGCTTTTATCTACCATTATTTGGTGCGCTGCTTTTTCATCCTGAATTAAACCATTCTGCAAAGCCTCCCTGTATTGGGTATAATTGCCCGGATAGTCACGCACTACACCGTTTCCCTCAAAAGCAAATAAGTGATCTACCATGCGATCCATGAAATACCTATCGTGGCTTACAATGAGTATACAGCCGGGGTACTCTAACAAAAACTCTTCGAGGGTACGTAGGGTTTGTAAATCTAAATCGTTGGTGGGCTCATCGAGCACCAGGAAATTGGGGTTGCGAAACAATACACTCAACAACTGTAAACGACGTTTTTCTCCTCCACTTAGCTTACTTAAGGGGGTGTATTGCTGTTGCGCATTAAAGCCAAATTTTTCCATAAACTGGCTAGCGCCAATTTTGGAGCCATCGGCCATTGGGAAATATTCGCCCATGGCTTTTACATATTCAATGGCTCGTACATCTTCTTCGTAGCTTAAACCATCTTGGCCAAAATTACCAAACACCACAGTGCCCCCATGATCAATAGTGCCCTTATCGGGCTGCTCTAATTGCAGGGCTATTTTAAGGAAGGTAGATTTACCCACACCGTTTTTACCCACTACGCCAATGCGTTCACCCCGTTGAAAGGTGTATTCAAAATCGTTTAGAATGCACAAATCGCCAAAATTTTTCGATACTTTTTTTAGTTCTAGAATCTTTCCGCCCAAGCGGGTCATTTTTATTTGTAGCGATACTTCCGATACTTCTTTCTTCTTTTTTACCCGACCTTCTACATCTGCAAACGCATCTTGGCGACTTTTACTCTTTGTGGTTCTGGCCTTAGGCTGTCTACGCATCCACTCCAACTCTCTGCGGTAGGTGTTTTTATCTTTTTCGAGTTCGCTTTGCTCCATTTCTTGGCGCAAACTTTTCTGCTCTAAGAAATAATCGTAGGTTCCTTTATATACAAATACCTTCTCCTCATCAATCTCCACAATTTCATTACATACGGCATCTAAAAAATACCGATCGTGGGTAACCAACAACAAAGTAAGTTTCTGGGCACTCAAATAATCTTCTAACCATTCTATCATGCCCACATCTAGGTGGTTGGTTGGCTCATCTAAAATTAGTAAACACTTACCCTCGTGTAATTGAGCCTCAATAAGGGCTTGCGCAAGCGCTACCCGTTTCTTTTGGCCACCACTTAGGGTAGCCACAGGTTCGTTTAAGTGATGTAGATTAAGTTTTCCTAGTATTTGTTTTAAATCGCTTTCAAAAGTCCAGGCATTTAACTCATCTAAATCGCCCATTAATTTGGCCAATTTATCATGATCGTCAGAGCCTTCTTCTAAAAACAACTCATACTCTTTTACTACCTGCACCACCGGATTATCTAAGCAGAGAATGTTATCCCAAATAGATTTTTCGCCATCAAAATCGTTATCCTGTTGCAGCATTACGGTTTTAATATCCTTATGCACCCACACATTTCCGCTATCGGGAGTATCTAAGCCGGCTAAAATTTTCATGAGCGTACTTTTTCCACTTCCGTTACGAGCCACTAAGGCAATTTTATCCCCTTCATCTATATTAATAGTGATATTTTTAAAGAGGGTACGAATCCCAAAAGACTTACTTACGTTTTCTACCGAGGCATAATTCATGACGTAAAGGTAACATTGGCTGGGCGAATACAGGGCTAAAGCCTGCATTTTGCTGAAGATATTTTTGATAAATGAGCCTGAATAAAGAAAAGCTGAGTATTTATGGTTAAAAAAAAGATTATTTTACTATTTTTGCAGTCCTTGAACAAAGGGTCGGATGGCCGAGTGGCTAGGCTCAGCTCTGCAAAAGCTGCTACAGCGGTTCGAATCCGCTTCCGACCTCAAGAAAAACTTAAAAAACAAAGACCATGGGAGTAACTCGTTTAAAAAGAAAAGACAGAAGAAACAAAACTGTTTCACGCTTAGAAGTACAATTTTTGAAAATGGCTCACAACATTGAAGTAGGTAGCCGTTCGAAAGAAAAAGCAAGCAGCCAGGTTTCTAAAAACAACGCTGTTCTAGCTCAAATAGAAGCTAAAGCAAAGTAATTCACTTTAAAGGCATTTTTGCCGAGAAGAATATATACGAATCACCCGATTAAGCAATTAATCGGGTTTTTTTGTTTAGAGCAAGCGAAGGAATTTATTTTTGGATTAAGCCATTATTAATGACTTTAATTAAACCGGGGCCTTTGTAAATAAAGCCTGTATATACTTGAACAAGGCTAGCTCCTGCCTTGAGTTTTTCAAGCGCATCTTCGGCAGAATAAATGCCTCCTACACCAATAAGTGGAAAGGCTTTATTAGATTTTTTACTCAAATAAGCAATTACTTCGGTAGCACGCTGGCTTAGTGGCTTTCCACTAAGGCCTCCGGCTTGGGCACTTAATTCAACCGACGAATGTAAACCCTCTCGGCTAAGTGTAGTATTGGTAGCTATTACACCAGCAATTTTACTCTCCAACACAATTTCTACAATATCATCTAACTGGTCTTGAGTTAAATCGGGGGCTATTTTCAGCAAAATAGGTTTAGATACTCCTTCTTTATTATTGCGCTTCTGAAGGGTTTTAAGAATGTTTTTCAGGGGCTCTTTCTCTTGCAATTCCCGCAACCCGGGGGTATTAGGCGAACTTACATTGACCACAAAATAATCCACCACATCAAATAAACGATCGAAACAAATCACATAATCGTCTACCGCTCTCTCATTGGGTGTAGCCTTATTCTTGCCAATATTTCCACCAATAATCAACCCATTTCGCTCTACCCTGCTTAAACGATCGGCCACCACATCAACACCTTGGTTGTTAAAGCCCATTCGATTAATTAATGCCTCATCAGCCGGCAAACGGAACATTCTGGGTTTTGGATTTCCGGGCTGTGGCAAGGGTGTTACGGTGCCTATTTCTATGAAACCAAAGCCAAAGCTTGCTAAATCTTCTATATACTCTGCATTTTTATCGAACCCAGCGGCTAAACCCACCGGATTTTTAAAAGTTAAGCCAAAAACCTTTTTGACTAATTGAGGCTGCTCAAGAGCATACGTTTTATAGATAGCTTTTTTAAAAAGACCAATTCTACAAGTAGCTTTTAGCCCCGCCATCACCACATGGTGAATGCGCTCGGGTGGAAACAAAAAAAGAATTCGTTTAACAAGGCCGTACATGCAGTAAAAATAGGATTTTAGTTTGAATAGGCAACAATTAACGCTAAGATGCGTATATTGTCTAATAGCGCAGGACTTACGTATGATAAATCTTAAAAATTGTTTGAGTTTTTTCCTTTTAATATTGTGCATACCTACACATGCTCAAAATTGGGATATTCGTTTATTAGACAAGCTAAATAGTGCACCCCAAGCACAAGACAAAACCTGGCAATTTATTTCAAATAACTCCAGCAAAATAGATATGGCTTTACCAGTTGGACTTTTTATCACAGGGTGTCTTAAACACAACGAAAGTATCAAAAACAAAGGGGCTGAAATGGGTATCTCCTATTTGGCCAATACCATTCTTACCCAAACGTTCAAAAACACCATCCGCCGGGCTAGACCTTTTGATGCTTATCCGGCAATCATTTTCAAAAAAAGCGATGGTGGTGGCTATTCCATGCCATCAGGGCATACTTCTTCGGCATTTTCTACGGCAACCTCACTAAGTTTAAACTTCCCAAAATGGTATGTGGTGGCTCCCGCCTACACCTACGCAGCCGCAGTAGGCTATTCACGCATGTATTTAGGCGTACACTACCCTAGCGATGTGCTTGCGGGTGCATTACTCGGTTCAGGCACCGCCTATCTTACTTGGAAATGGAATAAAAAGCTACAAAAAAGGCGCAAATAAGCTCAATTTTCGTATTTTTGCGACTTCATGATCGCAATAAACAACTTAACTTTCGAGATTGGCGCTAGAGCCTTATACGACGACGCCAATTGGCACATTAAACCAGGTGAAAAAATTGGCCTCATTGGCGCCAATGGAACCGGTAAAACTACCCTCCTTAAAATTATTGTAGGCGACTACAC
>JBJTNJ010000124.1:0-57147 GCA_046074005.1 Sphingobacteriaceae bacterium
GATAAATTTTAAGTTATAATTTGGTTTGATTTTTTAAAATCAAATATAAACTTAAGACTATTTTCATTGATTGCAAATATTTTTTTCGGCTGTACCAATACAATACAATGCAAATTCAGTTCTAAACTTATCAAAAAACAGCTTTAACACACTATAAACAAGACTAGCTATTGGTTGTTCAAAAAATACTTACATTTAATTCTTCTAAACCAATAAATTGAAAAACTAAGAGAACGTATGAAAATTTTCAAATTCCTTTTTACTTCGGTTCTTGCCTTGGCACTTACTTGGAGCTTAAATCACAAATGGGGAACTGTACCTCCAATGGGTAAATTCCTCGATCCCTTCCAGGGATTTTGGAAAAACGCCGAATCTAAAAATACCGCCACCGAGAATATCCTCTCCCTCAACGGGCTTAGAAGAGAAGTGAGTGTAGAATTCGATGACCAGCGTATTCCGCACATATTTGCCCAAAACCACCACGATTTATACTTTACCCAAGGCTACCTAACGGCTAAAGACCGTTTATGGCAAATGGATTTTCAAACCCGTTTTGCTTCGGGCCGTTTGGCCGAAGTAATTGGACCAAAAGCTATCGAAATAGATCGCTTTCAACGCAGAATGGGCATGGGCTTTGGCGCCGAAAACATGGTAAAAACCATGATGAAAGATCCGGAAGTAGCCGAATTAATGAATGCCTATGCCGAAGGAGTGAATGCCTATATTCATTCGCTAAAACCAGGCGATTATCCTATTGAATTTAAATTATTGGATTATGCCCCAGAAGAATGGACACCTATTAACTCTGCCTATCTGTTAAAATTAATGTCGGCTACACTGGCCAGTGGATCTAATGAGTTTTATATGACCAATATTCTACACAAATATGGCCCCGATGTAGTAAAAGACCTTTTTCCCGATTATCCTCTCCGCGAAGATCCAATTATTCCGAGCGGAACTGCTTGGAACTTTAAAAAAGTACCGGCACCTAGCGCCACTCCTACTACAGAGGCCACGGCAACCACCGGTATTAAAACTAAAGAAAAAGATGAAGTTATTGGAAGTAACAACTGGGCAGTATCGGGTACTAAAACCAGCACCGGTTTTCCAATGTTAGAAAACGATCCTCACTTAGACCTTACCTTACCCTCTATTTGGTACCAAGTGCAATTGGTAAGCAGCGATATGAACGTGTATGGAGTTTCTATTCCAGGAGCCCCAGGCGTGATTATTGGCTTTAACAGCAAAGTAGCTTGGGGAGTAACCAATGTGGGTTCTGATGTGCTAGATTGGTATAAAATTACCTTTAAAGATGATAACCACAAAGAATACTTATACAACAACCAATGGAAAACCGTTAAGCCTAGAATTGAAACCATTAAGGTTAGGGGCGATGAAAGCATTAGCGATACGGTATATTATACGCACCATGGACCGGTTGTATACCTAGAAAATCAAAAACCGAAAAACTTTGGCAAAGCCGATAATATTCCGGCAGGCTATGCGCTACGTTGGATTGCCCATGATGGCTCTAACGACGTAAAAACCTTTTATATGCTAAACAAAGCCAGCAATTATGCCGATTACCGCAAAGCTCTAACCTATTACACCGCTCCGGCACAAAACTTTATTTTTGCCAGCATTGATAATGATATTGCCATAACCCCGAACGGCTATTTCCCCCTAAAATGGAAAGATCAAGGTAAGTTTTTACTAGATGGCAATAACCCCAACGACGAATGGCACGGACGCATTCCAGCAGATCAAAATCCAACAGTTAAAAATCCACCGAGAGGCTTCGTAAGTTCGGCAAACCAATTCTCTGCCGACCCCAGCTACCCGTACTACCTCCACTGGGAGTTTTCGGGCTACGAACGTGCACACCGCATTAACAAACGTTTAGCCGTAATGACTAAGGCTACAGCCGATAGTTTACGTAATTTACAAAACGACAACTACAGCATATTTGCCGAAAATGTTTTAGCAAACCTAAATGCTAGTGTAAGTACTCAGAAATTGAGTACTACAGAGAAAAAAGCATTTGCAGTAGTAAGCAGATGGAATAAGTTTTACAATGCTACCGAAATTGGTGCCAGCATCTTCGAAATTTGGCAAAAACAACTTAATAACGAAATTTGGGCCGATGAATTTGGCGATCAGAAAAACTTAATGCGGTACCCTTCTAGAGACAGAACGGTAGAATTACTACTAAACGAACCTAATTCAAAATGGTTTGATAAGGTAAACACTCCACAAAAAGAAAGCAAAACCGACGTGGTTACCGCTGCCTTTAAGTTTGCAGTAGATAGCTTAACTAGAGCCTATGGCCCACAAAGCAACCAATGGCAATGGGGTACCGTAAAACATACGCATGTACCACATTTAGCAAAAATTGCCGGCTTTGGGTCTAAAACCTTATTTACCGGAGGCTCTAAAACCTCGGTAAATGCTACTAGCGAAAGCAATGGCCCATCATGGAGAATGATTGTAGTATTAGGTAAAGATGTAAAAGCCTATGGCGTGTACCCAGGCGGCGAATCGGGTAACCCGGGTAGTTTTTACTACGACGATATGGTAAATACTTGGGCCGATGGCAAACTAAACGAATTAGTTTACCTACGCAATACTCAACAAGCCTCCGATCGCATTATATCTACTTGGAAATTCACGAAAAAATAATCTAAAAAAATAGAAAACATGTTATTCATCCTTATACTATTAATCAGCTTAGTTGCTCAGTTTTTCTTGCCTTGGTGGGTTATTGCTCCCATTGCATTTATTTTGGCCGCTTGGATTGGCAACAAACCAAGCAAATCTTTCGGAAACGGCTTTAGCGCTATTTTTATTCTGTGGGCCTGCATGGCTTTATTGCACAGCTTACCTAACGAAAATTTATTGGCCAACCGGGTGGGCCAAGTGCTTACTTCTTCAGAAAAAGGAATGCCTTGGTTGCTTTTGGTGCTGCTAACAGCTGCCCTTGGCGGCTTAGTTGCCGGAGTATCTGCCTTGGCAGGCGCCTATTTTAAAGAAGCCTTCGGAAAAAGAAGACGATAAGCCACCAAATTGTATCTTTGCGCTGTGAACAACAGCCTATCCAAAGATATTTTTAGCATCAAAAACCTCCAAGACTTCGAGCAGAAGGCTTTGGAGGTTTTTTACTATCAGGCTAATCACAATGCTATTTACCGCGACTTTATTGGCCATTTGGGGCTAAACCCCAGCAGCGTAGTACGCACGGCACAAATTCCTTTTTTGCCCATCGCTTTTTTTAAACAGCAGGCAGTAAGAACTACGGAGAGAGCTGAACAGGTATTCACCAGTTCGGGCACCACGGGCATGCAAACCAGCAAACACTATGTGCATGATTTAAGCCTATACGAAGAAAGTTATCGTAATGCTTTTAAACTGTTTTATGGTGATATTTCCCAGTACACCCTGTTGGCACTACTGCCCTCTTATGCTGAACGGGAGGGTTCTTCGCTCATTTACATGGTAGACGATTTGCTACAGCAAGCACAAGCAGGCAGTGATTATTACCTACAAAACCATCAAGCACTTTTTGAAAAATTAGAAAGTCTTAAAAAATTAGGGAAGCCCACTATTTTATTAGGGGTTACTTATGCCCTTCTCGATTTTATTGAGCACTACTCCATCCAGTTTCCGGAACTTATTGTAATGGAAACAGGTGGCATGAAGGGGAAACGGAAAGAACTTATACGAGAAGAAGTACACGCACTGCTAGGCGATGGATTTGGGGTAGCAAACATTCACTCCGAATACGGCATGACCGAATTGCTTTCACAAGCCTATTCTAAAGGAAAAGGGCTTTTTACCTGCCCACCCTGGATGCAGATATGCATTCGAGACACAAATGATCCTTTTCAACTAATAGAAATTGGGAAAACTGGAGGCATTAATATTATTGATTTGGCCAATATATACTCTTGCGCTTTTATAGCTACGCAAGATTTGGGCAAAATAACTGGTCTCAACCAATTTGAAGTAGTAGGCCGCTTTGACGCCAGCGATATTAGAGGCTGTAACCTTTTGGTTCAATAAGTATTATTCGGCGCTAAGCAAAAAGTAGTTTTTCTTGCCTTTCTGTACCACCAAAAATCTATCGTTTACCAAACTATCGCCTGTAATTACCTGAGCTGGATCGGCAAGCTTTTCTTTATTAAGCGCTACCCCACCTCCCTGAATCATTTTACGGGCTTCTCCTTTTGATGGAAAAACCGCTGCATGCTCTGCCAAAAGATCGGTAATAGTCACACCAGCTGTTAAGGCTGATTTTGCGATGGTAAATTGCGGAATACCCTCAAAAACATCCAATACTGCCTCGTTAGAAAGTTCTCGTAAAAAGTCTAAAGAACCGTTGCCAAACAAGAAATCGGTAGTTTTTAGGGCTGTTTGCAAGGCCGCCTCACCGTGTGCACGGGTGGTAATTTCTTCGGCCAAGGCTTTTTGCAAAATGCGTAAATGCGGAGCAGCATCGTGCTCTTTTTCTAGGCTTTCAATTTCCACTTGAGATTTTAAAGTAAAAATTCGAATCCAAGTTTTAGCATCGTCATCGCTGGTATTGAGCCAAAATTGGTAAAATTTAAAAGGCGATGTTTTGGCCGGATCTAGCCACACAGCACCTTCTTCGGTTTTTCCAAATTTGGTACCATCCGCCTTCTTAATTAGCTGAGTGGTAATGGCAAAAGCCGTACCGCCGGCTTTACGGCGAATGAGCTCGGTACCGGTAACCATATTGCCCCACTGATCGGAGCCACCCATTTGCACCAAGCAATTACGCTCTTTCCATAAATAGTAGAAATCGTAGCCTTGAACCAATTGGTAGCTAAATTCAGTAAACGACATCCCGGTATCACCTTCTAAGCGCTTTTTCACCGAATCTTTCGCCATCATATAATTCACAGTTAGGTGTTTACCTACATCGCGAATAAACTCTAAAAAGCTAAAATTTTTAAACCAATCGTAGTTATTTACCATGATGGCGCTATTGGCACCCGAATCAAAGTCTAAGAATTTTTTTAATTGACTTTCTAAGCAAGCTACGTTATGGTTTAACACCTCTGCCGAAAGCAAATTACGCTCGGCAGATTTTCCTGAAGGATCGCCCACCATGCCCGTTGCCCCACCCACCAACACTACCGGTTTATGGCCGGCACGCTGAAAGTGAATCAAGGTCATGATTTGCGTTAAATGGCCCACGTGCAAAGAATCGGCCGTTGGATCGAAGCCTATATAGCCCGCCGTTAGCTCTTTATTCAATTGCTCCTCTGCTCCGGGCATCATATCGTGGAGCATGCCACGCCAACGTAATTCGTCAATAAAATTCATCTTTTTCAATTGTTCAGGAAAACAAAGATAATAGAATTGCCTAAATACAGGGATATTGGCGCCAAAATGATGCATTTTGCGTACATTTAAGCAAGAAGATGAACTTTCTATCGCATTATTATTTCGACCAACACAGCGATGCCTACACGGTTTTAGGCACCGTATTGCCCGATTTAACTAGTAACACCAATAAAAACTGGAAAATACATCCGCAAAAACACGCCGATCTTTTTAAACACGATGCCGCACTGCAGGCTATACTAAACGGTTGGAACCGGCATTTGGCAGTTGACAAGCATTTTCATGGTTCTGACTTTTTTAGCAGCCATAGCCAGCAATTAAGTGCCAAGCTACGTCCTATACTCCAAACCAGCCCGGTAAAGGCGTATTTCTTAGCCCACATTAGCCTCGAACTGCTCTTAGATGGGCTTTTGCTAAAAAATAATAAAGTAAGTACCGAGCAATTTTACAGAAACTTAGCGGCCTGCGATTCACAGAAAATAACCCATTTCTTAGCATTGAATTTAATTGAAGACACCCAGCCATTCACCCTGTTTTTCGAGCGCTTTTGCAGCAGTGCCTACCTAAACAGCTACCAAGAAACCGAAAAAATAGCCTATGCCTTACACCGTATTTGCCTCCGGGTATGGCCAGAATCATTAAACCAAGCCGAACAAGAGCAAATTACCGAGGTGCTGATAGCTTACCAAGCAGCATTAGCGCCGGTGTACCTCGAAATTTTTACTGAAATTTCTGCCGCTTTAGCCCTCGAAACAAAACACGAATAACGTATCTTCGTTTCATGTCGCTTTTTGCCATTAAAGACCGAATTGATGCCCTTGTGGCCGAGCTTAACGAACATAATTACCGCTATTATGTGTTGGCCCAACCCAGCATTTCTGATTTTGAGTTTGATAAAAAACTAGAAGAACTTACAGAGCTAGAAAAAGGTCATCCAGAGTTTTTACTCCCCGATTCGCCTACACAAAAAGTGGGTGGACAAATTACCAAAGAATTTAAAACGGTGGCCCACAAATGGCCCATGCTCTCTTTGGGCAATACCTATAACGAACAAGATTTGCGTGATTTTGACGAACGCATTCGCAAAGCCATTGGCAATAACTTTGAGTATGTATGTGAACTAAAGTTCGATGGCCTTTCCATCAGCTTAACCTACGAACATGGTAAATTAATTCGTGCCGTAACCCGTGGCGATGGCAGCAAAGGTGACGATGTGACCACCAATGCGAAAACTATTCGTACCATTCCGCACCAATTAAGTGGCAGTGGCTACCCAGAAAGTTTTGAGATTAGAGGCGAAGTATTTATGCATCGCCAAGCATTCGATCGCCTAAACGAAGAACGCATAGAAAATGGCGAAACGCCTTATGCCAATCCACGAAATTTTGCTGCCGGAACACTCAAATTGCAAGATTCTGGCGAAGTGGCTAAACGGCCTCTCGACTGCTTTTTATACTTTTTATATACCGATAAACGCTTGTACCCCACCCATTGGGATAGCCTACAAGCGGTAAAAAGCTGGGGTTTTCATACCTGCGAACACAATACACTTTGCAAAAACATAGACCAAGTATTGGAATTTATTGCCTATTGGGACAGTAAACGCTTTGGCTTAGGCTATGAAATTGATGGCATTGTACTCAAAGTAAATCAATACGCTCAACAAGAAGAACTTGGCTTTACCGCAAAATCGCCGCGGTGGGCCATTGCTTATAAATACAAGGCACAAGAAGTTGAAACCATTTTAGAACATGTTAGCTACCAAGTGGGTCGTACCGGAGCGGTAACCCCCGTGGCTAATTTAACCCCCGTATTATTGGCAGGAACCACTGTAAAAAGAGCCACCCTGCACAATGCCAACGAAATTGAGCGCCTCGACTTGCACCTAGGCGATACCGTATTGGTAGAAAAGGGCGGCGAAATTATCCCAAAAATTATTTCGGTAAATACGAGCAAGCGCCACCCAGATGCACAACCAGTAATTTACCCAAGCACCTGCCCCGAATGCGGCACTCCCCTAGTTAGAGAAGAAGGAGAAGTGGCATTTTATTGCCCCAACGACGATGGCTGTGGCCCTCAACTAGTAGGACGCATACAACATTTTATTGGCCGAAAAGCCATGAACATAGATGGCTTAGGCGACGAAACCATTGAGAATTTTTACAAACAAGGATTTTTAAAACAAATTTCGGATTTGTACACCCTTTACCAAAAACGAGATCAACTTAAAAATTTAGAGCGTTTCGGCGAAAAATCTATAGAAAATATGCTAGCAGGTATTGAAGCCTCTAAGCAAATGCCTTTTGAAAAAGTATTATTTGGCTTAGGCATTCGCTTTGTAGGAGAAACCGTAGCCAAAAAATTAGCTGCACATTTCCGTACTATTGAATCGTTAATGCAGGCTTCTTTAGAAGAATTAGTAGCGGTAGATGAAATTGGCGAACGCATAGCCGAAAGTGTGCAAAGCTATTTTGCCAACAGCGAACACCTTGAGCAAATAGCCCTATTAAAAAGCTATGGCCTACAATTCGAGAGTGAGGTTAAAGAGGTAGTACTAGCTGGAACGCAACTAGAGGGCAAGAGCTTTATCATCTCGGGAATATTCGAAAACCATAGCCGAGAAGAGCTAAAAGAACTTATAGAATCGTATGGCGGAAAGATACTGAGCAGCATTTCTGCCAAATTAAGCTATGTAGTGGCCGGCGCCAATATGGGGCCAGCCAAATTAGAAAAAGCACAAAAACTAGGCATCCCTATTATATCTGATGAAGATTTACTAGCAATGCTGTAAGAATAAATCCATTACTTGCAAAATGTGTACTTTTGAAAAGCTAAACTCAATAAAATGAACAAACTATACGGTACCGGCGTAGCCTTGGTAACTCCTTTCAACACCGACGGATCGGTTGATTTCGACGGTTTAAAAAAATTAATTAATCATACCATTTCTGGTGGGGTAGAGTACTTGGTTTCTTTAGGTACTACCGGCGAAACAGCTACCTTAAGTAAAGAAGAGAAGAGGGCTATTTGGAAGTTTACCAAAGAAACTGTGAACGGACGTGTTGGTTTGGTAGCGGGTATTGGCGGTAATAATACGCAAGAAATTGTAGAAACCTTACAGGCATTCGAGAGCGAAGGTTTTGATGCTATTTTATCGGTAAGCCCGTATTATAATAAGCCTACTCAAGAAGGTATTTATCAGCATTATAAAGCCATTTCTGCCGCTTCTCCATTGCCTATTATTTTGTACAATGTACCGGGCAGAACAGGCAGCATGGTAAGTGCCGATACGGTATTGCGTTTAGCCAACGATTTTAAGAACATTATAGCGGTAAAAGAGGCTTCTGCCAATTTCGACCAGTTTAATAAAATCGCCAAAGAAAAGCCAGAAGGCTTTTTATTGATTTCTGGCGATGATCCTATTACCTTACCCATGATTGCTTTGGGTGCCGTTGGTGTAATTTCGGTAGTAGGAAATGCCGTTCCTAAGATATTTTCGAGCATGGTGCGTTTATGCCTGGCCGGAAACTTTACTGAAGCACAGCCTTTACACTACAAACTTATTGAGTTTACTAACTTGTGTTTTGTAGAAGGCAATCCGGCTGGAGTAAAAGCCGCCTTAAAAACCTTAAGTATATGTGGCGATACGCTACGCTTGCCTTTGGTACCAGTAAGTGCCATCACCCAAGAAAAAATAAACAAGGAGTTGACTCAGCTAGCCTAAGCAAACCACCTTGCAACAAAAAAAGCCTTTCAGAATTCTGAAAGGCTTTTTTTGTGTTTTGGAAACTTAAAATTAAGCTTTGTTTTTAGTTGCTTGAACTTCTAAACGGATAGCTTGTGCTAAGTTTTTCAAATCTTGCATTCCTTTACGTACACGAGTACCAGCAGCGCTGTTACCTTTGTTGTAAAATTTGTCTGCATCAGCCTCTAATGCTGCTACTAAAGCTTTGAATTCGTTGAATTTTTTCATTGTTTGTTACTTTAAAGTTTGTTTAATATGGTTACTGTGTAATAACGTGTAGCTAATGTAGAGTCTTTTTTTCGGAAATAAAATAGATTAAACAAATAAAATCGCTGTTTTTGGTCGTTTTTTTCCACATTTTGAACACCTCTCCACAATTAAACGAAGAAAAATAAATACAATGTATTGTTTATCAAATAGTTAAGAAGTAATTGAGCATAAAAAAAGCCCTTTAGTGATTGCTAAAGGGCTTTCTTATTTTTTACTTTTTTCACGCAGTTACCGCCTTTTTTTCGCGATATGCTCCATTTTTAAGACGCTCACCCACGATACTAAATGCTTCGAGGGTTCTGTTCACATCTTCTAAGGTATGCATCGCGGTAGGAATAATACGTAACTCAATTAGGCCTTTTGGAATAACTGGGTATACTACAATAGAGCAGAAAATTCCAAAATTTTCACGCAAATCCATAGTAATACCGGTTGCTTCTGAAAGTTCGCCTTTTAAGAACACAGGCGTCACCATGGTATTGGTAGCACCAATATCAAAACCACGCTCTTTTAATCCCTTTTGTAAGGTGGTGGCAATTGTCCATAATTTCTCTCTAAGTTCAGGCTTAGTTTTAAGTAATTCTAAACGCTTAAGCAAACCTACTACCATTGGCATAGGCAAGGCTTTTGCGAAGGTTTGTGAGCGCATATTGTAACGCAGGTAATTGGTTATTTCTTCGGTAGAGGCAACAAAAGCACCAATGCCGGCCATAGATTTGGCAAAAGTTGCAAAGTAAACATCTACACCATCAATACAGTTTTGCTCCTCGTGGGTACCCGCACCGGTTGGGCCCATGGTACCAAATCCATGTGCATCATCTATTAATAAACGGAAATGAAAATCTTTTTTCAGATCTACAATTTCTTTTAATTTACCTTGTGCGCCCGACATACCAAACACCCCTTCGGTAATAACTAAAATACCGCCACCGGTTTGTTCTACTAATTTGGTAGCTCGTTCTAGTTGCTTGCGACAACTATCAATATCGTTATGCTGATACACGAATCGCTTACCCAAATGCATGCGTAAACCATCAATAATACAAGCGTGAGACTCGGCATCGTATACAATAACATCATTTCTATCTACCAAGGCATCAATAGCTGACATAATTCCTTGATAGCCATAGTTTAGCAAGAATGCATCTTCTTTACCAACAAACTCAGCTAATTGTTGCTCTAAAGCTTCGTGGTTATTTGAGTTACCCGACATCATGCGGGCGCCCATTGGGTATGCCATACCAAATTCGGCAGCAGCATCGGCATCGGCCTTGCGCACTTCCGGATGATTGGCTAATCCTAGGTAGTTATTAAGGCTCCAAACTAAATGTTCTTTGCCACGAAATTTCATATGTGGTGCAATTTCACCTTCTAATTTTGGGAAAGCGAAATATCCATGGGCCATTTTTTGGTGTTGCCCAAGTGGGCCCATGTTTTTCGAGATTTTGTCAAAAATATCCAATGTATATTCTATTTTGATTTAAAAATTTGTGCAAATATACGATTTAAGTGCCTAAAATCGGAATTTATTCTTTATATGTCCTAAACGGATTAGGCAAAAAAAGAAGCCTCTGCCAATGGCAGAGGCTTTCATTTCTTAGTCAACGTTATCGTGCAAGAAAGAATTGTTGGGTCTTATTTCGGTAATTCCTTCTTCGCTAGATAAGGTAAATCTAGATACCTGAGATTCTGATGAATGAGGTACATCGTCTAATGAAAGTTGCTTACGCTTGTAGGCTGGTTCATTTTCTAATTCTTGCAAGCCATTTGAGCTGCGCAATTTCATGCTTAAATCTTTTAAACGCATAATGCGTTCTTTCGATTTGCGTAATTGCTCTTCTATTGAATCGTCGGTTTTGGTGGCATCTTCATGTAACTCCACCATTTCTACCACTTGTGTCTCGTCTGCTACCTCTTCTTCCTCTTGGGGAGCAGCGGCGCTGATATAGCTATCAAAAGGCAATTCGGCTTCTTCTACTTTCAACTCAAATTCGAAGGCCGAAGAGCTTGCCGTTTCTTCTGCAACAGCTTCTTGCGTTACTGTAAACATTTGTGGCTCTGCTAGTTCTTCGAAGTGAATAACTTCTGATTCTGAGGAAGGAACTGAAGATACGCCAGCGAAAAGATCGAGTACACTTGTGGTTAATTCAGGATCTTCCACTTCTTCTTCGGCAATAATTTCAGGTGCCGTGAAAAAGCTGTTTACGTGTTCTACTGGCTTAACTAGCGGGGCATTCTCCACCGCAAAATCAGTACGTACATTGGTGGCTTGGCTACGCTCTTGCTGACGTTCTTCGGTGGTTTGGAAACCGGTTGCAATAATTGTTACGGCTAATTTATCGCCCAAACTTTCGTCGGTGCAATTTCCCCAAATAAGATCAGCAGCTAAGCCAGCTTCTTGTTGAATATAATCGGTAATTACTGTTACTTCGTCCATGGTAACTTCTTTATCACCAGAACTAATGTTTAATAAGATGTAACGGGCACCTTCAATTTCGTTGTCTTCTAACAAAGGAGAGTTTAGCGCACCTTCTACCGCTTTTAACGCACGATTATCGCCTTCGGCAGCATAACTACCCATAATAGATACACCACTATCTTTCATTACAGTACGCACATCTTTAAAATCGACGTTGATATAGCCCGGTATGGTAATAATCTCGGCAATTCCTTTGGCAGCCGTGGTTAAAATATCGTCGGCTTGGCCAAATGCCGAACCTAGGGTTAGGTTTCCGAAAATTTCACGTAAACGGTCGTTAGAAATTACCAGGAACGAATCCACGTATTTCTTCATTTCTTCCAAACCTTCTTCGGCTTGCATTTTACGACGTTTTCCTTCAAAAGAGAAAGGGGTGGTTACAATACCTACCACCAAAATATCTAATTCTTTTGCAGCTTTTGCAATAATTGGGCTTGCTCCTGTTCCTGTACCACCACCCATTCCGGCGGTAATAAACAACATTTTGGTATTTGCACCCAACATTTCTTTAATATCGTCTATATTTTCGATAGCCGAATTTTTACCCACTTCGGGAATAGAGCCGGCTCCCATTCCTTCGGTTAAACTTGCACCTAATTGTACTTTATTCGGAATAGGGCTTAATTCTAATGCTTGAGCATCTGTATTACAGATAATAAAGTCTACACCAGTAATTCCTTGACGGTACATATGATTTACGGCATTACCGCCGCCGCCGCCTACACCAATCACCTTAATAATAGATGATTTTTCTTTTAACATTTCAAACTGCATACTGTCTGTTTTTATCTTTTTTATATACGAGAACGTAGTTTTCGCACAGTAATACTACTCAATTTTAGTAGGACGTTTTCCACATTGGCGCCAATTGTGGAAAAATGTCGTTCGTGTGGATAATTATTACAGGTAATCTTTGTCGTCGATGCTGTCTTTTACCACTTCGTCTTCAATAAACTCCTTGGTTTTTCTAAAAAGCTTAGCGAATAAATTCCCATCATTTGGATTATTTTCTCTGCTGCTTACAAGAACTTCTGGTTCTTTAGACGCAATCTTCACTTCCGGTGCTGCGTCTGCAGACTGAACGCCATCTATTAGCAAACCAATACTAGTGGCATACATTGGGCTTTTCAGCAAATCGTAGGTAGCTTTAGGCAATACCTCATTTTTTGCTAAATGCTCGTTCGGGTAGCCTACACGGCAATCTAAACCAGTTACGTACTCTACCAATTGCGGCAAGTGTTTTAGCTGAGATCCTCCACCGGTAATAATAATTCCGGCAATAAGTTTTTTCTCGTAACCCGACGATTTGATTTCGTAGTATACGTGCTCAATAATTTCTTCCATACGGGCCTGAATGACGTAGGCCAAGTTTTTAGCAGAAATTTCTTTCGGTTCACGGCCTTTTAAGCCTGGTACGCAAATAATTTCATTGTCTTTGTTCTCTTCAGCCAAAGCAGAACCAAAACGGGTTTTTAGTAATTCAGCCTGATTGCGCATTACCGAGCAACCTTCTCTAATATCTTCAGTTACGCTATTGCCCCCAAAAGGAATAACGGCGGTGTGACGGATAATGCCCTCATGGAAAATGGCAATATCTGTGGTTCCACCACCTATATCAACTAGTACTACGCCCGCTTCTTTTTCTTCTTCGCTTAATACTGCTTCGGCCGAAGCTAAAGGCTCTAACACCAAGCTATCAACTTCTAAAGTGGCATTTTCTACGCATTTTAGAATATTTTTCACGGCACTTACGTGGCCCGAAATGATGTGAAAATTAGCTTCTAAACGTACGCCAGCCATACCAATAGGGTCTTTAATTCCCGGCTCATTATCTACCGTAAATTCTTGGGGCAATACATGGATAATTTCTTCTCCGGGAGGCATTACAAGCTTGTACATATCCGACACCAATTTATCGATGTCTGTTTTTTGAATTTCACTTGTTAAATCTTTTCGAGTTAAGATTCCGCGATGCTGCAAACTCTTAATGTGTTGTCCGGCGATACCTACGTTAACCACCTTAATTTCTACATTAGATTGACTGCTGGCATCTTCTACCGCGGCAACGATACCTTGTACGGTTTTCTGAATGTTTGAAACCACTCCTCGAGTTACTCCCGATGAATCGGCTTTACCAATTCCTAGCACTTCAATTTTACCATAGTCGCTGCGGCGACCAACAATGGCACAAATTTTAGTGGTACCAATGTCGAGGCCTACAACAATTGGTGAATTTTTAGCTGATGTAGCGTTATTTTCCATGATTATTCTAATTTATTACTGTTTTACTTTTGCTGAATCTGTTTTTAACGTATCTGCAGGCAAGCTTTGGATGTTGGCTGACAATCCACTTTTGGTGCAAATAATTTGTTTACTATATTTTAAATTAATGGTTTTATAGGTATTCCATCCCACCTTAGGCATAGCTTGTTTATAAAAAACGAGCAGTTTGTTCAATTTTGTTTCCAAAGAATCGGCAGTGCCAATAATAATCTGTTGGTCGCCAACCCTAGGCACCAACTGAATATCCTCATTGGCGTTTACATAAAGTTGCTCTATCTGTTTACTCCACAGCGTATCTTTTGATAAGTATTGGGCTACTTTAAAAAGCTCTTTAGCTACCGGCGTTTTCAGCGTGGCTACTCTGCCTTCTAAATCCTCGGCAATATTGCCCGTGGCCACCACTACTTGGGCAGTAAAATTGGGACTTACCGGAATTTTATAGCCATTTTCGTCTACGTAATAATCTTGGTTTTTTAGATTGAAAATGCGCAGTAGTGGTTCTCTCTGTTCAATGCGCACCCAAACTACACCCGTCATATCGGCATACACCTTGGCTCTTTTTATAAATGGGTTTGCTTTTAAAGCATCTTCTAGGGCTTGGCTATTAATAGTACTTAAGGCTTTGCCTCTGATATCGCCATTTACGCTCCAAAGAATGCGTTCTACTTCTTTTCTACTAACAAAACTTTGTTCGCCGGGTATAAATACTTTTAAGCCCACGCAGTTTACTTCCTGCTTTTTATGTTCAATAAAACTCATTAATACCACCAAGCCTGCTAAGCAAGTAGTCCAAGTAAATCCTGTCAAAATAGCTTTCCACGGTATGCGCTTAATCATAGCTCAGTATATTTTTAAGTGGTTCAACAAGGGTATCTATATCTCCAGCTCCTACCGTTAGTAAGAGTTCGGGCTTATTTACTTTTACTTGGGCCAACACTTCATTTTTGGTAAAAAGGTGGCGCTCGGCAAGCGTGGTTTTAGCAAGTATCAATTCAGAGTTTACACCTTCAATAGGCAATTCTCTAGCCGGATAAATATCCAATATCCACAATTCATCGCTCATGCTTAATGCTTCGGCAAAACCATCGGCAAAATCGCGGGTACGGCTAAATAAATGAGGTTGGAAAATGGTAGTCAGTTTCTTATTCGGATACAAACTTTTAACGGCCGTAATACAGGCTTTTAATTCTTCTGGGTGGTGTGCATAATCGTCTATATACACGTGTTTATCGGTTTTAACAAGGTGCTCAAATCGACGTTTAACTCCTTTAAAGCTTGCTAAAGCGGCTTTTATTTGCTCTGGGCTGCACGATAACAATAGCGCCACTTTAATGGCCGCTAAGGCATTTTCTACATTATGCAAACCTGGTAAACCTAAAGTTATAGCAGGAATAGTTGCTTCGGATGATACATAATCGAACACAAATTGCCCTTGAGCAATGTGTACATTTTGTGCTTCTATCTGAGCCGGCTGGCTTGCCGAATAGGTATAATTTCCCTCAATAGCTAAACCTGATTTAGTAATTAGCGCACCTTGAGAATCTACTTGAGAAGCAAACAGTTGGAAAGACTCGGTTAAGTGCTCCGAATCTCCGTAAATATCCAAATGATCGGCATCCATAGAGGTAATTACCGCAATGTTTGGATGCAGGGTTAAAAACGAACGATCGTATTCATCGGCTTCAACCACCACTATATTGCTCGTACCGAACAATACATTGCTATTATAGTTACTGGCTACTCCGCCCAAAAAAGCGGAACATTCTTTACCCGAAGCGGTAAGAATGTGAGCTACCATACTAGAGGTTGTTGTTTTTCCGTGGGTGCCCGCAATGGCTACGCAAAACATGCCTTGGCTAATAATTCCTAGCACCTCGGCTCGTTTTTTAAGCTCAAAACCCTGGGCCTTAAAGTAAGTTAAGATTGCTGAATCGGCAGGTATAGCTGGGGTATAAATGACTAATGTTTCTTGGTCGGGCTCCTGAAAACTAATAGGCACCAAGTTTTCATCATCGGTAAAAATAATGTTGATACCTTCAGCTTGCAGGCTATGCGTAAGCTCGGTTTCGGTACGATCGTAACCACATACCAAGCAGCCTCGTTGGTGGAAATACCGAGCCAATCCGCTCATACCAATTCCTCCAATACCAATAAGGTATACTCGTGTTATGCTATTAAGCTCCATGAGCCTCCTTTCTATGTCCAGCCAATGCTAGCACTTCTTTTGCAATTACCTCATCAGCATGACTCTTGCCTAGGCGGCCAATATGTTCTGATAGTGTACGGCACTCTTCGGCATTATTTAACAAAGTCAATACCGTTGGGATTAAGTCTGTTTTTGCTTGGACATCGCTCACTAAAAGGGCGGCTTTGTGTTTTACCAAGGCTTGGGCATTTTTGGTTTGATGATCTTCCGCTACATTGGGAGAAGGCACCAAGATCACGGGCTTTTTGACCAAACATAATTCGGCAATGGTTCCTGCGCCTGCTCTAGATACAATTACATCGGCTAGGGCGTAGGCTAAATCCATACGGTTTAAAAATTCCAATACTTTTATTTGCGGTGGGCATTGTTCTCCCAAACTTGAAGTGATGGTGTTATAATACATCTTTCCTGTTTGCCAAATTACTTGCACACCAGCTGCCACCAAGGCATCTAGCGATGCTAAGAACGCCTGGTTTAAGGTTCTGGCACCTAAACTTCCGCCAGTGAGCAAAATGGTTTTTTTAGCGCTATCTAAACCAAAAAACTGTGCAGCTTCGGCTTTTTTACCTTCAATGTCTACCGATTCTTTACGAACCGGATTGCCGGTTATTTGTACCTTATGGGCAGGAAAATAGGCTTCCATTCCATCAAAAGCTACACATATTTTTTGCGCTTGCTTCCCTAACCATTTATTGGTAAGGCCGGCATACGAATTTTGTTCTTGAATAAGGTAAGGAATTCCCAAGCCTTTTGCCGCTAAAAACAAAGGGCCAGAAGCATAGCCACCCACACCCACTGCAGCATCGGGATTAAAGGTTTTAAGAATGTTGCGGGCATGCCACACACTCTTTAATAATTTAAAAGGCAAGCTAATATTTTTCCAAAGCGCTTTACGCTGTATACCGGCAATATCTAAACCAATAATCTTATAGCCAGCAGCCGGAATTTTTTCCATTTCCATTCGGCCCAGAGCTCCCACAAACAAGATTTCTGTTTTCGGGTCGATTTTTTGTAATGCTTGCGCAATAGCCAAAGCCGGGAAGATATGTCCTCCGGTACCACCACCACTTATGATTATGCGCTTGCTCATTTTATACGTGACCTAAGGCTACTTTTTCTTTCTCTTTTAACTTATGCTCTTCTACATCGCGACTTACACTTAAAATAATGCCAAAAGCCACACTTGTAAACAAAATAGATGTACCGCCCATACTTACCAATGGCAGAGGCACCCCGGTAACGGGACCTAGCCCCACCGCTACTGCCATATTTGCAAAAGCTTGTATGGTTAAACTAAAGCTTAACCCCGCCGCCAGCAAGGCACCAAAAGCCTTGGGGCTATGGGTTACTATCAATACACATCGATATAGGAATACCAGATAAATAAGTATTAATACAATCCCTCCCACGGCACCATATTCTTCAATAATTAAGGCAAATACAAAATCAGAATAAGGATGTGGCAATACATTTCGCTGAATACTATTACCAGGCCCTTTGCCGAATAAGCCTCCGGTTGCCACCGCAATCTTGGCTTGATCTGCCTGAAAAGATTTATCCTTATCTACCTTTTCGGGGTGCAAAAATGTTTGAATACGTGACGTATATGTTTTTCTTCGAGGGCCTAAAAACATTACTCCAGCCAATAAAACGCCGCCTAATAAACACACAGCCATAATTTGCTTAATACTAATGCGGCCTATTATTAAGAGCAAAATACTTACTCCAAAAAGCATTAATGCAGTAGATAAATTGGCCAAAGCAATTAATAAAAACACCACACAAACCGACCCCATTATAGGAATAAAGGCTTTTTTCACGTCCTTTATGTTTTCTTGCTTACGGGTAAGGGTACGAGCTAAAAAGGTAATAAGCGCCAACTTGGCTAAATCGGAGGTTTGAAAGGTTTGATTAATAATTGGAATAGTTACCCAACGGCTTGCATCGTTTACATTAGCTCCAAATAAGAGGGTGTACAACAGCAAAGGAATAGTAATAACCATTAGTAACTTAGAAATTCCGGCGTAGTACTTGTAGTCAAGCAAATGGGAAAAATACATTAAAGCGATACCTGCCGCAATAAACACAAAGTGTTTAAACAAATAAGCCTCGGTTCCCACGCCTTTTTTATACGCAATGGTTCCAGTTGCGGAATATACAGCCAATACCGACCACATAGATAGGATCAATACAATGATCCAAATCCATTTGTCGCCTTTTACTTTGCTAAATACCCGTTCCATTTTTAGTACTAAAAATTGATATTATAATTCTTTAACTGCTTTCTTAAACTGGTTGCCTCTATCCTCGTAGTTTTTAAATAAGTCGAAACTGGCACATGCTGGAGAAAGCAAAACCGTATCTCCTTTTTTAGCTAAATGATAGGCCACTTGAGCAGCCTCACTTGCCGAAAATGTATTTACAATTACTTCCACATCATCCTCAAAAGCATCGTGAATACGGCTATTATCTTTCCCCAAACACACAATGGCTTTCACTTTTGCTTTTACCAAATCCTTTAACATGTTATAATCGTTACCTTTATCAACGCCACCCAAAATAAGTACCACATCGGTAGTCATGCTTTCTAAGGCATACCAGGTTGAGTTCACATTCGTTGCTTTAGAATCATTAATGAAGTTGATGCCAGAAATACGGGCAACCTGCTCTAATCGGTGTTCGATATTGGTAAAATTACCCATGCTTTCGCGGATAGTTTCGTTGCGTAAATCCAATACTTTGGCAACAATGCCCGAAGCCATTGAATTGTACAGATTGTGTTTGCCTTGTAGGGCTAGTTCGGTAATTAACATATCGAAAGTTGGTTTAGGGGCTTGTTTAAGATCTATTTTTAGATGATCCTGTTCTAAGTATGCTCCGGGTTCTACTACTTTTTGAATAGAGAATGGATAGCAGGTTGCCTTAGGCTGAATGCGGTCTAAGCCTTTCATTGTTTCAGGATCGTCGGCGCAATACACAAATACATCCGCCTCGGTTTGATTTTGAATAATGCGGAATTTTGAATTCACATAGTTCTCCATCTTGTATTCGTAGCGATCTAAATGATCGGGGGTAATGTTTAACAATACGGCGATATCTGCTTTAAAATCGTGCATGTTATCGAGCATAAAACTGCTTATCTCCAATACATAGTAATCTACCTCTTGGTTGGCTACTTGGCGGGCAAAGCTTTGCCCAATATTGCCTCCCAAGCCTACGTTTACACCGGCATTTTTTAGAATGTGGTAAGTAAGCATGGTAGTAGTAGATTTACCGTTAGAACCAGTAATAGCAATTAATTTTGCTTGGGTATACCGGGCGGCAAATTCTATTTCCGAAAGAATAGGAATTTGCTTTTCAACTAATTTTTGAATAATGGGTGCCTTATCTGGGATACCCGGGCTTTTAATTACTTCGCTAGCCGCAAGTATTTTGTCTTCGCTGTGCTGATTCTCCTCAAAGGCAATAGCTAGTTCTTTTAGTTCCTTCTTGTAAGCTGGTGCAATAGCGCCAAAATCTGACACAAACACCTCATAGCCTTGCTTCTTAGCCAAACATGCTGCTCCCACCCCACTTTCGCCGGCTCCCAAAATTGCGATATATGGCTGTTGGCTCATTAGCGAAGTTTTAAAGTTACGATGGTTAAAATGGCTAGTAGGATACCCATAATCCAGAAACGGGTAACAATTTTGGCTTCGTGATAGCCTTTTTTCTGATAATGATGGTGTAGTGGCGACATCAAGAATACTCTACGACCTTCGCCATATTTACGCTTGGTGTATTTAAACCAACTTACCTGAATAATTACCGATAAATTTTCTACCAAAAACACCCCACAAAGCATTGGGATTAACAATTCTTTGCGAATCATGATGGCAAAGGCGGCAATAATTCCACCAATAGCTAAACTACCCGTATCGCCCATAAATACTTGAGCCGGGTACGAATTGTACCATAAAAATCCTACGCAAGCTCCCACAAAGGCTCCAGCAAAAACCACCAACTCGGCAGAGTTAGGGATGTACATAATGTTTAGGTAATTGGCAATAATGGTATTACCCGATACATAGGCCAATACCGCCAAGGTGATGCCAATAATGGCCGAAGTGCCGGTAGCTAATCCGTCTATACCATCGGTAATGTTAGCCCCATTAGATACCGCCGTGATAATAACAATAACAAACAGTAAGAACACGATAAGGGCGTAACGTTGATAGCCATCGCCCATAAATTTGAGCACTTTGGCGTAATCAAACTCGTTGTTTTTATAAAAAGGCACATTGGTTAAGGTCGATTTTACATCGCGGGTGTAAACGGTTTTGCCCTCTAATTGATGCATAGAAATTCCGGAAGTTTGTACCTGCGGTTTTGTTACTTGTTCCCGAACCACAATATCGGGGTGGAAATACATCGTCCAACCAATAATGAGGGCTAAGCCTACTTGGCCCATAATTTTAAACCTACCAGCTAGACCTTCTTTATCTTTTTTAAATACTTTAATGTAATCGTCAACAAAACCAATGGCTCCCATCCAAACGGTAGTGATAAGCATTAATAGCACATAAATATTATCGATTTTAGCGAATAAAAGGGTAGGTACTAAAATGCCAAGCAGAATAATAATTCCGCCCATGGTTGGGGTGCCCTGCTTCTCAATTTGCCCTTCCAAGCCCAAGTTGCGAACAGTTTCGCCAACTTGCTTGTTGCGCAACATATCAATCAACCTACGTCCGTAAACAGTGGTAATAAGCAAGGAAAAAATAACCGCCATACCCGTACGGAAGGAGATAAATTGGAACAAACCTGCTCCAGGAATATTATATAATTTATCTAACCAAGTGAATAAGTAGTATAACATTAGTCTTGGAGCTTAAGGTTTTCGGTTAAAATTTCTTTATCATCAAAAGGTTGTTTTACCCCTTGTATATCTTGGTATTTTTCGTGCCCTTTACCAGCTAGCAAAATAATATCGCCGGGTTGTGCCAAATGGCAGGCCGTTTTAATGGCTTCTCTACGATCGGTAATAGAAAGGGTTTTGCGCTTGTTGCTTGGCGATACGCCTGCTTCCATTTCACGAATAATTTCTTCTGGATTTTCGGAACGAGGATTATCGGACGTAAGAATTACTTTATCGCTGCCATCGCAGGCTACTTGAGCCATAATTGGGCGTTTGGTCTTATCGCGATCGCCGCCACAACCAATAATGGTAATTACCTGCTCAGTACCTTTACGGATATCGCGAATGGTGTTTAATACGTTGAGGACAGCGTCTGGAGTGTGGGCATAATCTACAATGCCTACAACACCGTTAGGGGCTACTACATAGTCAAATCTACCTTCGGCACCGTGCAAACGACTAAGAGTCGTTAACACTTTTAGCTTATCCTGATCGAGCAACATAGCTGTTGCATATACAGCCAATAGGTTATAGGCATTAAAGCTGCCTACTAGTTTAAACCATACTTCCTCGTCGTCTATGTTAAGTAGCAGGCCATTAAATTGATTCTCAATAACCTTAGCACGGTAATCGGAAAGGTGTTTTAAGCTGTATGTTTTGCTATGTGCCTTGGTATTTTGCAGCATTACCGAACCATTTTTATCATCGGCATTGGTTAAGGCAAAAGCGGTTTTAGGCAATCCATCAAAAAATGCCTTTTTAGCTTTTAAATAACTATCAAAAGTTTGATGAAAATCTAAATGATCGTGCGTTAAATTGCTAAATACGCCTCCGGCAAATTGTAACCCTTCAATGCGGTATTGTGCTACGGCATGGGAGCTTACTTCCATAAAGCAATAATCGCAGCCCGCATTTACCATTTTACGCAATAGCTCGTTTAAAGCAATGGGGTCTGGTGTAGTATGAGTAGATGGAACAATTTCTTGATTAATCTGATTTTGCACCGTGGATAGCAAGCCTACTTTATAGCCTAATTCTCTAAATAATTGAAATAATAAAGTGGCCGTAGTGGTTTTACCATTGGTTCCGGTAATACCTACCAATTTTAATTCGCTAGATGGATGATCGTAAAAATTGGCCGCTACAATACCCAAGGCTTTAGCTGATTGATCTACTTTTAGATAATGTACACCCTCTATTAAATCAACAGGCAAACTCTCACACAGAATAGCGGTTGCACCTAAGGCGATGGCTTTGCCTATGAAATCGTGGCCATCGGTTTGTGTACCCTTAACGGCAACAAATAAGGTGCCTGGTTTTACCAAACGAGAGTCAAAAGCAATAGCCCTAATCCCCACATTGGTTGAACCAACCACCTGCTGTAAGGATACGCCATATATAAGATCTCTTAACTTTTTCATTTAGTTTAATTCTAATACAATAGGTGAACCTTTGGCTAATTTTACACCCGGCGCAACCGACTGGCGGATCACTTTCCCGGTGCCTTTTGGAACCACTCTTAGGCCCACATTTCCGACTAAGAACATGGCATCTCTTAAACCCATACCTTGAACATTGGGCACTACACCTTCGTGATAAGTAGCTCCGCTATCGCTTACAGGAGTAGTGGCTTTGGAAACAATTGGAACACCTAATTTTCGAGCCAAATAACGGGTGGTTTCTGTATCGCTGGCTTTTACCGATGGAGCTTCCGAGCCTGCTAATTTTTGCTGCGCTACTGGCTTAAACATTTGAAAATCGTTGGCGTATACCATATCAGCTACCTCTCTAAATACAGGGCCGGCCACCACTGCGGCATAGTAAGCTCCTTTAGGATTATTGAGCACCACAATCATGGAATATTTAGGATTATTGGCCGGGAAATATCCACAGAAAGAAGCTTGATACACTTTCTTGGCTTTATATCCCTGAGATCCATCGGCCACTTGGGCGGTACCGGTTTTACCGGCTACTTTATAGTAGGGATTTTTAATCACATCCTTACCTGTTCCTTCTTCTACCACCCCTTCTAACATTTTCTTAACCTTGCCAAGTGTTTCTTTGCTACACACCTGCTCATTAATTACACGAGCATTAAAGGTTTCTATCGGAGTACCCAAGCGTCTAATTTCACGCACGAAAAGTGGAGCAATAGCTTTACCGTTATTGGCTACCGAATTATAAAAAGTTAGCATCTGCAGGGGCGTAAGGTTCATCTCATAACCATAGGCCATTTGCGCCACACTCATGCCACTCCAAGAGCGATTACTAGGATTTTTTATAACGGGCATTCCCTCTCCCGGAATTTGTAAACCCAGTGGTTTATTTAACCCAAACTTGTATAGGTAGTCAGTAAACTGACGTGGGTTTTTAGCGTAATTATTATACACCAACATAGAAACCGCTACGTTAGATGAAACCTCAAAAGCTTTCTTAACGGTGATACTACCAAGCGGTCCGTGCGACTCTTTGATTGTATGATTAAATACAGTAAAGCCAGCATTTGGCGTGTTTACCACGGTATTGGTATCTACCTTTTTATCTTCTAATAAGGCCATATACGAGGCCAATTTAAAGGTAGAACCCGGATCTAAACTCTCGTGAATGGCATAATTAAATAATTCTTGGTACGTGCCATCTTTCGCTTTAGTATAATTTGCAATAGCTCTAATTTCACCGGTATTAACTTCCATTAAAATCACACAACCGTGGTCAGCATCACTCTTTTTTAGTTGAGTAAGCAAGGCTCTTTGGGCTACGTCTTGTATGCCTATGTCGATAGTTGAAATAATATCTGCACCATCTTTAGTTTCAATTTCATTAGAACTATTTACCGGCACCCAAAAATTACCTGCAATTTTATACATCAAGCGTCTGCCCGATTCGCCATTTATGTATTTACCGTACGCTCCTTCTAATCCTACGGGCTGTACGTTGTCATTTTTATAACCAATGGTACGAGCGGCTAAATCTTTAAAGGGCTTAATACGGTGGTTTTTCTGATCAATAATTAAACCTCCCCCATTGTTTTTCATGTTTAACATGGGGAACTTTTTAATCTGCAACATATCGGCATGCGACACATTTTTACAGATTAATTTATAACGCTCTTTGTTTTTACGACCCTCTCTAAGGAAGCGGCTGTATTCTGAAGGGGTTTTATCTTTTAAAAAGGCAGATAGGCTGGCTGCTAAAGAATCTACTTTCTCGTCAAATACGTTATCGTCTTCAATACCGGTAGCTAATAAATCTATGCGGATATCGTACTCCGGAACCGACGTGGCCAACAAACTACCGTCCACACCATAAATATTGCCACGTACTGCTTCTACTGTTTTAAATTGAGTAGCCGAACTTTTTGCCTCTTTACGCCAATGTGCACCCTGGATAACTTGAACCTGAAACAATTTAAATAGCACGGCAGCCGCAAAAAGTACAATAAGACCAAATGCGAAATATACCCGGGCTAATATGTCGGTTCTAATGCTACTCATCTGTGGCTTTAACTACAATTTTTTTAGGCGGTTCCACTGGCTCTACAATGCCCAGGGTATCTACCAATTTTGCAATCTCTGATTTGGTGCTTTTGAGCATCAATTCGGCTTTTAATACTTTATACTCTGCACTTAGCAATTTTACCTCTTTGCCTAGCTCACCAATGTGTCGGATATTATTTTCCGCATAATGACGATTGCCGATATAGGCCATGCCCAATAAGGATAAAAACACAATAAAAGGCATCGCAGCCAATACCGCTTCTTGAGAAACTACCCCTTCGGTAAATAAGGTGAGCAAAAAACCCTTGGGCGCTTGCGGTTTCGGCTCTGGAGGTAATATTTCCTCTGGAGTTTCGAACAATTCTTGTTCTTCTATTGGCTCATTTTTAAAACGATTTCCCATTCCCTTCCCTCCTTATCTTTTTATAGCTATGCGTAATTTTGCACTTCTAGCTCTACTATTTTGCTCTACTTCGGCAGCACTTGCTACCACCGCTTTGCGGCTAAGCACATCAAAAGGCTTTACTTCGTTGCCAAAAAAATCTTTTTCCACTTCGCCTCTAAATTTTCCCTTGGCCAAGAAATTCTTCACTAAGCGGTCTTCTAAAGAATGGTAAGACATAACCACCAAGCGACCGCCCGATTTTAATACCTCTACCGATTGTTCTAGAAATTCTTGCAGCGCTTCTAACTCTTGGTTTACCTCAATGCGCAAAGCCTGAAATACTTGAGCTAGGTATTTATTCTCTTTCCCTCTTGGAATTAATTTTGCGATAGCCTCTTTTAACTGACTTACCGTATCTATCGGGGCATTCAACCGAGCGGTAACAATGGTTTTTGCTAGCGTTTTAGCATTGTGTAACTCACCGTACATACCAAAAATGCGGTGCAAATCTTCTTCAGAATAGGTGTTTAGCACCTGTTTAGCTGTTAAGAGAGCAGTACGATCCATGCGCATGTCTAAATCTGCATCGAAGCGAATAGAAAAACCGCGGTCGGCCTCGTCAAACTGATGAGAAGAAACACCCAAATCGGCTAAAATACCATCGGCAGGGAGTGCCCCGTGCAGGCGGCAGTTATTTTTAAAGTAGCGGAAATTTTGATCGACAAATACAAAACGCTCGTCGGTTGGAATGTTTTGCTGTGCTGCTTCGTCTTGGTCAAATGCAACTAATTTTCCTTTTGGACCCAGTTGTTTTAGAATTGCTTTAGAGTGACCACCGCCGCCAAACGTAACATCCACATAAATCCCGTCAGGTTGAATAGCCAAACCTTCAAGGCATTCTTGCAACATTACCGGAACGTGGTAATCAGTCATTTGCGGCCCTCCTTCCGGCATTGCCCATCACCTCTTCGGCTAGGTTAGCAAAGTTTTCCGGCTCGTTATCTAATTGAGCATCGTAGGCATCTTTAGCCCAGATTTCAATTTTATTAAATTGACAAGAAAGCACTACCTCTCCGGTAATACCTCCGTATTCTAATAAAGATTTTGGCAACAATACTCGGTTGGCGGCATCCAAGCTAAGCTCTGAAGCACCCCGAGTAAAATAACGGATGAACTCACGAGTTTTCTTTTCGTAAGGATTTAAATGAGATAACTCGTCCACAATCACTTCCCACTCTTTTCGAGTATACACTACCAAGTGCTTTTCAAAACCACGGTTAATCACCAAACCTTCACGCTCTGCGTCGGGCAATTGCTTTTTCAAGCCAGCCGGAATCATGAGCCTGCCTTTGGCGTCCAGTTTACAATCAAATTCTCCTAAAAAATGAGCCATGTAGCTTTTTGTGGTTTTTAGCAAGAGTAAAATTACGGAGATTCTCCACTTTTTACCACAATCTCCCACAAAAAAGTTTTCCACATTCTATTTTTCCCACTAAGGCATAAAAAAACCCACTCCGGCAGTACCAGATTGGGTTTTAAGTGCGTGGGGAATTTTTTAAGGACTAGCTATTTATCGCCTTTACACCGGGTAGTTCTTTCCCTTCCATGTATTCTAGCAAAGCCCCGCCGCCTGTAGAAACGTAGCTTACCTGTTCGGTTAAGTGGAATTTAGAAACGGCTGCTGCCGAATCGCCACCACCTATTAAAGAGAAAGCGCCTACTTTGGTAGCCTCAACTACCGCTAAGGCCACGGCCTTGGTTCCTTTCTCAAACGTTTCGAATTCAAAAACACCCATAGGACCATTCCAAAGCAAGGTTTTCGATTGCTTAATTACTCCTGCAAAATTTTCGGCAGTTTTGGGGCCAATATCTAAACCCATCCAATCGGTAGGAATTGCCGCTGTTGGGCATACCTGAGTGCTTGCCTCATTAGAAAAGGCATCCGCTATCAAGGTATCTATAGGCAAATGGATTTTCACACCTTTTTCTGCCGCCTTTCTCAAAAGTGAATTGGCTAAATCTAATTTATCGTCTTCACAAATAGAGGTGCCTATTTGGCCACCTTGCGCTTTTACAAAGGTATAGGCCATGCCTCCACCAATAATTAGGTTATCTACTTTAGTGAGCAATTGCTCTATTAAGAGAATTTTATCTGAGACTTTTGCCCCACCCATAATAGCGGTAAAGGGTCGCTCGGGGTGGTTTAACACTCTTTCTGCATTTTCTAATTCAGCCGCCATAAGGTAACCGAAATATTTTGCTTGCGGGAAAAATTGTGCAATAATAGCTGTCGAAGCGTGGGCTCGGTGTGCGGTACCAAAGGCATCGTTTACATATACATCGCCCAAGGCAGCTAATTTTTCTGCAAAAGCCACATCGCCCTTTTCTTCTTCTTTATAAAAACGAAGGTTTTCTAAAAGCAATACTTGCCCTGGCTCAAGTTTTGCGGCTTGTTCTACTGCGGAAGCGCCTATACAATCATCGGCAAATGCTACCGAACGATTTAAGACTCTGGATAAATAGGCTACGATATGTTTTAGGGAAAATTTATCGGCAGGACCATTCTTGGGTCTGCCCAAATGCGACATTAGAATTACCGAACCGCCATCATTTAAAATTTTAGTAATGGTAGGTAGAGCACCTTGAATACGATTATCATCTGTTATTGTGAAATTTTCATCAAGAGGTACATTAAAATCTACCCGAATAAGGGCTCTTTTTCCTGAAAAATTTATCGAGTCTACTGTTTTCATATATGCTATATTAAGGCGCTAAATTACTTATTTAATTGGTTTTAACGATAAATACATGGCTTTATGTGGGCCAATTCCAGGAATATCGAAGGTTTCGGAAATAAAGGAGAACCCTAGATTCTGATAAAAAGGAAAAGCTGCTTCACGGGCATTGCACCATATATAATCTACACCCATTTGTTGTAAATACTCCAAAGAAAAGCGAACTAATTTCGATCCCAAACCTTTACTTTGATACTCCGGATAGGTGGCCATGCCTCTTAATTGATAGCCTAGGCCGGGGTATCCTTCACGAACTTGTGGCAAAAAGCTAGCCGCACAAACTACTTGCTCGTTTTGCACTACTCCTAAATGAAAAGATTCGGAATTGTTATCGCCAACAAATACACAATCTTGAGGCGCTTTTTGGCCATTTCGTAAAACAGCTGCCCGTAAAGGCAATACGTCTACTGCTTTAATAAAACGGATCATACTTAATGGGCTGCGGACAATTTTAAGGCAAGCTCTACCAATCTATTGGAATAACCAACCTCATTATCGTACCAGCCTACCACTTTCACTAGGCCGCCCACCACCGAAGTAAGTTGGGCATCGAAAATGCAGGAATGCGGATTATCTAAAATATCGACCGAAACTATAGGGTCTTCGGTATAGGCTAAAATGCCTTTTAAGTCGTTTTCGGAAGCTTTTTTAAACGCTGCATTAATTTCGGCAACATCTACAGGCTGCTTTAAGGTGCAGGTAAAATCGGTTAAAGAGCCATTTAATACCGGCACCCGAATACCTGCCCCTCCAAGCTTTCCTTCTAAATGCGGAAATATGGTGGTAATGGCTTTAGCTGCTCCGGTAGTGGTTGGAATAATAGAGGCAGAGGCTGCTCTTGCTCTTCGTAAATCTTTATGAGGCGCATCGTGCAAGTTCTGATCGCCCGTAATGGAGTGAACAGTAGTAATGTAGCCATCTACAATGCCCCATTGTTCATCGAGTACTTTTATGAGTGAGGCTACATTATTGGTAGTACACGAAGCATTGGATAAAATAGGTGCCTTTAAATTAAGCTGATGCTCGTTTACACCTAAAATTACCGTTGGAATGCTTTTATCGGCTGAAGGGGCTGAAATAAGCACTTGTTTTGCACCACCTGTTAGGTGCGCATTGGCTAGCTTTTTGGTTGTAAAATGGCCGGTTGATTCAATCACCAAATCGATAGCCAATTCTTTCCAGGCTAGGTTTTCAGGATTTTTCTCAGAGAAAATTTGAATGGACTGCCCATTAATTTGTAAGTGATTGTTTTTCACTTCTACAGTACCGGCAAAAGGGCCATGCACCGAATCGTATTTAAATAAATGAGCAAGCGTTTCGGCGTCGGCTACATCGTTAATAGCCACCACCTGCAAGCTTTGTTGCTGCAGGGCTGCACGCAAAAAAGTGCGTCCAATTCGTCCGAAACCGTTAATGGCTACTCTCATACGAAGCAAATGTAGGAGATTTTGCTAGGAGTTGATGGCATTCCACAACAAATCTTTTAATTCGGTAATGCCTTTTTGAGCAACAGACGAAATAAAGATGTGTGGAATATTGGGGAGATCTTTGGTCATTTCTTGGGTTAATTCTTCATCCAATAAGTCGCTCTTGGTTATGGCTAGCACCCTAGGCTTATGCATTAGCTCGGGATTGTAAGCTTCTAGCTCATTGAGCAAAATTTGATATTCTTCGGCAATAGTTCTGCTGGTATCGGCCGGCACCATAAATAACAAGACCGCATTTCGCTCAATGTGGCGCAAAAATCTAAATCCAAGTCCTTTACCTTTCGATGCTCCCTCGATAATTCCAGGGATATCGGCCATAATAAATGATTTACTACCACGATAAGAGACAATCCCTAAATTAGGCACCAAGGTAGTAAAAGCATAATCGGCAATTTCGGGCTTAGCGGCAGAAACTACTGATAATAAGGTGGACTTTCCGGCATTGGGGAAACCGACCAAACCTACATCGGCCAATACTTTTAACTCCAAAATCATCCACTCTTCTTTACCTGGTTCACCGGGTTGTGCAAAGCGTGGGGTTTGCTGGGTGGCCGATTTAAAGTGCCAGTTTCCCAACCCACCGCGGCCACCGTGAGTTAAAATTCGGGTTTCACCGTCTTCGGTAATTTCGAAAAGGATTTCGCCGGTTTCGGCATTTCTAGCTACGGTTCCTAGCGGTACTTCCAAAATATCGTCTCTACCGGTTTTTCCGGTACGCAAAGCGGGTTCACCATTGCCCCCGTCACCTGCAATTACGTGCTTACGATATTTAAGGTGCAATAGTGTCCATAACTGAGCATTTCCTTTCAATACGATATGGCCACCACGAGCACCATCGCCACCATCGGGGCCACCCTTAGACGTGTTAATATCGCGATGCAAATGCGCAGACCCTGCCCCTCCTTTTCCAGAACGGCAACAGATTTTTACATAGTCAACGAAATTTGAACCTTGCGACATATTTTATTTTTATATAAAAAAAGCGGATAAGCAGGCTAGGCCACCATCCGCTTCTATTAGTTTTAAGTGCTTTATAGTGTATCAACTACTTGGCGTAGCGAAGCGAAAATTTCGTCGATTTGACCAATACCGCCAATACTATAGAATTTGTTTTTTGCTTTATAAAAATTAGCTACCGGAGCAGTTTTGTTATTATACTCTACAATGCGTTTACGAATTACTTCGGGGTTTGCATCGTCGGGGCGGCCCGATTCTTTTCCTCTTAATAGTAAACGGCGCTCTAATTCATCGTCGGCCACTTCTAAAGCAATCATTCCGGCAATACCCGATTTTTTGCTTGCCAACAAAGCATCTAAGGCCTCTGCTTGTGCAACCGTACGAGGGAAACCATCGAAAATAAAACCTTTGGCATTTTTATTACTGTCTAGCTTATTGCTAATCATGCCAATTACCACTTCGTCGGGAACCAAAATGCCTTGATCCATTAACTTCTTGGCTTCTACACCCAATTCGGTGCCTTGAGCAATTTCATTTCGTAGTAAATCGCCTGTAGAAAGGTGTATTAATTGATATTGATCAATTAAGTTCTGCGATTGAGTTCCTTTACCAGCACCCGGAGGGCCGAATAATACTAGGTTGAGCATGAGCTTACACTAAAAAATTAAAAGCCCTTCCGATGTGTGGACGAAAAGGCTTTTTGATTGTGGACCTGAAGGGAGTCGAACCCCTAACCTCCTGATCCGTAGTCAGGTGCTCTATCCAATTAAGCTACAGGTCCATTCCGGATCGGACTGCAAAAATAGCATATCCGATTAAATTACCAAAGTGTTTTGCTATTTATTGCTGAACGATTGTTCTAATAGCGTTAAAATCAGGTAGATCGCCCGCAGATTCTAACACTTCGGCATAGGTAATTTCTTGATTTTCGTTTACCACAAATGCAGCACGCTTAGAAACTCCCTTTAAATTGAATACAAATTCATCATAAAAAGCATCGTATGCTTTAGAGGCTTCTTTGTTAAAATCGGAAAGTAAAGGGAATTGATACTTGTTTTCTTCCTTGAACTTAGCTAAAGTAAATGGCGAATCTACCGAAATGCCCAACACCTGGGCACCTAAGCCTTCGTAATAACCAAAACTATCTCTCATGGTACACAATTGCGTGGTACAAACGCCTGTAAATGCCATTGGAAAGAAATGAATGACTACTTTTTTTCCTGCATAGTCGCTCAAGCGCACTTCTTTTAAGTCGCTAGAAAAAAGGGTGAAATTAGGGGCCTTTTGGCCAATTGCTACTGCCATATTGTTGTTTATTTTGTTCCAAATATAAGAAAAAGGCTTAAGCCTTTAGTTGACTGGCCACTACAGCCAAACCTTCGCGAAAAGAATGTGGAGTGTAGCCCAATTCTTGCATGGCTTTTGTAAGAACAAAGCCGGTTCTGGGCGGTCGTTTAGCGGCTTGGTTAAGCGATTCGGACGTAATGGATTTAATTAAAGAGGCGTCTAATTGCCAAAAATTGGCTACTTCCTGCACTAATTCAACCATATTCATGAAATCTTTACCCGATACGTTAAACACTCCTTGGGCTTCTTTCTGTACTGCGGCCAAACAGGCGGCGGCTAAATCTTCTGCCAAGGTAGGCATGCGCCACTGATCGTTTACTACAGAAATAACCTCCCCCTTCTCAAGGGTATTTTTTGCCCAAAGCACAATATTAGATCGGCTCATTTCTGCCGCTACTCCATACACAATAATGGTACGCAAAATGGCATATTTACAACCAGAAGCCGCAATAGCTTGCTCTGCTTTCCACTTACTTTGTCCATAAAAACTTAAAGGATTGGGGCTAGCATCTTCACCATAAGGGCCGTCTGCTCCATCAAAAATAAAATCGGTTGAAAGGTGTACCAGTTGAATATCGAATTCTTTACATAGGGCCGCCAAAGAGGCTACAGCGGTAACATTCAAGGATTCGCAAGCATCTTTATTAGATTCGCAAGCATCTACATTGGTCATAGCTGCCGTGTGAATAATAGCTTGGGGCTGGTGCAGCACGATGGCCGCACGAAGGGCAACAGCATCGCATACATCAAGTTCTTGATAGGTATATCCCGCTTTTACCGGATGCCTATTTGTGCCGCTAGAAGTGGCTAATAAGCTTATACCCGATTGAGCTAAAGCCAAATCAATAAGCTTCTGCCCTAACAAGCCATTACTACCGGTTATTAGCACTGTTTTCATGCCTCAAAAGTAGTAGAATTTTAATAGTTGCAGGAAGTATAAAAAATCTTTGTTTAGCTGTTTTATTTTCGGCTATAAAATGTATTTTTGCAAACCGAAAAAGCATTCGAAAAAGAAATGCTTTACAAACGCTTGATAGATTAAAATTTTATCGAATTTATATGCCAAACAAAGGAAAAATTGCCCAAATTATCGGTCCGGTTGTAGACGTTAGCTTCAGCAACAATGCTAGCTTACCAAAAATTTACGACGCCTTAGAGATTAAAAAAGAGAACGGACAAAAAATTGTTTTAGAAGTTCAACAACATTTAGGTGAAGACCGTGTACGTGCCATTGCGATGGACTCTACCGACGGATTGGTTCGTGGAATGGAAGTAGTTGATACTGGTTCGGCTATTAAAATGCCTATTGGCGATAAAATTAAAGGTCGTTTGTTTAACGTAGTAGGTAACGCTATTGATGGAATTGGCGAAGTAGACAATGCAGGTGGCTATCCTATTCACAATACTCCTCCAAAATTCGATGAATTATCTACCGAAACTGAAGTACTTTTTACAGGTATTAAAGTAATTGATTTGTTAGAGCCTTATGCTAAAGGTGGTAAAATTGGTTTGTTTGGTGGTGCGGGTGTAGGTAAAACCGTATTAATTATGGAATTGGTAAACAACATTGCGAAAGCATATGCTGGTTTATCGGTATTTGCCGGTGTGGGTGAGCGTACTCGTGAGGGTAACGATTTATTACGTGAGTTCATCGAATCGGGCGTAATTAACTACGGCGACGAGTTCTTACATTCGATGGAAAAAGGCGGATGGGATTTAAATAAAGTAGATCAAGAAAAATTAAAAGATAGTAAAGCAACTTTAGTGTTCGGTCAGATGAACGAGCCTCCAGGTGCACGTGCACGTGTAGCCCTTTCTGGACTAACCGTTGCCGAATATTTCCGTGATGGTGAAGGCGATGGACAAGGAAAAGATATCTTGTTCTTCGTAGATAATATTTTCCGTTTCACTCAAGCAGGTTCTGAGGTGTCGGCATTATTAGGCCGTATGCCATCTGCGGTAGGTTACCAACCAACCTTGGCAACCGAAATGGGATTAATGCAAGAGCGTATTACATCAACTAAAAAAGGATCTATTACTTCGGTACAAGCGGTTTACGTACCTGCGGATGATTTAACGGATCCGGCACCGGCAACAACCTTTGCCCACTTAGATGCTACCACGGTATTATCACGTAAAATTGCCGAGTTGGGTATTTACCCTGCGGTAGATCCATTAGACTCTACCTCACGTATTTTGAACCCAGCCATATTAGGTAACGAACATTACGATACAGCCCAACGTGTAAAAGAAATCTTACAACGCTATAAAGAATTACAAGATATCATTGCCATCTTGGGTATGGACGAATTATCTGAAGAAGATAAACTAGTAGTATCTCGTGCTCGTAAAGTACAACGTTTCTTATCTCAGCCATTCCACGTAGCCGAGCAGTTTACTGGCTTAAAAGGAGTACTGGTTGATATTAAAGATACCATCAAAGGCTTCAACATGATTATGGATGGAGAGGTAGATGAATATCCGGAAGCAGCCTTCAACTTGGTAGGTACCATTGAAGATGCTATGGAAAAAGGTAAAAAATTATTAGCAGAAGCTGAGGCATAATGATCGTAGAAATTTATACACCAGATCAATTAGTATTTCAAGGCGAAGCCACTTCGGTAAGTGTACCGGGTACTTCGGGTTCTTTTGAAGTATTAAAAGACCACGCTCCTATTATTTCGACCTTAGAAGACGGCAAGGTAACGGTACGTACCGGCCAAGAAACACAAACCTTTGGAATTAAAGGTGGTGTGATAGAGGTAAAAGACAATAAAGTAGTGGTGTTAGCCGAAGGTTTGGCCGAATAAACTCGGTTAAAAAAAGATAGAAAAAGCATTCTCCAGACCGGGGAATGCTTTTTTGTTTTAAGCTAACGGGGAACAATTCGGGAGTTGCTAAACTGCAGTTGAACAGTATCGCCCACTGCATAAGCCCCCATAGGAACTTGCGCATGCAGTAGGTTACCCTCTACACTAAGTTCCAATTCGTTATGGGCCAGTTGATAGTGAATTTGAGTAATGCTAGCTTCGATTCCTTTTTCCACCAACTTGCATTCGTAAGGATATACTATTAGCTGTTCATTAGTGGCAAGCTGAAAACCGAAATAGGTATTGGCCACTTCGGCCGTTAAAATATTTGCCGACCCTAGTAGCTTAGCTACATAGCCACTAGAGGGTTTATCAATTAAAGCAGCAGGGGCTCCGTGCTGCAGTAACTCCCCTTGCTGTACTATTACCAAGGTATCGGCTAAGGATAGGCCGTCTAGCGGGTCGTGAG
This sequence comes from Sphingobacteriaceae bacterium, assembly GCA_046074005.1. GTDB lineage: Bacteria > Bacteroidota > Bacteroidia > Sphingobacteriales > Sphingobacteriaceae > JAIPAN01. Next base: position 34,995 of record JBJTNJ010000124.1, read on the forward strand.
AAACCAAAATCATGGTGGTACCCAACTCTTTAGAAAGGCGTTTTAAATCGGTACGCAACTGCTTGCGCATGAGCACATCTACCTGACTAAAAGGCTCATCGAGCAACAATACCTGAGGTTTGGTAATGAGTGCTCGGGCAATGGCCACCCGCTGTTGCTCTCCGCCACTTAATTCTACTGCCCGGCGTTCTGCCAAATGATCTATACGCAAGGCTTTCATCATGGCCAAGGTATGTTGTTTTTTGCCTTCTAAATCGGTATTAGACAGCATAGAAGCAATATTGTCGTACACCTTAGCGTAAGTATTCAGGTCGAAATTCTGAGCAATCATTTTCATGCACTCATGGCCCGGAATAAGTTTTTCCTCTGGACCTAAAATTCTTTTCCCTTGAAATAGCACCTCCCCTTCAGTGGGGCTTAACAAGCCGTAAATAAGTTTTAATAAGGTGCTTTTACCGCTGCCGCTTTCTCCTAAAATAGCTACAAATTCTCCCTGCTGAATGTGCAAATTAATATACCTAACGCCACCATTAGGGTTGTTTGGATAGGATTTAGAAACCTGATTGAGCTGGATAAGTGGATTGGGCATGGCCAAAGATAAAAAAACCCACGCCAAACCTAGAGTGACGTGGGTAAATGACGTTTATATGAAGGTTCTTAGAAACCCCAGCACAAACCGAAAGACAGATTTTTGAAGTCTACCGGTCCTTGGCCTTTAGCAAATACATCGTTAAAGTAGTATTTGGAATACATTCCCATTCCTTTATATCCAACACGAACAAAGGCTCCATAACGGAAAGGGTTAAAGTTATAATCGTCTTTAAATTTCTCTTTCCCGCGTTCTTTGCTTTCTTGCTTCACTTTTCCATTAAGCAAAAAACCAAATTCAGGGCCTAGCACAAAATGAAACTTATGGCCATTCTGAATGGTTTGGGTGAAATCGAACCCAATTGGAATTCTTAAATAACGACTACTGAACCTGTTTTTAGTAAAGTTAATGGGCTCTTGTATGGCCGTAAGCGTAGCTTGATTTTTTTGGAACGTTACATTGTTATTTAAACGAATATGATTCCAATCTAAACCGGCACCAATATACAAGCGAAACTTATCGCTGGCTTTATACTTAAACTCAAAAAAATCGAAACCCACGTTACTTGTTTTAGCCGGCAAGAAATCTAAATTGGCATTTGCCGGGCTCAAAGTAAAACTTCCTTGATCTAAATAGCGGCTAAAGCCTAAATCGAAACGAGTAAACTCAAGGCCAATACTAACGGCTTTTTTAGGTTTAGTTACTACTGCATTATCTGAACCAATGGTAACTGCGGTATCTGAATTTCTACTTTTAATGCTTATAGTTTTTCCTACCTGAATAATGGTTTTCCCTTTCAGGTGTAGGCTATCTTGCAAAGGGGCAGCACCTATGCGAATAATGGTTTTGGCAGTAGGAGGCACAGTGTCTTGCGATGTAGATGCTTTGCCTATTTGTATAAGGGTTTTACCCTTAGAGGCCACGTAGTTTTGCGCTTGAGCAGCAAAAGCGAATGCGCTTAATGCCACTATCATTAGTGATTTTTTCATGTTATTTATCGGTGTTTATTTTCTTTATTTTTACTGGACCCACATTGAGCGATATGAGGCTCAGTCCGCCCTCATCGCTAGAAGTTTCTACTATTTTATCTTCCCGAGTATCTACTGTGGCTACCACAAAATTAACCAAATCACTTAAAGAGCGAATACGTTTCTTGCTACGCTTTGTAGCGCTGGGTTCGGCAGCAGCAGAAGTTATTTCCTCCGGACCGCTCCGTACTGTTGATGGCTCTATTGGAGGCACTTCGGTTAAATTAGCTATTTGTTCTTCCTGCAGAACTATAGCAGTAGTTTTAGGCTCAACTATGGTTACTGGAGCATTCGCTAATACAACTACATTTTGCGCTAGTGGCGCTTTTAGCTTAGCTTTTACACTAACTAGGTGTTCTCCTTCTTTAGCTAGCAAATTTTCTTCACTTCCTAATTGAACTTCGCTAGAACCTGTAGGTTTTTTCTGCACCTTAACTAGGGCTCCAAGTTTAACTTGGGCTTCGTTCAATGAGAAAAACCACCACGCCCCTAGAGAAATTAGTAGCACACTAGCCGCTAGGCCTAGCCAGGGATACATTGTTCGTTTTTTCTGCTGCCTTTGCTCCAATTTCTCGGCAATGTTTTGCCATACGTGCGGAGATGGAGCTACAGAAACTTCGCCAAGCTTATCTTTTAGCACTTTATCAAAAGTATTTTCCATCGTATTATTCATAAATGGGCACCTCCAATTTTTTTATTTTCTCTTGCAAATAAATCCGGGCTCTAGACAATTGCGATTTAGAACCTCCTTCAGAAATGCCTAACTGTTCGGCAATTTCTTTGTGCGAATAACCCTCAATGGCGTATAAATTAAACACCATTCGGTAGCCATCGGGCAAATTTTGCACCAGCTTCATTAAATCTTGTGCGGCCAATTGGCTTAAGGCATTTGCATCATTCACTTCTACTACTCCATCCAGCTCCACGGTATGTAGCGATCTCATATTTTTTCGGTAAACCTCAATGGCCGTATTTACCATAATGCGTCGTACCCAGCCCTCAAAAGAACCTTCGTTCTTAAAATCATTCATTTTCTGGAACATCTTCACAAAACCCATTTGCAAAATATCCTCGGCATCGGTTCTATTTGCAGCATAGCGCATGCAAACTCCCATCATTTTAGCCGAAAGTTGGTTATATAGCGCTTCTTGAGCCTTCCGATCTCCCTGTTTACATCCGGCTACTAATTGCTCCATTGGTATACACTATTCGATTGTTTTTTCTTTAAAGATGCCTAGCAGTTGCAAAAGGTTGCATGGGTTCGGTATTTTTTTAGTTAGGCTCCCAGAAGCCCAAAATACACAATCTTCAAAGAAGCTTCTACATGGGAGCCAAAGATTGGCGAAATAATTATTTTCATAAAAGCAGCTTTTGTACTACATTGATGTATGAAAAAATTAGGTTGTATTTATGTTTTCTTGATGCTGTTCTCTGCTGGCTTTGCACAACCCAAGCATCAGTTCTCTCTAAGTAAAAAAGATTTTTTATTAGATGGAAAACCTTTTCAGATTATTAGCGGAGAAATGCACCCTGCCCGAATTCCAAAAGAATATTGGCGCCATCGCATTCAATTAACCAAAGCGATGGGTTGCAATACCATTGCTGCCTATGTTTTCTGGAACTATCACGAAAAAGAACCAGGAATATTTGATTTTAAAACAGAAAATAGAAACATCGCCGAATTTATTCGTATTTGCAAAGAAGAAGGCCTATGGGTACTGCTTAGACCAGGGCCCTATGTGTGTGCCGAGTGGGACTTTGGAGGCTTACCCACGGATTTATTAAGCATACCCGATATTAAAATTAGATGTATGGATCCGAGATATATGAACCGAGTATCAGACTATGTTGCTCATCTTTCTAAAGAGATAAAAACATTACAATGCACTCAAGGTGGACCTATACTTATGCTACAAATTGAGAATGAATATGGCAGTTTTGGGAATGATAAAGAGTACCTAAGTACCCTAAAAAATTTATGGGTAAGAAATGGTATCCGTATACCTTTTTATACTTCCGATGGCGCTACGCCCTATATGCTAGAAGCCGGAACCCTAGCCGGTGCGGCCATTGGTCTTGATAGCGGAAGTGATGAACGTGATTTTGAACAAGCCGCAAAATTCAATCCCAATGTACCTGCGTTTAGTGGCGAAACTTATCCGGGTTGGCTCACGCATTGGGGCGAAAAATGGGCTAAGCCAGATACCGCTGACCTGAAAAAGGAAATGGAATTTCTACTAAAAAACAATAAATCGTTTAATTTATATGTGATCCATGGAGGAACTAATTTCGGCTTTACAGCAGGTGCTAATGCTGCTTCAGCAACGCAATACCAACCCGATATTACAAGCTATGATTACGATGCCCCTATTAATGAGCAAGGATTGCCTACACCTAAATATTTTATGTTGCAAAAACTTATTAGCACGTATACCGGGCATACCCCACCAAACTTACCGGCACCAATAGCCAGCATGTCTATTCCAGCAATTTCCATGCAGGCGGTTAATTCTATTTGGAATGTACTGCCCAGAGCCTTTACAAGTCCACAGCCAAAAGCCATGGAAATGCTTGGCCAAAACCAAGGGCTTATGCTCTATCAAACTCGACTTATTGGGCATAAGGGAGGACGTTTAACCATTACCGAGCCGCACGACTTGGCTCTTATTTATTTAAACCATCAATATATCGGTAGCGTTTCTAGAGATGGCGGGAAGTGGAGTATTGAGCTTCCTAAGACCAATACCACCACAGAAAATCCACTGTTAGAAATTTTAGTAGAGGGTATGGGACATATCAATTTTGCACAATACATGATAGATAGAAAGGGGATTACCGACCGAGTTACCCTAAATGGCATGACGCTTATGAATTGGAACATGTACCCACTTCCGCTAGATTCTGAGTTTATGAGCAAGGCTAGCCAGACAAATACAAACGTAGATACGTCTAAAGGAGGATTAATTTTTAAAGGAACGTTTAGTATAAGCAGCACCGCCGACACCTACTTTGATCTGAGTAATTACCAAAAAGGGGTTGTTTATATAAATGGGCACAACTTAGGCCGCTATTGGAATATTGGGCCCCAGCAACGTATATATTGCCCAAAAACCTGGTTAAAAGAGGGACTAAACGAACTAGTAGTAGTAGATTTATTTCAAAAGGAACCCGCAGCAATAAGTGGCTACGAAAAGGCTGTTAATTAACGAGATTGCTCCCGAAAGTGTTTATATACTTTTACAGCTAACATAATCACGGCACTCAACACCAACAAACCAATGATACCATAAGCCATATCGAGGGCGGTTCTAAGAATAACGGCAAATACAATGGCTACTAAGAGTAGAGTGGCCACTTCGTTCCATAAACGCAACTGGGTAGATGACCAGCTAAAAATGCCTTTTTTAAATTGCGAAATCATGCGCTGGCAAATAAAATGATACAGCAATAAAGCCACCACAAAGCCTAGCTTTAATTGCATCCAACCCTCTTGCAACAGAAAAGGGTTTAAGTAAAGCATGCCCAAGCCAGCTAGTACAGTGAGTATCATGGCTGGGGTGGTAATAATGTTCCATAACCTAGACTCCATAATCCCATACTGTTTTTGCAAAATGGTACGCTCGGCCTCAGGAAGCTCATTTGCCTCCGTATGGTAAATAAATAAGCGTACGCTATAAAACAAGCCAGCCATCCAACTAACCACAAAAATAATGTGTATGGCTTTGAAATAAAGGTAGGTCATCTTAGTATCGGAATTCTTTAATTAGGTCTACGGCGTATTTCACATTGTCAAATGGAATATCGGGCATAATGCCGTGGCCTAAATTGAAAATAAAGCCATCTTCGCCACGCATACGCTCAAACAAGCGATGGATGCGCTCTTTAATCACCGATTTATCTGCATATAAAATATGTGGATCTAAATTACCTTGCACGGCCATACCGGCAGGCAAGCGGTGTTTGATGTCTTTCAAATCTACATTCCAATCGATAGATACTACATCGGGTTTGGCTTGGGCCATTAATGGAGCAAACACCGAACTGCCTTTGCAGAAAGAAATTACAGGAATATCTTTTCGGTGCAATCCGGCAATAATTTGCTGGATATATTGGTGCGAAAATTCGCGATAATCGTCCCAAGAAAGTGCTTGTGCCCAGCTATCGAAAATTTGCACTGCATTTACGCCAGCTGCAATTTGCAAGTTCAAATAATCGGTGGTTACTTTAGCTATTTTTGCCAATAGTTTATGCGCCAATTCTGGATGATTGTGCAGCATCAATTTGGTTAGTTTAAAATCTCTAGAAGAACCTCCTTCTACCAAATAGCTCATAACGGTGAAGGGTGCACCGGCAAATCCAATAAGTGGGATACTGCCATTTAAACGTTCTTGAATAACTTTAATGGCATCGGCTACATACTGCAATTTATCGCCCACTTCTGTGTCTAGCGCTTCTACATCGGCAGCAGTGCGAACCGGATTGGCAAATTTAGGGCCTATGCCTTGGGTAAAACTTAAATCGCCTCCCATGGCTTCGCCGGTTACCAAAATATCGGAGAATAAAATCGCTGCATCAATACCCAATAAATCTACAGGCAACATGGTTACATCGGCGGCAATTTCAGGCGTTTTGCACATCTCTAAAAACGAATATTTGTTTTTAATTTCCCAATATTCGGGCATAAAACGGCCTGCTTGACGCATCATCCATACGGGTGGACGTTCCGTTTTTTGAGAAAATGCAGCTTTTATAAATAACGATTCTAGTTGGTTTGGTGTACTCACGATGTTTTGGGGATTTCTTTTTCTATTTTTTCTATAATCAGCTTTACTCTCGATGTAATTTTGAGTGATTTTGCTTTTTCTACATACACTTTGGCACGTTCGTATTCTTTTTTTCGCAAACTCATATTGGCCAAATGCGTCCAAACTAAGGCTTTATCGCTGGCATTACGCAAAGGATAGCGGGTAGCTAGTTGAAAGTGCCGCTCGGCCTCTTCATAGTTCTGACGATGTAATTCTATATTGCCGTAAATAAATTCATAAAAGCCTCTACGATGTTTATTTAGGCGTTCCGGATCGGGTACTTCTTGTAACAATTCTTCGGCCCTATCGTAATTTTTTAGGTGAAATTCTTTAGCTGCCATTACCACCGTACCTTCACTAAAGTAGCCCCAAACTAAGAGCAATATACCCAAACCCGTTATAATAGAAATGGGATATACTTTCTCTTCTAGTGTCCAAGCCAAAAGTGCTAGACCTATAAGAATAATAAACAAGCGGACTTTACGAGTAAACATTAGCTATCTATAAATTTATACCCCACTCCTCTAATAGAATGAAAATAGGTTGGATTTTTCTGATCGGGCTCAAAATATTTACGAAACGTTAATATGAAGTTATCTATGGTTCGGGTAGATGGATATACATCGTAGTTCCATACGGTTTCTAAAATTTGCTCTCTCGAAACGGCTTCGTTTTTACGCTCAATAAGCAGTTTAAGTAGCATGGTTTCTTTTTTCGTAAGAGCAACCGTGGTGCCATCGTCTTTCTTTAATTCAAATGAATTGAAATAAATGATTTTATCGCCAATACGGTACGATTGCAACTCTTTTAACTCTTCGCCTTTTAAACTGCGTTTTACCAAAATACCCACCCGCAAAATCAGTTCTTCTAAATTAAAGGGCTTTGTTAAATAATCATCTGCCCCTTTTTTTAGTCCAGCTACCCGATCTTCGCTCGTGTTTTTGGCTGTTAAAAACATAATGGGCACTTCCGAATTCTCTAAACGGATAGTTTCGGCTACTTGGAAACCGTCAACTTCGGGCAACATCACATCTAAAATCACGAGGTTAAATCGCTCTTCCTTAAATGTTTTAAGTGCCTTTTTACCATCGGTGGCGGTGCTTACTTTATAACCCTCGAGCTCAAGGTTGAGCTTAATGGCATCGAGCAAATGAAGCTCGTCTTCTACTAATAAAATGCGTTGTTTAGTTCCCATGGTGTTGACTAAAAGTGATTTCAAAAATGGTGCCCCTTGGGGTATTATCTAATACTTGTACACCTGCTTGGTGTATATCTAAAACCTTTTTCACAATATACAAACCTAGCCCTGTACCTTTTGTTTGGCGGGTATTTTCGCTACCTATACGGTAAAACTTCTCGAAAATACGGTTTTTTTCTGCATCAGGTATGCCGGTTCCGTGATCAGCCACCCGCATGCACACCTGCTCTTTTTTACTATCTAAACTAACCTCCACTTCGGCACAAGCTGGCGAATATTTTACGGCGTTTTCTATTAGATTAATTAAGAGCGAATTTATAGCAAACTGATCGCCGCTAATATAAATGTTGGGCTTTACGATACACTTAATGGTTTGCGAATCGCAAGCATGTACTTGCAAGCGCTCCACTACCTTTTCTACTAGCTCCGAAAGGTTAATTTTATCTTTCGGAAAACTATAAGAACGATTTTCAATTTTAGTAGCCAATAACATATTCTCTACCAAATCGTCTAAGCGTTCAATATCTTTTAAAGAATTACCCAGAAGTGCCTGTTTTTGCTCTAGCTGTAAATCTCTCTTTAAAATGGTTTGCAGGGATAGCTTAATAGATGCTAAGGGCGATTTTAGTTCGTGCGTAACCGACAGTAAGAAGTTTTTTTGCTGTTCTTGGAGTTTCTCTCTACCGTTGAGGGTTTTGTGTATTTGAACAACGCCAATAATAAACAAGCATAAAAACACAATGGTTTCGCCTACTATCATTTCCATTCTACCTGGCTCTGCTTTTAGCAGTAGCCAACCCCACCACATCATTTCGGCAAAGGCATATATGGCTATAAGGTAAAAAATGAAAAGGGCTTTACGCATGCGGTTGCTTCTTAAATACGATATCTAAACTTTCAAAGATAGCCCTTTTTGCCTTCTCTAAATCAATTTTGCTATGCGCCGCCGAAACAAAGCCCACTTCGTAGCCCGATGGACCAATGTAAATACCGCGATTGAGCAATTCACGATGCATGATTTTAAATTTATCCATACTGGCAGGATCGATGGCTTCGGCTGTTTTAATGTCTTTTTTAGTAAACGCAAACCAAAAAATAGAACCAATAGTAAACACCCTAAACGCATAATTATGCGTATCGGCATAGCGTTGTATAGACTCTACAAATTCTTGAGTTTTAGCATTTAATTCTTTGTAAAAACTTGGCTTGGCCAACTCCGATAATTGAGCAATGCCTGCAGCCATAGCCACCGGATTTCCCGAAAGGGTACCGGCTTGATAAACGGCTCCATCCGGAGAAATATGACCCATTAAGGCAGCTGAAGCGCCGTAGGCGCCCACCGGCAAGCCGCCACCGATAATTTTACCATAGGTTACAATATCGGGCTGCACGTTGTAATACGCAGCTGCACCTTCAAAGCCTAAACGGAAGCCTGTAATTACTTCATCGAAAATAAGGAGGCTTTTATTTTTAGTACAAATGTCTCTTAAGAAATCTACAAATGCTTTATCCTGAATTAATAAACCATTGTTTGCCGGAACTCCTTCAATAATAATAGCGGCAATTTCGTTTTTAAATTGTTTAAAGGCTGCTTTTACCGCTTTTTGGTCGTTTAGTGGCACCACAATGGTTTCTTCGGCAAACGATTTAGGAATACCAGCTGATGAGGTTTCGCCAAAGGTAACCAAGCCCGAGCCTGCTTTTACCAGTAAACTATCTACGTGGCCATGATAACAGCCTTCAAATTTTAAAATTTTATCTCGTTTAGTGTACCCTCTGGCCAAACGAATGGCTGACATTACGGCTTCGGTACCCGAGCTTACAAAACGGATTTTTTCTAGGTACTTATTATGACTAAGTATAAGCTCAGCCAATTCGTTTTCGAGAGCGGTTGGTGCACCAAAGCTCATGCCTTTTTGCATTACTTCCGCTACTTTTTCGCGAACGCTTGGGGCATTATGTCCTAAAATAAGGGGTCCCCAAGAACAACAAAAATCGATGAATTCATTTCCATCGGCATCCCATAAACGGCAACCATCCCCTTTTTCAATAAAAAGTGGGGTACCATACACCGATTTAAACGCCCTTACGGGACTATTTACTCCTCCGGGGAAATAGTGCTTTGCTTTTTCGAATAATTCGGCCGAACGTTCTCTGCTGATATCTGGTTTATCTGAATGAAATACCGTGCTAGGTGTTTCTGCTGGTTTAGAAAAAAGTTTTGTAAAGAAATTAGCCATAAGAATATTTTTAGAGAGCAGAACGAGTGTTACAGCCAGTTATTTTCTAAAATTTCGCGGGCGTGATAGGTAATAATGATGTTTGCGCCGGCACGGGCAAAGGCATACATGTTTTCCATAGTTACTTTTTGGGCGTCAATCCAACCGGCTTGGGCCGCAGCTTTTACCATGCTGTATTCGCCCGATACATTGTAGCACGCTACTGGCAACAGTGTTTGTTGTTTTAAATTCTGAATAACATCCAAATAAGCCAAGGCTGGTTTTACCATTAAAATGTCGGCGCCTTCCTCTTCGTCTAAAAATGCTTCCCGCATCATTTCATTGGGGTTCCGAAAATCCATTTGATACGCCTTACGGTCGCCTTTGCTAGGTGCCGAATCTGCTGCTTCGCGGAAAGGACCATAATAAGCAGATGCGAATTTGATGCTATAACTCATAATGGCGGTATTCACAAATTGGTGCTCATCTAATAAATCGCGAATGGCCCCTACTCGGCCATCCATCATATCTGAGGGAGCCACCATATCGGCACCAGCTTCTGCGTGTGCCAGGGCCATTTTAGCCAAAATAGCAACAGTTTCATCGTTTTGTACGTAATCGTTGTGCAGTATGCCACAGTGTCCGTGTGTGGTATAAGCACAAGTACATACGTCGGTAATTACGTAAATATCGTCGCCAAATGCTTTCTTTAATTCGCGAACCGCTTGGGCCACCAAAGAATCGTACTGATACGCCGAGCTGGCATCTTCGCACTTTTTCTCACCTACTCCAAAAAGCAATACTTTGTTTAGACCTAGCTTCAGTCCTTCGGCTACATCTTTCACCAGCATATCTGCCGAGAAATGATAAATACCCGGCATGGCATCAATAGCCTGTTTTACCCCTGTGCCTGGTACCACAAAATAGGGGTACACAAACATGTCTTTTGATAAACGTGTTTCAGCTACTAACTCCCGAATAATTGGATTTTTGCGTAATCTTCTTGGACGTATAAGCATAGATTAATAGGTTAAACCAAACACCGCTTCTGCCAAACCAATTTCGTCTGGAGAATAGGGTAAAGTATAGGTTACATTTAATTCGTCGAACTTTTTGCCGGTTGATTTGCCAATGCAAATAACCTGTTGACCCGGCTGAAGTAAGTTATGGGCAAAATAGGCATCTACATTTGATGGGCTAGTAAACACCAGTACTTCGGCAGACGATGGATCGCAAGTTTCATCCATTTCGGTTTCGTATACCGGCAAATCTATTAGTTTAGTTTCTTTGCTTAATGCCTGCTGGATGGTGCGTAAAGAATCTTTAGCACCTGGGAAAAGTACGGTACTACCGTTGGCTAATTTGGCAAAATCTTTGGCAATATCTTGCGTATCAATACCATCTTCTTCGCCATTAAAATCGGGCACTATGCCGTATTTGCGCAACATTTCTTCGGATGCTCTGCCAATTACGCCATATTTTACTTTTTTAGGCAACTGAGGAGATAGTTGGAAGAAACATTCAATGGCATTTTTACTGCTAAAGAATATCCAATCTACTCGTTTTAAAATAAAGGAATCGAGGGTATTAATAATAGGAAAAATCTTAATTAAAGAGCGATCGTCTAGCTGTATTTGGTGTTTTTCTAAGGCTTTGCGGAAATAACTTGTTTCGGGCAATTTCCGGCTTATAAACACATTACTAGGTAATTTACGTTCGGGGCTAAACTTAGCCACAATTTCTTCGGCTAGGCCTTTGGTACTTTTAGCCGATAGGAACAAACGATCTGGAAAATCTTCTGCATCGGCCGCTTTAGAAGTCCACACCTCGTAGTTTCCTCCCTCTTTTCTGCAATAGCAGCCTAGGGGCATGTGGCATCCACCTTCAAACAATTGTAATACGGTACGTTCAACGGCAATTTCTTTGGCTACTGCCGCACTATGTAAGGGTTTAAGAAGTTCGGCCAATGCGCTATCTTTTTCACGTATTTGAATAGCCAACACTCCTTGAGCGGGTGCCGGAACAAATTCCATGGGTTCTAGTTCTTCTACATAAAATTCACTTAAATCAATACCCAAGCGGCCTACGCCGGCCTTGGCAATCATAATAGCATCGTACTTTTCATCGCGGAGTTTCTGAATACGAGTAGGTACGTTTCCACGTAAATCTTCCACCTCTAAATCGGGGCGAAAAGCCAATAACTGCGCCTTACGTCTATTCGAAGAAGTGCCTACGGTACCACCAAATTTAACCGAGAGTTTTTGTTGTATGTCTACGCAATCTTTCAAGATCAACAGTAATTCTGAAGGATCTTCTCTTTCAGACACTGCAGCAATGGCTAAACCGGCAGGCTGTGTGGTAGGTAAGTCTTTATGAGAGTGTACTGCTAAATCGATACTTCCATTCAGCAATTCTTCTTCTAGTTCTTTGGTAAAAAACCCTTTCCCTTCTAATTTATCTAAACGTAGGTTTAGAATGCTATCTCCTTGAGTTTTAATAATTTTTAATTCTGCGGCAATGCCATTTGCCGCCAAGGTATCTTTTACAAAATTTGCTTGCCAAAGAGCTAAATCGCTGCCTCGGGTTCCAATAATTAAGGGCGATTTGGTAGAGGTAGCTTGCATGAATATGGGTTAATGGGTACGATGGCGTAAGGGAGATTTTAGCAATTATCTACTAAAATTTCTTTGGCCATTACCATAGGTACACTAATGTATTTTTTCTCCATGTAAGCAATTACTTTTTCAAGCACTACTAAGGAGTTAGGGTCTAAATTCTGAATATCTTCGGCAAAAACTGAATTTAATGCCGTGTCTTTTATTTCTTTAATACGCTCTGGCACTTGGCGCATGGCTAGTTCAACACGACGCTGTTTTAATATATGTCTAAACTCATCGAGGTGTTGTTCGATAATTTTTTCGGCGTTTACCAATTCGTGGTATCGCTCTTGCATATTGCGCTCGGCTACTGCCTGCAAACCATGCACCTCAATAAAATGTATCGGATTATTTAGCAATACTTCCGTGTGCGTATCGTTTGGTATGGCTAAATCTAATACCACCTTTTTATTGGTATCACCTGCAAGCAAATTAGAATAAATTTCGGGCGTAATAATAGGCTCTGTTGCGCTGGTGCAGGTAATTAGAATATCAAAACCCTTATTATAGCTAACCAACTCTTCTAGTGTGAAAGCTTCGCCATTAAGCTCGGCAGCCAACGTTTGTGCTTTAGATAGGGTGCGATTAAATACTACAAAATTTGAGTACTTATGTTTTTGAAGATATTTTGCTATTAATTGATTGGTTTCACCGGCACCAACCAACACTACACGAGCATTGGTAAAGGTGTTAATCTTACGTAATTCGCGGTAGGCTAAAGATACCACCGAAATAGGATTACAAGCAATTTGCGTATCGGTGTATACCGATTTAGCGGTTTTAACCACCTGATCCATTATTAAACGAAGGTAGTCGCCGGTAAAGCCTAGCGCTTTGCATTTTTCATACGATTGACGCAACTGGGCCAAAATTTCTTTTTCGCCCACTACTAAACTTTCCAAAGAGCACGATACTCTTAATAAATGATTCAGGGCCTCTTTACCTTCATACACTGCCGCTTGAGCTGCCAATTTAGTGGCGTCTGCCCCAACAGATAAAGCATCTACAAAAGACTGTACAAAAGCCGGAGTTAAGGCATCTTGGTGCGTAAATACAAATTCCACACGGTTACAAGTACCTACGTATACTATCTCAGAAATAGCTAATTGATTTTTTAGTGATAGCAAATTACTCTCGAGCGACTCATCGCTGATGACTAATTTTCCCAAGTCTTTTAAATCAACTTGTTTGTGTGTGAAAGCTATTACTCTTAAATTCTTCAAGGGCTGTTTGGGCGCTATATTTTACTACGACAAAAGTAAAAAACCACAAAGGCGACACTGTCACGTATTTGTCAAACCGACAGTATTTAGAATGGATATAAATTGGCTAAAAACCACTAAAATGACCTTTTAAAGACATAAAATAAAAAGGGAGGAAAGATAAAGTGACGAAGATCACACCTGAAAATTTAGTCCTAAGTAGAGAGGAATTTAGATGGCAAGATCCACCCAATTTCCATCTTCTCGAATAATCTCAATGAGCTCATCGAGGGCATTCTCGGTGTTTACATTTTTCTTAACCACCTCTTTACCACGGTATAATGTAATTTTTCCAGGCCCGGTACCTACATAGCCATAATCGGCATCGGCCATTTCTCCGGGGCCGTTTACAATGCAACCCATAATGCCAATTTTAATTCCTTTTAAATGATCGGTTCGGCTGCGTATAAGTTGGGTGGTTTCTTGCAAATCGAATAAGGTACGTCCACAACTTGGGCAAGAGATATACTCGGTTTTAGAAATTCGAGAACGGGTAGCTTGCAAAATTCCGAACGAAGTACTGAGCAAGAGTTTGGAGGACAAGTGCGGAGCCTGCAACCATACGCCATCGCCAAAACCATCTACCAATAAGGCACCAGCATCTGTAGCGGCATATAATTGAAATTCGTTTTCAGAAACTCCGGGATAGGTTCTTTTAATAATTACCGGCACGTTTAGACCTAATTCTTCTAGAAGGAAAAATGCCTGACGTTGTTCTTGCATGGCATTTTCGGCAGTGCTGGTAAGTACAAAAACGAGTGTTTTATCTACCGGTATTTGCTGAAATGCGTCAGTATACATATCGGCCAAACTAAGCTCCACCAAGTTTAAAGAGGGGCATCTGTCTTCGGCATCTACGTATTCTTTTAAGCTATACAGCGGATGACAATTCACTTTACTAGCCAGCTTTTTCCAGGTTGAATACTGGTATAGTTGCTTTAAATTTCCGGGCAACGTAAACGATGGAAGTTGATCGGCTAGGTACACAAAATCAACCGATTGTTCGCCCATAGTATATTTATCTAAAATGGGCGAATACAGATAGCCAACCTCCGATAAAATGGCCGGATCTTTTAAATTCTTAGTTGATAAATCAATGAGTACTCGGGGTACTTGATGCCCTCCAATAAAGGTGTTTAGTTCTTCCGAAACTCTCTTTTGATAGGAAAAGGGAGAATACTGAGCAGGTAAGGCAATGGGCTGCGCTTCCTTAGTTTGCGTGCTACGTTGGGCATAGCGCTTTACTAACTCCTGAGCTACCGGAATTTCCAATTCAGGGTCTTCGGTTAAAGACACTCGAATGGTATCGCCCAAGCCATCTTCTAATAAGGTACCAATTCCAACAGCAGATTTAATGCGCCCATCTTCGCCATCGCCCGCTTCGGTTACGCCCAAATGCAGCGGATAATTCATGCCTTCGGCTACCATGGTTTTTACCAATAATCGGTAGGCTTGCACCATTACTTGTGGATTGCTCGATTTCATGGAAATAACCAAATTATGGTAATTCAAATCTTCGCAAATACGCATAAACTCCATGGCCGATTCTACCATTCCTTGGGGCGTATCGCCAAATTGGCTCATAATACGATCGGATAGCGAACCATGGTTGGTGCCAATACGCATGGCTGTACCGTATTCTTTACAAATAGCTACCAAGGGCGCAAACTTTTTATAAATACGTTCTAGCTCTTCTTGGTAGGCCTGCGGAGTATAGTCAATGGTTTCGAAACGCTTTTTATCGGCATAATTTCCCGGATTAATACGCACTTTTTCTACCAAACGAGCGGCCAACTCGGCAGCATTTGGTGTAAAATGAATATCGGCTACGAGAGGTGTATGGTAACCCCGTTTACTAAGTTCTTTTTTAATTTCGGCTAAATTCTGAGCTTCTTTTATGCTCGGGGCCGTAATACGTACCAATTCGCAACCGGCCTCTATCATTCGAATAGATTGCGCTACCGTTCCTTGAGTATCCATGGTATCGGTAGTGGTCATACTCTGAATACGAATAGGGTTGTTGGCTCCCATGGCCAAATCGCCTACATGCACCTCTCTGGTAAGAAAGCGCTTGTATTGTAGCAAAGATGGGCAGTATATTCCTGCTAGTTCAGGAGAATTTTGGGACTTCATGTACGTATATTATGGAAACAAAAGTAAGAAAATGTTCGGTGGCTTAAAGCAACCGTTCTTTTACCACCAAGGTGCCCGCCAATTTATCGTGCAAACACTGCTGTTTTCGGTCGAAAAAACCGAATAAGTACCCCACACCAAGAGTGAGTGTACTTAGCCATTTACCCAAATTGCGCAAGACCGATTGGCCAAAACTAATACTTCTACCCTCTTCGTCGCAGACTTTAATGCCTAGTAGCTGCTTACCCAAAGTAGCTTGTTTTTTAGCACATTCCATAAAAACGGCATATACCGAACGGGCAATGGGAATAATGACTATCCCCGACAAAGCAATGGCTATTTTAAGCACTTGCTGGTGGGTAAAAGCCAATAAGATTAAGGCTAACACACTATAAATTCCAAAAACGAAAAGATAATCTACAGCCATGGCTAGTAAACGTACATCTAGCGAAGCAAAATATTGTGGCTGAACAAGCTTGGCTTTAAAGCCCAACAAACTGCGAATCTCAGCAACTTCGTGTGCTTCTTTATAATCGTCCATTGTTTCCGACTTTATGAATGTATCGGATTTTATAGAACGATTTTTTAGCTCTTCGAGGCTAAACGGGCCGGCAGGTTTGCCATTCTCAACCACCCAAAAGCGATGCACACTAATAACGTTTTACGTTAAACGACGACAAGCCTCCGTGTAGTTTAATGTTGATTTTTGTGGAAGCAGTGGCATAGTTAGGGCTAACATACAGTCCATCTTCTTTTTTATCAAAACCTTCAAAAGACTTGCTCGTTAAACCGCCTTCATACTCAATTTGACACGCTACATTTTCCGGAATAGAGATTTTTACATCAGAAACACCGGTATCTACACTCACCTTTGTAAGCGCTAAGGGTTGACCTAATTTTAGCTCAAAAGCCGAAGCTCCTCCTTTAATGGCTATATCAGACAATTTGTAGGCAGACAAATCAAAATCGGCTTTACCAGCGCCCATATCTAAACGGATAGTCCAAATGGGATTAGTATTCAGACGAATGATGGCTTTGTTTGAATTTGATTTGTTCAGATGCCAAGATTTTTCACCATCGTTCATTTTAAAATTTAGTATTTCTACCGAGTCGGTGCTGGATCTGGTAAGAGAGTACTGGCCGTATGATTGGTTTACTTCGGCCTCAAATAATTGAGGCGTAGTTTGTTCAAGTTCGTAAACAGTAGCACCTCCTTCTATGTTTAACTCGGCTTTAGCTACGGCTGCATTATACGTTTCTGAGAAGGTTCTTATCTGGTTAGAATCGGCAGCGCTTAGGTCCTCATCGTCATTAAAAAACCAGTGAGTGCTAGGCTTAGAACGAGTGCTACCCACATACGCTACAAAGCCTAATACAATGCAGGTTAATAAAATCACCATAATTCTGCCTATCGGGCTTTGTTTTGCTCTACCAAACACCAAGTTTAACCCAGATAAGATTAGAATAATTGGCCAAAAATGCCATACCGAACGCCAATAAAAATCAATAATGTCAAAGTTATCGAGCAGTAAAATGGTACCGATAAATACGAGGGTAATACCCCACACTATTTTTTCGCTTTTCATATGCTTAGGTTTTTAAAACTTATTCTGATTTTTTAGGTTTTTTTACTGCCGGTTTTTTTGCCGCTACTTTCTTCGGAGCAGTAGTTTTTTTAGGGCTTACTTTTTCTTCTGTAAGGGGTGTTTCCGACTGAGTAGGGTCGGCTACTTTTTCGCTCGTTTTTTTGCCCGAATTAGCTAGCATTACCAATCCAGGGATAATTAAGGCTAGCGGCCATAACTTACCAAAGCTTACCCATTCTGGCACCCAATCAAACTGATCTAGTAGGAAAAAGGAGCCCAAGGCAATTAAGATAATGCCTGAAACAAATCCAGATTCTCTTTTTCTGTTGGATTTAGCGGCCTTAAACTCGGTTTCAAAAGGGCTAGCTGTTTTGTCTTTTACCGTATAATCGGTTTCAGCAGGCATGCTCCATACACCAAATGGTTGTTCGGGGATGGCAATCCACAAAATAATGTAAATAAGTAAACCCGAGGCGCCAAAAATAGTGGCCAAAATGAATAAAATGCGAATCCAAGTAACATCAATATCGAAATAACGAGCCAAACCGGCTGCAACGCCAGCCACTACTTTATCATTTGTATTTCTGTATAGTTTCTTCTCCATAACTAACTCTTTTAAAATGCTTCTGAAATAGGTTTTAGTATTAATTGATCTAGTGTTGCGCCAGGGCTTAGAGTTAAACAAGTCCAAACCGCTTGGGCTACGTCTTCGGGCTGAATAAATTTGTCGGGAGCTAGTTCGGTGCCCTCCCAGGAAGAGGTATAGGTTGCTCCCGGCAAGATAGCGCTTACTTTAACACCCGAGGATTTTAGCTCTTCCCTCAGTATAGTAGTAAGACCCAATAAGGCTACTTTTGTTACACTATACGAAGCAGCTTCTTTTACTACGTTTAGGCTGGCAATAGAGCAAATATTAATAATGTAGCCCGATTTTAGCTTGCGCATTTCTTTGCCAAAAAACTTACTTAGAGCATGTGCCGGGTACACATTTGTTTCCATTTGACGAATTAATGCATCGTCTGCTTCCTCTAAAATAGTGCCTGGGGTATATTGCCCTACATTATTTATGAGCACCTCTACATGGCCGAGTTGGGCATGGGCGTGCTGTGCAAAATCCTGCACCTGCGGTAATTGTGCACAATCTACTGCCTCTATGTATACCTGTACTTTTGGATGTTTTTTTTGCACCTCTAATTTTAAAGTTTGTAGATCGGAGAGATTGCGGGCACAGAGTGCCAAATTATAGCCTTCTTTAGCTAATTTTAGTGCAATAGCTCTTCCAATTCCCTTACTTGCTCCGGTAATTACTGCATTCATAACGTGAAGTTAAGGGCATTTTTCCTGAATTAAGAGCCGGCAAGCAAATAAAAATATTGTCGCTAATTCGTTAAAGAGCCAAAGGCTTGTTATTTTTACCCTTTGCAATCCAATAAATCATGTTTTTTCAGCCACTAGGCAAGTACATTCTTCTGTTAAAAGCTGTTTTCCGCAAACCGGAAAAGTGGACTATTTATTGGAAAGAAATAGCCAAAGAAATGGTTGCTATTGGTGTGGGCTCTATCGGAATTATTACCATTATTTCGGTATTTTTAGGAGCAGTAACTACGGTACAAACAGCTTTCCAATTGGTAAGTAATCTAGTACCACGCTCTGTAATTGGCACTATTGTTCGCGATTCTTCTATTTTAGAGTTAAGCCCCACCATATCGGCCATTGTACTGGCGGGCAAAGTGGGTTCAAGTGTAGCTTCTCAAATAGGCACCATGCGGGTAACCGAACAAATAGATGCCCTCGAAATTATGGGTATTAATTCCCCAGGCTACCTTATTTTACCTAAAATTTTGGGGGCAGTAACTATGATTCCTCTTCTAGTAATTATCTCTATTGCCCTAAGTATTTTTGGCGGATATATTGCCGGAACCCTTTCTGGAGCAGTAAGTGCACAAGATTTTATAGCCGGTATTACCACTGATTTTGTTCCGTTTACCTTTACCGTATGCATGGTAAAATCGGTTATTTTCGCCTTTATCATCACTACCGTATCGGCTTACCAAGGCTTTTACACCGCTGGCGGAGCCTTAGAAGTAGGCATTTCTAGCACTCGAGGCGTAGTAATTTCGTGTATCATGATTTTGTGTGCCGATTACCTAACTGCCCAATTATTATTATGATAGAAGTTAGGAACATCCATAAAATTTTCGGTACACACCAAGTTTTAGACGGAATTTCTGCCGAATTTCTTCCGGGTAAAACCAATTTAATTATTGGAGGCTCGGGTTCGGGTAAAACCACCCTACTTAAATGCATGGTAGGTTTGCACGAACCCAACCAAGGAAAAGTGCTCTATGATGGTCGCGATTTTACCGAAATGAACTTCGCCGAACGCATTTCGGTGCGTAAAGAAATTGGCATGCTTTTTCAAGGAGCTGCACTTTTCGATTCTATGACGGTAGAAGAGAACATCCTTTTCCCGCTAAACATGTTTACCACCCAAAGTTTAGGTGAAAAAAAAGACCGAGCAAATTTTTGTTTGGAACGGGTAAACCTAGCCGGGAAAAATGCCCTCTACCCTGCCGAACTTTCTGGAGGAATGAAAAAACGGGTAGGCATTGCACGAGCCATTGCCATGAATCCTAAATATTTGTTTTGCGATGAGCCCAACTCTGGCCTCGACCCTAAAACGGCCATTGTAATTGACGAGCTTATTCATGAGCTTACCGTTGAATACCAAACCACCACCATTGTGGTTACGCACGACATGAACTCGGTGATGGGTATTGGCGAACACATTATCTTTTTACACAATGGGCAAAAATGGTGGGAAGGCACTAAAGAAGAAATTATTAGCAGCGACAATGTGGAATTAAATGAATTTATCTTTGCTAGCAAATTCATGAAAGCCTTTAAAAAATAACACATCTACATGATTGAACTACTCAGTCCCAGCCACTGGAAAGACTACGAACTACTCGATTGCGGCGATTTTGAAAAGCTGGAACGCTTTGGCGACCTTATTTTAATTAGACCTGAACCACAAGCTGTTTGGGCAAAAGCATTACCAGAATCGGAGTGGAATAAATTACACCACATCCGCTTTAAAGGCAAATCTGCCACCTCCGGCGAATGGGTAAAGAAAAGCCCAAAATCTCCAGACAGATGGAACATAAGCTATAAAAACGAAGACATTGCCATTAAGTTCCGTTTAGGATTAACTTCTTTTAAACACGTAGGTATTTTTCCGGAGCAAGCCGTAAACTGGGATTTTATTGCACAGCAAGTAAAACGCTTTAAAAATCCGGAACCTAAAATTTTAAACTTGTTTGCCTATACCGGTGGTGCCTCGTTAGCGGCAAAAGCTGCCGGGGCCGACACCACTCACGTAGATTCTATTAAGCAGGTGGTTACCTGGGCCAACGAAAATCAAGAACTTTCCGGTATAAATAATATCCGCTGGGTGGTAGAAGATGCCTTAAAATTTGTAAAAAGGGAACTTAAGCGTGGCAAAACCTACAATGGTATTATTCTAGATCCGCCAGCTTATGGCCATGGGCCAAACGGCGAAAAATGGAAATTGGAAGATCACATTCAAGAAATGATGCAAGACGTAATGCAATTATTAGATCCCGAAGAACATTTCCTCATTCTTAATGCCTATTCTATGGGCTTTTCATCCGTAATTATTGAAAATTTATTAACTAGCTCTATGCCGAGCATACAAAATCTACAAGTTGGCGAATTGTATTTACAAGCCACTAGTGGCTGCAAACTACCACTTGGTGTTTTTGGCAGATGCTCTAAATAAACAAACACATGAAAAAATTAGCAAAAATTAGCTTACTCGTACTCTTTGGAGCCGTATTGTTTAGCAATTGTTCGGGCTCTGCAGGCAAAAACAGTGGTAGCGATTCTACCACCGTAAAACAAAATGCAGGCAATTATCCGCCGGTAGATACGCTAGCTTACCTACAAAAAGTAAAAGCCCTTGCCAATGGCGATACTACCGGAAAATGGCCGGTAAAAAAACAGCCTTATCCACTGCCGGGAGCCATTTTACCCTTTAAACGTATTGTAGCGTATTACGGTAATTTATATTCAGTACGCATGGGAATTTTAGGCGAATTACCGCCCAAGCAAATGCTAGCCAAGCTAGATCAAGAAGTAAAACGTTGGGAAAAAGCCGATCCTAAAACCCCCGTACAACCAGCCTTACACTATATTGCTGTGGTAGCACAAGGCGATGCCGGCAAAGACGGGAAATACCGTTTCCGCATGCCCGACAAACAAATTGACTCGGTATTACACATTGCCAAAATGCGCAATGCCATTGTATTTTTAGATATTCAGGTATCGTTAAGTAACATACGTGCAGAATTACCACTTTTAGAAAAATACTTGAAATTACCCCAAGTACATTTGGGTATCGATCCGGAATTTTCCATGAAAACTGGTGCAAAACCAGGCACAAAAATTGGCACCTACGATGCTGCAGACATTAATTATTGCTCTGCTTATCTTGCTAAATTAGTGCAAGAAAACGGACTTCCGCCGAAGGTATTTACGGTACACCGCTTTACCAAAGGCATGCTAACCAATTCGAAAAACATTAAACTACACCCCGAAGTGCAAATTATTATGCACATGGATGGCTGGGGAGGCCCCGACTTAAAAAAAGGGAC
>JBJTNJ010000125.1:0-3112 GCA_046074005.1 Sphingobacteriaceae bacterium
ATTGGCACACCTAAGCCAAAACAAACTAAAAGATTTTGGCACCTATGGCACCGAATCGGTAGATTACCCAGACTTTGCACACCCCGTAGCCCTAGCTGTAGAGGGTGGCGAAGCCGATTTAGGTATTCTTGTTTGCGGCAGCGCCAATGGCGTAGCCATGGCAGCCAACAAGCACCAAGGCATACGAGCGGCTATTTGCTGGACCGTAGAATTAGCCGTGTTGGCACGCACCCACAATAACGCAAATATATTATGCTTACCTGCACGTTTTATTTCTGAAGCCGATGCACAAGCCATAACCGATGCTTTTTTACAAACCGATTTTGAGGGCGGGAGACAC
Source organism: Sphingobacteriaceae bacterium (assembly GCA_046074005.1). Classification (GTDB taxonomy): domain Bacteria; phylum Bacteroidota; class Bacteroidia; order Sphingobacteriales; family Sphingobacteriaceae; genus JAIPAN01. The sequence goes on from JBJTNJ010000125.1 coordinate 341, forward strand.
GCCAACAGAGTAAATAAAATATCTTGCTAAATCAATAACCTAAATCTTAATAAAACATGAAACACAATCGTTCCATTTTTATCCTTGCAGCAGCCTTGTTAGTAGGCAATGCCGCCCTAGCACAGGATAAAACTGCCGTTAAATACGGAAATTTGATTACCAAAGAAGATGCCTACAAACATTTGTCGGTTCTAGCCTCTGACGAGTACGAAGGTCGTGAAACGGGCAAACCTGGTGCGTGGAAAGCAGCCGAATACATTGCGGCTCAATTTAAAAGCCTAGGCTTAAAAGCACCTGTAAATGGCAGCTATTTCCAAAAAGTACCTTTAGTAGAAATTGCTCCAGGTAACTCAAGCTTAAAAGTAGGTAAAGAAAGCTTTACCAATTTTAAAGATTTTTATACCTCAAGTTCTAAAATAGATTTCACCAAAAGCATTACCGAAGTAATTTTCGTGGGCTATGGTATAGAAGATGAAAAATTTAACGAATTAGCTGGCCTAGACCTTAAGGGGAAAGTAGTACTTTATTCTACCGAAAAAGAACCTTTTGTAAACGGGAAATCTATTATTACCGGAACAGAAAAAACTTCTTCTTGGACTGCCGCTAAACGCTTACGCAACCTACAAAGCAAAAACCCTGCCTTAATTATCAGCTTTAATGCCGATTTAGAAAGCAATTTAAAACGTATGGCTAGCTACTTGCAAACCCCACGTTTAATATTAGACAAACCTAACCAGCCGGTACAAGCATCGGTAATTACGGTTTCTAAAGCTGTAGCCGATGCTATTTTAGCTAAAACTAAAAGTAGCATTACTAGCTTAACTGCAAGCATTGCCAGCAGCGGAAAACCAGCCTCAAAAGCAGTTAAAACTAACCTACAAGCTAGCGTACTTTCTAAAGTAAGCAGCGCTAGAGCAGAAAATGTGATGGGCCTTTTAGAAGGTTCTGACTTGAAAGACGAAATTGTAGTAGTAAGTGGCCACTACGATCACATTGGTTTAACCAAAGAAGGTGCCGATAAAGTAAACAATGGTGCCGACGACGATGGTTCTGGAACTACGGGGGTATTAGAAATGGCTCAAGCATTTACCAAAGCCAAAGCAGAAGGTCATGGCCCACGCCGTAGCATCTTATTCTTAACCGTTTGCGGCGAAGAAAAAGGCTTGCTAGGTTCGGAATGGTATTCTGAAAGCCCGGTATTGCCTTTAGAAAAAACCGTAACCGATTTAAACATAGATATGATTGGCCGTGTAGATCCTGCACACAAAGACAACCCAGAGTATGTTTACCTAATTGGTTCTGATAAACTAAGTACCGATTTGCATAAAATTAGCGAATACACCAACGCTACTTATTCTCGTTTAACCATCGATTATAAATACAACGACCCGAACGATCCGGAACGCATTTACTACCGTTCAGATCACTACAACTTCGCAAAACACGGTATTCCAATTATTTTTTACTTTAACGGCGTACACGAAGATTATCACAAACCAAGCGATGAAGTAAGCAAAATCAATTTTGATATGCTTGCTAAACGTGCCCGTTTGGTATTCTTTACCGCTTGGGATATTGCTAACCGCGACAAAGCTCCGGTAGTAGACGTGAAAAACGATTTCCCTGCCGATAGATAAGATAAACCGGCAACAAAAAAGCCCCCGAAATTCGGGGGCTTTTTTTATATCCGTTTGCGAATGCTTTTTCCTAAATTCGCTCTATGTCAAGCACGGCCCAATTATTTCAAGATAAAAGCACCGAAAAGGCCTTCGATCTAAGCCATCGCCAAATTATTAACCATAATATTGGCAAATACGATGCGGCTGTAAGCCGTGGATTAAGCCGCTTGGCAAACCTAGAAGCCTCCAAAAAGAAAGCCCACGTTATTAAATGGAAGGTAATGGAGAGTTTGGACAAATTGTTGCCCGAATTTGAAAGTAATTTTCAGCGGAGGGGAGGCAAAGTGCTGTGGGCAAATACTGCCGAGGAAGCCAGGCAAGAAATCTTAAAAATAATTAAGAAATCGGGCGCCAATACGGTTATCAAATCAAAATCTATGGTTACCGAAGAAATTCATTTAAACGAATTTCTGGAAAAAAACCACGTAGAAGCCCTAGAGAGTGATTTAGGCGAATACATTGTGCAGCTTTTGGGCCAAAAGCCTTACCATATTGTAACCCCGGCCATGCACCTAAGCAAAGAGGCCATTGCCCAGTTATTTCACGAGAAGTTTGGCACCGAACCCACTGCTACGCCAGAGGAGCTCACACAAAAAGCTCGTGAATTGCTTCGCGAAAAATATACCAGTGCCGATATTGGCATTACCGGAGCAAACTTTTTACTGGCCGATACTGGGAGTATTGCCATTACCGAAAACGAAGGAAATGCCCGACTAAGCACCACCTTCCCCAAAATACACATTGCCATTGTGGGTATCGAGAAACTCATTCCCTCGATGGCTGATTTAGACTTGTTTTGGCCCCTGCTTTCTACCCACGGCACCGGACAAAACTTAACGGTATACAACACTATTTTGAGTGGCCCTAAGCAAGAGAACGAAAGCGATGGCCCGGAAGAAATGTATGTAATTTTGTTGGACAATGGGCGTACCAACCTCTTGGCTCAAAAAGACCAACGCCAAGGCTTATATTGTATTCGTTGTGGCGCTTGCCTAAATGCCTGCCCGGTATATAAAAACATTGGGGGACACAGCTACGATACTACCTACAGCGGCCCTATTGGTTCGGTAATTACACCACACCAAGCCGGCAT
>JBJTNJ010000126.1:0-14869 GCA_046074005.1 Sphingobacteriaceae bacterium
TATTAGCCCAAAGCCGCTTCGATTTATTAGCCTGCGAAGGCTCCTATTTTCAATCGGTACAATTCTCACGCATAACAAATGAGGCCGATGTAGATTTTGCCACTCGTTTAATTAAAGAAGTTGGAGTAGCCAGCATACCGGTATCGGCCTTTTACTCAAGAAATACCGATTTTGGCGTATTGCGCTTTTGTTTTGCCAAATCAGAAGAAACACTCCAAAAAGCGGCAGAAGCGCTATTAACCGTTTAATATTTTTAGCTATGGAAGCACTAAAAATTACCACTTTTCAGGCCTATTTATTCTGGGAAAACTGCGAAAAAAACTTGCAGAACCTAGCACTTAGGCTATCGGCTATTAGAGAAAAAACAGATCTAATTGTGTTACCAGAGATGTTTAACACCGGTTTTTCTATGAACACCGATAAACTAGCGGAAGAAATGGGGGGCAACACCATGCAATGGATGCAGCAACAAGCCCGAAAATACGAAGCCGTAGTTACAGGAAGTTTAATAATTAAGGAAAACGGCCAGTTTTACAATCGTTTAATTTGGATGCGCCCCGATGGTACCTTTGAACAATACGATAAACGCCACTTATTTAGCTTAGCTAACGAAGACGATCAATTTACCCCAGGCAATCGCAAATTTTATATCGATTTACACGGATGGAAGATATGTCCGGCTATTTGTTACGACTTGCGTTTCCCTGTTTGGTTACGCAACGATGCAGAAAACCCTTATGATATGCTACTACTTATTGCTAGCTGGCCCGATAAGCGCTCTTTACACTGGCGCACACTTATTCCTGCCCGAGCTATAGAAAACCAAAGCTATGTAGTAGCCGTAAACCGAGTTGGACACGACGGAAACGAAGTATTTCACTCAGGAGGCTCTATGTGTATTGCGCCAAACGGCAGCGTAGTATACTATAAACCAAACGACGAAGACCTATATACCTTTACCATACACAAAGAAGAAATTCAAAAAACACGTCGCATATTTCCATTTTTGGCCGATGGCGACGATTTCAACCTATCTATTTAAACTATTTTATGAAACGAATTATTGGCCTCTTAGCCTTTTTATCACTTACATACACAACTAGTGCCCAAAAAACGCCCGATTATAGTCGTTGGGTAAACCCTTTTATTGGAACCGGTGGACACGGACACACCTACCCCGGCCCAACCCTACCCTTTGGCATGGTGCAATTAAGTCCCGACACCCGATTAACAGGTTGGGACGGTTGCTCTGGCTACCATTACAGCGATTCGGTAGTCTATGGCTTTTCGCACACCCACCTAAGCGGAACCGGCGTACCCGATTATGCCGACATTTTATTTATGCCTACCACAGGTAGCCCTAAATTCAAAAACAACGAATACGCCTCTAGTTTTCAAAAAAAGAACGAAAAAGCCAGCGCCGGCTATTATGAAACCTTTTTAGATAAATACCAAATTGGCGTAAAACTTACCAGTACGCTACGTGCAGGCTTACACCAATACGAATTTCCAAAAACCGCAGAAGCCAATATCATTATTGATTTACAGCACCGCGACGAGGTATTAGAATCGTGGATAGAAATTATAAACGATCACGAAATTAGAGGATTTAGACGTTCTCGTGCTTGGGCAAGTAACCAACCAATTTATTTTTATGCCAAATTTAGCAAGCCTTTCAAAAACTACGGAATTGCCCTAAACGATTTGATTCAACCGGGACTAAAAAAGGGCTCGGGGAAAAATGTAAAACTCTACATTCAGTTTAACAACCCGGGCACAGTATTGGCTAAAGTGGGTATATCGGCCGTAAGTGCCGAGGGCGCCTTGCAAAATTTAAGTACCGAAATCCAAGATTTCAATTTCAAGAAAATAGAAAAACAAGCCAAAGTCGCCTGGAATAAAGAATTAAGCAAAATTACCGTAGAAAGTACTGATAAGAATAAATTAAGCATTTTTTATACTGCTCTTTACCATTGCTTTAGTAGCCCTAACCTATTTATGGATGTAGACGGCAAGTACTTAGGCACCGATCAAAAGATTCACCAAGCCGAAGGTTTTGATAACTACACCGTTTTTTCGCTTTGGGACACTTATCGTACCGAACACCCCCTACTAAGCATTATTGACAGAAAGCGAACCACAGATTTTATAAATACCTTCCTCAATCAGTATAAAAATGGAGGCTTGTTGCCCATTTGGGAACTAGCCGGAAATGAAACCTACTGCATGATTGGGAATCATTCTATCCCCGTAATTGTAGACGCTTACCGCAAAGGCATTACCGGATTTGATGTCAATTTAGCTTTCGAAGCCATGAAATCAGCAGTAAACAGAAATCAATTTGGCCTAGATTCTTACCGAAAAAATGGCTTGGTATTGGCCGATGATGAACACGAATCGGTATCTAAAACATTAGAATATGCCTACGACGATTGGTGTGTGGCACAATTTGCCAAGCTCTTAAACAAACCCGACGAGTACCGCGAATTTATTCATAGAGCACAGTATTGGAAAAACGTATTTGACCCAGAAAGTGGCTTTATGAAAGCCCGAAGCAATGGAAATTGGTGGAAACCTTTCGATCCTACAGAGGTAAATAACAACTTTACCGAAGCTAACAGTTGGCAATATACCTTCTATGTTCCACAAGATGTAACCTCACAAATAAAAGCCTACGGTGGAATACCTGCCTTTCAAAAAAAGCTAGACGAACTGTTTAGCACCACCCAAGGTTTATCTGGCCGTGGGCAAGTAGATATTACCGGCTTAATTGGGCAGTATGCCCATGGAAATGAACCTAGCCACCACATGGCCTATTTGTATAATTTTACCAATACGCCCGACAAAACGGCCTATTACATTCAAAAAATACGAAAAGAGCTCTACAAAAATGAACCTGATGGCTTAGCAGGAAACGAAGATTGCGGACAAATGTCAGCCTGGTTAGTAATGAGTGCCCTAGGCTTCTACCCACTAAACCCAGCCAGCAACCAATACACCTTCGGAACGCCTTGGTTTAAAAAAGCAAGCATCCATCTCGAAAACGGAAAATCAGTTGACATAACTGCACCTGATTATACCGATGATAGTATTTACCTGCAAGCTATTAGCTTAAATGACCAAGCTTTTGATCAATCGTACATCAATTTTGATGATTTTAAAAACGGAGCTAAGCTAAACTTTGTAACCGGAAAACTACCCGCAGAAACCTATACCCAAAGCCTTAAAAAACCCGAATCTAGTATAGATGATGAGCAAATTATAGCCAATCCCATTATAGAATCTGATGGGCCTACCTTTGCCGATAAACTAAGTGTAGGTATCAAAAACACCCAAAGCGGAGCTGGTATTTATTATACCACAGACGGCAGTTCACCAACGCTTCAAAGCAACTTGTATGAGAGGCCATTTATGCTAACGGAAAGTGGCAGCGTTACGGCTAGCTCCTACAAAAACGAAAAATGGAGCTTCCCTACTACTGCCCATTTCTATAAAATTCCGGGCGATAAGAAAGTAAAAATTAGCACTACAATGATGAAATCATATACCGGTGGTGGTGAACAAGGCTTGGTGGATGGCATTAGAGGTAAAGCCAATTTTAGGTTAGGAAATCTATGGCAAGGATACCAAAGTGCCGATTTTGAAGCCATGGTAACCTTAGATAAAGCCAAAAAAATAAGCAGTATTTCTACTGGCTTTATGCAAGATACCCGCTCTTGGATTATTTTTCCTACCCAAGTAAGCTACTGGGGTTCTACCGATGGCATAACCTTTCAATTATTAGGCGAAGTAAAAAACACCATACCTGCCGATAATTACGAGGTATTAATTAAGGATTTCGAACTACCCCTAGCGCAAACACTAAAATACATTAAAGTGCAGGCAAAAAACTACGGAACCTTACCGGCTTGGCATCAAGGTTATGGAGAAGGCGGAGAAGCTATTTTATTTATAGATGAAATCATTATCAAATAGTGAATTTAGGATAATTTAACACGTTTAGCACACCATAAGCAGCAGATTTTACACATCTTTGCTTAAGAAAATTATATATGTTTAAAGAAATACGCAGCCAAAAACTCCGCTATACCCTCATTGGAGTTTATTTTATCGTTTTATTTTTCTGTGCGCTAGAACTCAATTTCTTGTGGATGTTTGGCTATTCTCCAAACCGAAAAGACATAAAAACGCCTAACCTGCAATTGGTATCGGAGGTATATACCGCCGATGGCAAACTAATCGGCCGATATTATCGTGAAAACAGAATTCCTATTACCTATAAAGAAATAGCCCCTAGCGTAGTAGATGCCCTCATTGCTACTGAAGATATTCGTTTTTACGAGCACTCGGGTATTGATGTACAGTCCCTTGTTTCAAGCACCATTTCTACCGCAAAAGGCGACAAAAGAGGCGGCAGTACCATTACGCAACAATTGGCCAAAAACTTGTACAGTACCCGTGGCCGCAAATCGCAAGGCTGGATTAAACATATTCCGGTGGTACGCACCATCGTGTATAAATTAAAGGAATGGATTACCGCTCTCAAACTAGAAAGTTACCACAGCAAAGACGAAATAATAACACTTTACTTAAATACCGTACCTTTTGGCAACAATGCCTACGGCATTAAGATAGCCACTAAGCGTTATTTTAGTAAAAACCCAAATCAATTAAAAGTAGAGGAAGCGGCCATGCTTATTGGCATGCTCAAAGCCACCAGCACCTACAATCCGCTCAAAAATCCGGAGAAATGCTTAGAAAGACGAAACACCGTACTTTCTCAAATGGCCAAGTATGGCTTTTTAGGTGAAAAAGAATTCAGAAAAAGCACTCTAAAGCCCTTAAGCCTAAAAGTATCGGAACTGCAAGAAGGTGCCGAGGGCGATTCGTATTTACGTGGTGCCGTAGCCCGCTCTCTAGAAAAATGGTGCGAAGAAAATGACTATGATTTATACGAAGATGGCTTAAAAATTTACACCACCATCGATTCTAGATTGCAAAAATATGCAGAAGAAGCCGTAAACAGCCAAATGAAAAGCCTACAACACCGTTTCCAAAACGTGTGGGGCAATGAGAATCCGTGGAGAGACCAAGAAGGCAATGAAATTGTTGATTTTCCGGAAAAACAAGCTAAAAAATTACCTATTTACGCCCTCTTAGAGAAAAAGTACAAGCACAACATCGATTCGATTAATGCCTACCTCAATACGCCCAAAAAAATGAAACTATTTAGTTGGGATGGCGAAAAAGAGGGCGAATACAGCACCATGGATTCTTTGAAATATTATGCTAAATTTTTAAATACCGGCATGATGACCCTCGATCCGTTTAACGGACATATTAAAGCCTGGGTAGGTGGCATTAACCACGAATATTTTAAATACGACCATGTAGACCAATCGAAACGACAAGCAGGCTCTACCTTTAAACCCTTTGCTTACCTTACCGCTTTGGAACAAGGCATGAACCCTTGCGATAAATTTGTAGATAAACCCGTAAAAATTGAATACCAAGAAGATGGTAAAACTCAAGTTTGGGAACCCAACAATGCCGATTTTAAATTCTCAGGCCGCGAAATGTCGCTACGTTGGGCCATGGGGCGTTCGGTAAACTCTATTACCGCACAAGTAACCGAAAAAGTAGGTTGGGATAACATTGTAAAGAATGCCCATAAATGCGGCATCGAAAGTCCGTTAAAATCTGTGCCCTCGGTAAGTTTGGGTGCCAATGATGTATCGGTATATGAAATGGTGCGGGCCTATGGTACCTTTTTAAATAAGGGTGTAAAAACCGACCCTATTTTGGTAGAAAAAATTACCGATAATGAGGGAAATACGCTAGCCAAATTTACTGCCAAGCAAGAGCGGGTATTAACCGAAGAAATTGCCTGGTTAATGCTGTATATGTTTAGAGGCGGCATGGAAGAACCGGGAGGTACTTCCCAGGCACTTTGGGAATGGGATCTTTGGAAGAAAGGCAACCAAATAGGTGGGAAAACAGGTACGTCGTCTGACTATGTAGATGGTTGGTATATGGGCATCAGCAAAGATTTAGTAACCGGTGTATGGGTTGGTTGCGATGATCGGAGCATTCACTTTAAAACCTCCGAAACCGGCGAAGGCTCTAGAACAGCACTCCCTATTTATGGGAAGTTCATGGAAAAAGTATTAAACGATCCTGCTACGGGCATAACCTTCGGGCCTTTCCCGAAAGCTACGGTACCCATTACTCGATCTTACCAATGTGAATCGCCACGCATTGTAGCCGATACCACTAAAACGGATAGTACGGCCGGTGATAGTGTACTTAGCACTCCAGAAGAAATTCCTTCTTCCGGCGATGAAAATACGTCCGGCACAGTTCATGTACTACCACAACTGGTTGCCACTAAACCAAAAACACAAAATAGCATCAAACACGTCAGTTAATATAGTCATCTTTTTATCACCTAAATTAAGCCATAGTGAAACGATTTAATGTATATGCGCTGTTTATCATTCTTGCCCTCATTGCCTTCTCCGGAAATGCAAACGCTCAATATTTTGGGCAAAACAAAGTGCGCTATAAAAATTTAAAGTTTAAAGTATACCAAACGCCCCATTTTGACTTGTACTATTACATGCAAAACGACAGTTTGGTAAAACGCTTTGCCAAAGAAAGTGAAAATTGGTACACCCTGCACCAACAAGTGTTTAGAGATACCTTTACCAAGAGAAATCCAATTATTTTATACAATAATGCACCAGAATTTCAGCAAACCACTGCAATAGACGGCGATATTGGCATTGGTACCGGTGGGGTAACCGAAGGCTTAAAAAATAGGGTAGTTTTACCAGTAACGCAATTAAATCACCAAACCCGACACGTATTGGGGCACGAGTTGGTGCATGCTTTTCAATACCGCAGCCTATTGGAAGGCGATACTACCAACCTTGAGAATATTGGCAACATACCCCTATGGATGATAGAAGGTATGGCCGAATACTTATCGGTAGGAAAAGTAGATGCCTTTACCTCTATGTGGATGCGGGATGCGTATTTAAACAAAGATATTCCTTCGCTAAAAGACCTTACTACCAGCAATAAATACTTCCCTTACCGCTATGGGCAAGCATTTTGGTCGTATATAGGCTCTACTTATGGCGATACCGTTATTGTGCCTTTCTTTAAGGCCACCTCTAGATTAGGCTATGAGAGAGCTATTGAAAAAACCTTTGGATATAGTGAGAAAACACTCTCGTCACTCTGGAAAACTAGCATTGAAAACACCTACAAACCTTTCTTAAAAGATACCACCCAAACCCCCGTAGGAAAACTCCTACTCGACGATAAGAATGCAGGAGAAATGAACGTATCTCCCGCCCTATCTCCGGACGGAAAATACGTGGCATTTTTATCTGAAAAAGAACTATTCAGTATTGATTTATACTTGGCCGATGCCGAGACGGGTAAAATTATCAGAAAATTAACCTCCAAAATCAGAAACTCACATATTGATGAGTTTAACTTCATAGAATCGGCCGGAGCTTGGTCGCCAGACAGCAAACGTTTTGCCTTTAGTGCTTTTTCAGAAGGACGAAATAAGCTATTTATTGTAGATGCGCAAAGTGGCAAAACCCTTGCCACAGAATCTATGGGAGCAGTAGAAGAGTTTAGCAATATTGCGTGGTCTCCAGATGGATCAAGCGTAGCATTTTCTGGCCTAAAAGATGGGCAAAGCGATATCTTTTTATTTAACCTGAAAACCAAAGTGCTCAGTGCTTTAACCAACGATAAATATTCAGACTACCAACCCACTTTTTCTAATGACGGCAAAAAAATTGCCTTTAGCAGCGATAGAGCCAACTTTGACAGCCCAGACCAAAAAGGCTTAGACATTTCTTTTAACTTGGCACTTATTGACTTAGCAAGTAAAAAAATTAGCACCTTATCGGTATTTAATGGCGCCAACAACTTTAACCCTCAGTTTTCTGGCAACGACCAAGAACTTTACTTTTTATCTAACAGAGATGGATTTAGAAACCTATACCGCTATAGCTTAAACGAGGCTACGGTAGAACGCTTAACCGATTATTTTACGGGTATTAGCGGCATTACCGAATACGCTCCGGCAATAAGCGTATCTAAAACCGATAAAATAGTGTACAACTATTACCGTGCACAGAAATACAAAATTTATAGTGCCAAGGCTAGCGATTTTACACCTGTAACCGTAGACTCAAAAGTAGTAGACTTTAGTGCAGCTGTGCTCCCACCGGCAAAATCAGCTGGAGTAAACGTAATTAATGCCAACTTAGATAATTTTGAGCGTTTCGAAGAAATTTCCGACAAAACCATTAAACCCATTCCGTTTAAATCGAAGTTCAAACTAGATTACTTATCAGGAAATGGCATTGGAGCATCGGTTGGTCGCTTTGGAGCCGGCCTCTCAAGTGGCGTACAAGGTATCTTTTCTGATATCTTAGGGCGTGATCAGATTTATGCGGCAGCATCTATTAATGGAGAAATTTACGATTTTGGAGCACAGGTAGCCTATATCAATCAGCAAAGTAGAATTAATTGGGGTTCAGCTGTTTCACACATCCCTTACGTTACAGCCTACATGTCCGAAGGCTTTGAAACCATCAACCAAACCAGTTTTTACCGCTCTAGTTATGATGTAATTCGAACTTTCGAAGATAAAGTACAGCTATTTAGCTCCTACCCTTTTTCAAAAATAAAACGCTTCGAAATTGGCACCTCCGCAGCCAGCTATTCGTACCGCATTGATCGCTTTAGCGAATACTACACCTATTCCCAAAACGGAAATCAGCTATATATTAACGGCTACGCCGGCTCCGATAAACATAAAATATCTATGGCCGAAGCCAATACCTATTACAACCAGCTAGGCATTAATTTCCAAAACTTTAGAGTATACGGCTTCGATGCTGCTTTTGTGGGTGACAATTCGAACTTTGGTGTAACTGCCCCGCTCACCGGTTACCGTTACCGTATTGGAATTAATCAACTTTTTGGCGATTATAACCTATCTATTGGTACCGTTGATTTACGTAAATACGTACGCATACACAAAGTAACACTTGCCGGACGTTTATTAAACAGCTTTGCCTTTGGTAAAGATCAAAACCAATATTATGCCCAGCAATATTTAGGCTACTCTACCTATATCAGAGGCTATGAGTACAACTCCTTCTATAAATTAGGTGATATTTATGCAGGAGGCTTTAATATAGACCAATTAATGGGTAGCAAGCTGGCCGTTGCCAATTTTGAAGTTCGTTTGCCTTTTACCGGCCCTAAAAAATTAGCCGCTATTGAGTCTAAATTCTTATTCAGCGATTTAAATGCCTTTTTTGATATGGGATTGGCTTACAACTCCGATTCAAAAATATCATTTAGTAGCGAACCTAAAGTGGTAGGCACCACCCCCGATCCGTTTAACCCGGGCCAAACCGTAAATGTATATAGTCGAGTGCCGGCTATGAGTGCGGGCCTCTCTTTACGGGTAAATGTACTGGGTTATTTTGTATTAGAGCCTTATTACGCCATTCCATTTCAGCGGAAAACGTTGGGGAAAGGGGTATTTGGTTTAACTTTTGCCCCGGGCTGGTAAACCTTTCAGACATAAAAAAAGCGGCCAAAAGCCGCTTTTTTTGATTACGCTACTCTACTAAAACTGCGTAGCCAGTTTTGCTGAGCTTGTAACTGTTCATATTTTAAAGCCGGAATTAAATCAATCCAATTGGCATTAACGCTCATTACCAAGCGCTGTTTCTGCATTTTGGTAAAGGCATTAAGGCTTTTAAAACGGCTAATGGCCGCCTGTTCGCTACTAAATTCTTCAAAATACACCAAGCGGTTCAATTGTTTACTCGGATCAAAAAACAGGGTGGGCATTTGGGCATAAAAATGCATTGTTTTTAACAAATCGGTACTCATACCCACATGCAAATTGCTACGGTTTCTGTCGGTTAATACATATACAAAGTGTTTCATCGGCTCTATTCTTTAAGGTTCGGCAACTAAATCAATTAGTATTTTTTGTTTTTTAATTAAATAATTACTAATTTTATGAGCACAATAATACTAACAATTTTAGTAAAAACAAATTTATTTTCAACTAATGGCTAATATCTCCAACAACTTAAAGTTCTTACGCAAGAAAAAGGGCTTAACGCAACAGCAATTCGCAGATTTAATGGAAATTAAACGATCGTTAGTAGGTGCTTACGAAGAAGATAGGGCCGAACCGAAATACGAATTACTAAAAAAATTCGCAGAGTTTTACGAATTAAGTATGGACGAGTTGGTAAATGAAAAGATTAGCGCCTCTTGGAAACCACAGCCAAAAAGCGATGGAAGCAACATTCGCATTCTCAGCATTTCGGTAGACCAAGAAGATCGCGAAAACATAGAATTAGTACCCGTAAAAGCTAGCGCAGGGTATTTAAACGGCTATGCAGATCCGGAGTTTATTAGCGATTTACCTAAATTTCATCTTCCCTTTTTTAAACAAGGTACTTTTAGAGCTTTTGAGATTAAAGGCGATTCTATGCTTCCTCTTCCTACTGGCTCTATTGTAGTGGGCGAATACTTAGAAAATTGGAACGACCTAAAAGCAGGCGAAACCTATGTAATTATCAGCAAAAACGATGGGGTAGTGTATAAGAGAGTGGGCAATCCATTTAAAGAGAATAAAACGCTAAAACTAATATCAGACAATCCGACATATGAACCCTACACCATCCCCACAGAAGACGTCGTGGAGATTTGGAAAGCCAAAGCCTATATTAGTACAGAGTTTCCAGAACCATCGCCAGAGCCTAGCTTAGAAAGCCTCACCCAAATGATGGCCCAGATGCAAAAATCCATTTCTACGCTCAAAAATTAAGTTTTTAGACTTCGGTAAATCTGTATATTTGCCGCTATAAAACATATTCTATGAAAAATATCGCTGTTATAGGTTCTGGAACCATGGGCAATGGCATTGCACATACCTTTGCTCAATTTGGCTACAACGTAGCTTTAATTGATGTTTCAGAAGCCGCTTTAGAGCGTGCTCTACAAACTATTAGTAAAAATTTAGATAGACAGGTTGCCAAAGCAGCTCTCAGCGAAAGCGATAAGGCCACTACCTTGGCCAATATCACTTGCTTCACTTCTATAAAAGAAGGCGTAGCAAAAGCAGACTTAGTAGTAGAAGCGGCTACCGAAAATAGCGATCTTAAACTGCAAATATTTAAAGACTTAGATGAATTTTGTGGACCAGAAACCATCCTAGCCACTAATACCTCTTCTATCTCTATCACTAAAATTGCTTCGGCAACCAAACGCAGCGATAAAGTAATTGGTATGCATTTCATGAACCCGGTACCGGTAATGAAATTGGTAGAAGTAATTAGGGGCTATGCCACCAGCGATACGGTAACTGCCAACATCATGGATTTGGCCAAAAAGTTACAGAAAGTACCGGTAGAAGTAAATGATTACCCGGGATTTGTAGCCAACCGCATTCTAATGCCCATGATAAACGAGGCTATTTACACCCTATATGAAGGTGTAGCCGGAGTACAAGAGATTGACACCGTGATGAAATTAGGCATGGCTCACCCAATGGGACCACTACAATTAGCCGATTTTATTGGCCTAGACGTATGCTTAGCCATTTTACGTGTACTTCAAGATGGTTTCGGAAATCCTAAATATGCCCCTTGCCCACTCTTGGTAAACATGGTAACTGCCGGCGAAAAAGGCATGAAATCAGGTCGAGGTTTCTACGAATATAACCAAGGCAGCAAAGAAGTAGTTGTTTCTCCGAATTTCCGCTAAGCGTACAATTCTGCGGCCGCTTTATAGGTTGCGCAGTGCGCATCTACAATATCTTTAATATCTGGAGAATAGCCACCACCCATGCTTACTTGTACGGGTATATTCCGGGCTTTGCAAGCACCCAACACGAGCGTATCTCTAGTTTTACAGCCCAGTTTAGTTAAAGCAAGTTTACCCAACTTATCGGTAGCCAAAATATCCACCCCCGATAGATAAAAAACGAAATCTGGCGCAAAATTATCGAGCAAGGGAAATAAGGCTTGTTCTAACAGGGCTAAATATTCTGTATCACCTACGCCATTGGCCAGGCCAATATCTAAATCGGAACGTTCTTTTCGAAAAGGAAAATTATCTGCTCCATGCATCGAAAAGGTAAATACTCGAGCATCATTTTGGAAAATTTCTGCAGTTCCATTACCCTGGTGAACATCTAAATCTATTATTAAAATACGACTAGCTAATTTACTAGCTAATAGATAATTAGCAGCAATTGCTTGGTCATTTAACAGACAAAAACCCTCTCCCCAGTTACTGCCGGCATGATGGGTACCGCCGGCCACATTAAAAGCGATGCCATGGCTTAATGCAAACAAGCAGCCATCAATTGTTCCCTTAGCAATGCGCAATTCCCGCTCTACTAAAGCCGGCGAATATGGAAAGCCAATTCTTCGCTCCTCTTGATAGCTTAATTGGCCATTTTTTAAGCGAAAATAATAATCAGCATCGTGGGTAGTAAGTACCCATTCGTCAGCCAACACCTCTGGAGATACAAAATGACGGGACTCCATGGCTCCTTCGTGCAAAAGTTGCTGTGGAATAAGCTCGTATTTTAACATCGGGAATCGATGTCCTTCTGGCAAAGGATGTGCGTAAATAGGATCGAATGCGATATAAAACACCTTAAGACTAAAGTATAGGGGGTTTTGCAGAATAGCGTTTAAAAAATTGGATGCAAATGGTGAGCACTATGAGCGCCAATGCAGCCAATGCAGCCGTAACAACAGCCTGAGACTCTGTACTCAAATCTGCCTGGCGCTTTAGCATAATTCCATACAATGCCCAAACCAGAACAAAACCAAAAAAGATGTTTTTCCGAACAAAAACCATGAAAGTGCTAAGAAACGTAGCAACGCCAATTAACAAAATAGCCCACAAATGTGGCGCTAAACCCCATCCATTCCAACCTATAGATACCAAATAAACGCTAATATTGGCAATAGTAGCAATACAAATCCAAGCAAAATAAATACTCAAAGGAAATTGACTAAAGGCCTTACATAAAAATGATCTATGGGTATTGAAAATACCTAATCTGAGATGAATTTTAAACAAGGTGTATAGCTGAATAAGCATACATACCACAGAAAGCAACAAGTATTCGCCCAAGAAAGCGTATACCCATGCGGTGGTGGCTAAGGTATTTACAATAAACAAACTGCCTATTTTTCGTACATCTTGATTTACACGCTCATCTACATGCTTACTAAATACATGCACTATATGATAAATACAAAAAGCTAGTAAAGAGAGGTAAATAAGCCCCCAAATAGCGAAAGTACTACCTGCTGGCGTAAAATAGGTTTCGTATTTAGCCGAAATACTAGCCATGGTATTATACAAACCTAAGTACTTAAATTGCCCCAAATTGGCTACCAAGGCCGACAAAAGGAAGCCTAACAAGTTCAGTATGGCCAGCGTACGAATTTTCTTAATCATGTTTTTAGGAACTAAAACGCATTGTTTCACAAATCAACGTAAGTTCTGCACCAAAATGATACACATCTTCAAAAGTATTGTAAAGCGGCACCGGACTAATGCGAATCACATTTGGCTCTCTCCAATCACCAATAATTCGCTTTTTCACTAGGGCATCAAATATCGCTTTCCCATCGCTTTTGGCAATAATTGAGAGCTGGGCACCACGCTCTTGCGGATTGCTTGGGGTAATCACCTTAAACTGCTCATATCCGAGCCTAGCATTGATTTCTGCAATCCAAAAAGCTAAATAGGCAGTCAATTTTTCGCTTTTTGCTCGTAAAGAGCTGATACCCCCTGCCTCTTTAATTAGCTTGAGCGATGCCTTGTGAATGGCCATGAGCATAACCGGACTACAACTCAATTGCCAGCTTTCTGCTCCTTTTTCGGGCACAAAACCCTTGGTCATTTTAAACCGAGTTTTTTGCTCGTAACCCCACCATCCTGCAAAACGATTCAATTCAGGATTATCAACGTGTTTTTCGTGAATAAAAACGCCACTAATTCCACCAGGACTGCTGTTCATATATTTGTAGGAACACCAACAAGCAAAGTCTACCCCCCAATCGTGTAGTTTTAGGGGCACATTTCCTGCAGCATGCGCTAAATCGAAGCCAACCTTGGCTCCAACAGCATGCCCAGCTTTAGTGATGGCTTCCATATCAAATAACTGGCCGGTATAGTAATTAATCCCTCCAAACAGAATAAGGGCCAATTCATCGCCATTAGCGGCAATCTGAGCCACTATATCTTCCGTTCTGAGGGTATCTTCGCCCGGCCTAGGAAAAAGCTCTACAATCGCTTCATTTGGATCGATACCATGAAAGCGAAGGTGGCTTTCTACCGCATATTGATCTGAAGGAAAGGCACCTCCTTCCATTAAAATCTTTATTCTACCCCCTTCTGGTTTGTAAAAACTCACCATCATTAGGTGCAAATTAACCGTCAGATTGTTCATAGGAACCACCTCTAACGGGCTTGCACCTACAATTGGGGCCAATAGTTGTTGTAGTTCTTTGTGATAGGTCATCCAAGGGCTTTCTCCCTCAAACCATCCCTCCACCGCTAAGTCTTGCCAGTTTTTCAACTGCTCTTGCAGAAGTGTTTGAGCTGCTTTAGGCTGCAAACCCAAAGAGTTTCCACAGAAATAGCGAATATCTTGCCCATCGTGCTGAGGAATAAGAAAACGAGAGCGGAAAGAGGCCAAAGAATCTTGACTATCTAAACCTTGTGCAAAAGCAAGAGTTCGATCGAAAATCATGAATTATTGAGCAATTTTTAG
>JBJTNJ010000127.1:0-12403 GCA_046074005.1 Sphingobacteriaceae bacterium
AAACAGTGGGCCTTGGATAGGGGTAAAGACTGGGAACCTTATTGGAAAGCCCAAGACACCAAACTGGTTCACTTTATTGGGAAAGACAATATTGTGTTCCATTGCATCATTTTCCCGATTATGTTGCACGCCCATGGCGAATTTATTTTACCGGAGAGTGTACCAGCCAATGAGTTTATGAATTTAGAGGGCGATAAAATGAGCACTTCTAGAGGATGGAGCATTGAAATGCACGAGTATTTGCAAGATTTTCCTACCCGTGTAGATGAATTGCGTTATTACCTTACGGCTATTGCTCCCGAAACTGCTGATAGTGAATTTACGTGGAAAGATTATCAGGCTCGTATTAATAACGAGTTAGTAGCTATTTTAGGAAATTTTGTGAACCGGGTATTTGTGTTAATGCACAAGTATTTTGAGGGAACCATTAACACCTCTATTAGCGGGTTAAAAGAGCCCCATCTGCAAACCGAATTAAATTCCTTGTACGATGAAATTGGCGCTTCTTTTGAAGCCTATAAATTCCGACAAGCGCAACAACTTTTATTGGATGTTGCTCGGTTGGGGAATAAATATTTAACAGATAAAGAACCCTGGAAAACCTTTGCCGACCAACCCGAAGCAGCTCGGGAGGCCCTGCACGAATGCGTGTTTTTGATTGGACATTTGGCTACGCTTATGCAACCTTTTATGCCAGAAACTGCTCAAAAATTATTCCGCATGCTTCAACTTAAAGAAAGCTATCAGTTTAATGAGCCGATTGTTTTTGAAGCCGGACATCGGCTCAATCAGCCAGAACTCCTTTTCCAAAAAGTAGAAGACGAGATCATTGACCGTCAAATAGAAAAATTAAACGCTAAAAAAGCCAGTATGGAAACACCCAACCAAGCAGCTATAAACCCGGCGAAAACAGCCATTAGTTTCGATCAGTTTTCGGCAATGGATATTCGTGTGGGCACTATTTTAGCCGCCGAAAAGGTAGAAAAAACTCAAAAACTCCTTAAATTAACTATCGATACGGGCATTGATATACGTACGGTGGTTTCGGGTATAGCTGAGCATTATGCACCTGATGCCATTATTGGTCAGCAGGTAACTATTTTAGTGAACTTAGCGCCCAGAGAATTAAAGGGTATTGTATCGGAAGGGATGATTTTGATGGCCGAAAATGCCGATGGTGCTTTGTGTTTTGTTACACCAAGTACCGGCATGCCAAACGGAAGTACCGTGAGGTAGTTGTACAATAGTATTTGTATCGATTCGTTTTTATAGTAAATTTATTGTTAACATTAAAAATCAGATCATGAGAAAAGTATCCAAACTAATGCCTTTGAGCTTATTGGCTATTTTAATGGCCGGTGTATTATTTACTTCTTGTAAGGCCAAAAAAGTAGCACCACCTCCGCCACCTCCCGTTGAGGTTGTAGCCCCAACCCCGCCTCCACCACCCCCTAAGCCGGTAGATACGGATATGGATGGAGTGGTAGATTCTATAGATCAATGCCCTACGGTAGCGGGTTTAGCTTCTAATAACGGTTGCCCGCCCAAACCAGAACCAAGTTTTGCCTTTCAAAATATTTTATTCGAATTCAATTCATCGGTTATTAAAACCTCTTCTTATAGCATGCTAGATGAAATGTCGGCGCTTATGAGACAATACCCTGATAAACAGTTTCAGGTAAATGGCCACGCCTCTTCAGAAGGAACGGAAACCCGCAACATGACACTTTCTGTAGATAGAGCCAATGCGGTGAAAGCCTATTTGGTAAATTCTGGTGTAAATGCGGCCAATTTAGCTACCCAAGGCTTTGGCGCCACAGAGCCTTTAAATGGTAACACTACCGAGACCGAAAGGATGCTAAACCGAAGGGTAGAGATAAAGAAACAATAAACCGAATATATACGCAAGCAAGCAGGGTATTCAGGTTGAGTACCCTGCTTTTTTATGGCCCCGTAGTTCAACGGATAGAATAGAAGTTTCCTAAACTTTAGATAGCAGTTCGATTCTGCTCGGGGCCACTAAACAGCAATTTTTATTTTAATTAGCACAGCCCCTACTAATTTTATAACTTCCCCTAAATTTTAATAACGTTTAACCCTAACAATTGGCTTGTGGTATTAAGTAGATTTTGGCTCATCCTCTTTTTGTCGTCTATACTTTTCATCTTTTTTAGCTTTTTTGCAAATAAAAAGTATGCTTTAGACGATTTTTTAAACGGAAAAAAAGACGACCCTATTTTGGTATCTCAGGTATACCTCAATCAACTTCCAAGCAGTCTAAAAGATACCCTGTTAAAGGCCCCTGAAAACAAGCTTAGCCAAGTAAGCCCTAGTGGCGAAGAAAAAACCTACGAATTAAAAAATAACGTGGTTAAAATATATACAGGTACGCTAAAAACAGACGGCCTGCTTGCTACCTGTAAAAACAGCCTTACCGATATTATTATACCCTTGATAGCTTATTTAGCCTTTTTCTGTGGCCTTATGCAATTGCTTATTGATAGTAGTGCAGCTGAGAAGTTGGCCCAATTCTCGAGCCCGTTTTTCGTTAAAATTTTCCCAAGTGTGCCCAAGAACCATGAGTCTATTTCGTATATGACGCTGAATTTTGCGGCCAATTTTTTAGGTTTAGATTCGGCCGCCACCCCCTTTGGTTTAAAGGCCATGGAAAGCCTTCAAAAAATTAACACAGATAAAGATAAAGCCAGCGATGCACAAATCATGTTTATGTGTTTACATGCTGCAGGCTTAACCTTATTACCAACCTCTATTATTGGGTACAGAGCCGCTGTAAATGCAGAAAACCCGGCCGACGTAATGATACCCTGTATTATTACCTCTTTTGTGGGTACTCTGGCTGCTCTGCTTATTGTAGGGTTTAAACAACGTATCAATTTCTTAAGCAAGGTCTTGATACTTACCCTTATGGTGGCCATTTCTGCGATAGTGGGTTTGTTGTTTTATATCAACCACCTCGATTTTATTAGCAAAACCCTATTCACCACCAACCTATCTAGCATTATTTTATTCGGTATAATTTTGTTTATTATGGTGTATTCGGTCATTAACGAGAAGAAGTTCATCCAAGGCGATACCACCATTTTCGATTCCTTTGTAAAAGGAGCCAAAGACGGTCTATCCACCGGTGTTAAAATTTTCCCTTATGTATTGGGTATGTTGGTAGCCATTTCATTATTTAGAAACAGTGGCTTATTCGAACTAATAAGTTCTGGGCTAAGTACCCTGTTTTCTAAAATTGGAGTAAGCCAAGATATTACTAATTCCTTACCAGTGGCGCTCTTACGGCCCTTCAGTTCGGGTGGCTCTAGGGGATTTTTGCTTGATTCTATGAACACCTATGGTCCCGATTCTTTTACCGGGCGCCTTTCTTGTATTTTTCAATGTAGTGCAGAAACCACCTTTTATGTAGTAGCGGTGTATTTCGGTTCTATAAATGTTAAAAATACCCGTTATACTCTCGGAGCTATGCTCTTGGTAGATTTAGTATGCGTGTTTGCTGCCGTTTTTGTGGCTAGCTGGTTTTTTGCTGCCTAGTGTTAAAAATTAAAATCAGCCAAACTCTGCGGATTATCTAGTTTAGTGCTTTTACGTTCGCCATTTATGGTTACATGCATCATATTAATTTGCTCGGCATGCTCGGCGTATAGCAAATCATTGCTTACAGAAATACGCTTGGCAGATCGTATATTTTTAGCTTCGAAATAACACCAAATAGCTTCACTCTCGAATTCGTAACCCACAAATTGCAAGCTAACAGGCTTCCCATTCACCGATATTTTTACATGTTGGGGAACATATTTGCTCAATAACAGCTCTATTTGTGCTTTGCTTTTAGGGTTCAAAATATCTACCCGCTCTGTACTTATTTTTTTTAATGCCGCTTCGGCATCATCACTATACATGCGGCAGCTTATTTCTAGGCTTTGTGTCTTGGCATTGTGTTTAACTTCGGTTGCACTCACATAATAGGGGTGTAGTATAGAAAGTAGCAGGCTAAAAATATGTAACATCATGGGTACGTGTTTGGTATAAAAGGGTAAAAACCCTACTTTAATAGCCAAATTACTAAAAAGAATTTAATGCAAGATTTTGCTTTATACTTTGAACTAGGTTGGCAGCACATTTTAGATTGGCGGGGTTACGATCATATGTTGTTTGTAGCTGCCATGTGTGCTAGCTATGTATTGGCCGATTGGCGCAAGGTATTGGGCATGGTTACCGCCTTTACCATTGGGCATAGCCTTACCTTAGCCCTAAGTGTAGTTAATCTTGTCTTTATCTCTCCAAAATGGATTGAACTTTTAATCCCGATAACCATTGTGAGCACCTGTTTAGTTAATTTAACTAAGCCCACTAATACTACTCGGCTAAGCACCTATTTCATTACTCTTATTTTTGGATTGATACACGGCTTAGGTTTTTCTGCCTATTTAAAAAGCCTACTTGGGCAAGACGATTCGATACTTGGTCAACTTTTCGCATTTAATTTAGGCCTCGAGGCCGGTCAACTAATTGTAGTAGGCGTATTTTTACTGCTGGCACAGTTGGTACTTAAATCCCTACAAATTTCACGAAGAGATTGGATACTATTCCTTTCTTCTGCTATATTTGGTATAGCACTACTATTAACCTTAGAACGATTACCCATACACACTTCATAAACATGAAAAAAACCCTTAACCTGTTTTGCCTCTTTTTGCTTACTGCAAGCGTAACATTGGCACAAAATTTAAACAATCCCGGATCTAATCACGGGAACAAGTTTGAGCAATTGGGCACCATGCTACAAACGCCAAACATGTACCGTTCAGCATCGGGCGCACCCGGCCCTAAGTATTGGCAGCAAAAAGCTGATTACGAAATCAACGTAGAGCTAGATGATGTAAAACAACGCATTATTGGTGCCGAAACTGTTACGTATTTTAATCATTCTCCAGACCCACTTAGTTATCTGTGGATGCAATTAGATGAGAACGAGCACCAAGCCAAAAGCGACAAACAGTTGTTTAATGGTAGCAAAATGAAAGAGCAAATGAGCGTAAGCGAATTGCAGGCCATTGCCGGATACACCGAAGATGCCGGTGTAAAAATTGCTAAAATTACTACCGAAAGTGGTGCTCCCTTGCGCTATACCATTAACCAAACCATGATGCGTATAGAATTGCCTAAAACCCTGCAACCGGGCGAACGTTTTCGTTTTAAAGTAGAATGGTCATACAACATTACCGATCGTATGGTGCGTGGTGGTCGTGGTGGTTATGAATATTTTGCTGAAGATGGTAATTATCTATACACCACAACGCAGTGGTATCCTCGTATGGCGGTGTATTCTGATTTTCAAGGATGGCAAAACAAGCAATTTGTTGGTTCAGGAGAGTTTGCCCTAACCTTTGGCGATTTTAAAGTAAACATTACGGTTCCGGCCGACCATGTGGTAGGCGCTACTGGCGAATGCCAGAACTATAGCCAAGTGCTTTCATCGGCACAATACCGCCGTTGGCAACAAGCACAAAATGCCAATGCACCGGTAGAAGTAGTTACTCTAACCGATGCTAAGCAAGCAATGAAAAGTAAGGCTAAGGCCAAAAAAACTTGGACTTATGTGGCTGAAAATGTTCGTGATTTTGCCTTTGTATCTTCACGCCGTTTGGTTTGGGATGCTATGCCTGCAAACATTGATGGTGGCAGAAAAGTAATGGCTATGTCGTACTATGGTCCGGAAGCGTATCCATTATATAGCAAATACTCAACTAAGGTGGTGGCTCACACCATCAAAACCTATTCAAAATACACTATTCCGTATCCTTACCCGGTGGCCATTTCAGTGGAGGCGGCAAACGGAATGGAGTACCCAATGATTTGTTTCAACTATGGCCGTACCGAAAAAGACGGCACCTATGCAGAAACCATTAAATACGGAATGATCGGGGTAATTATCCATGAAGTAGGGCACAATTTCTTCCCAATGATTGTGAATTCGGATGAGCGCCAATGGACTTGGATGGACGAAGGCTTAAACACCTTTGTGCAATACCTAACCGAACAAGAATTTGATAATAATTACCCCTCTACTCGTGGTCCGGCACATAAAATTGTGGATTACATGAAATTGCCCAAGAATGAGCTAGAGCCCATTATGACCAATTCTGAAAACATTGTTCGTTTTGGCCCCAATGCTTATGCAAAACCAGCAACTGGGTTAAACATTCTGAGAGAAACCATCATGGGTCGCGAATTATTCGATTATGCGTTTAAAGAATATGCCCGTCGTTGGGCCTTCCGTCACCCAACACCGGCCGACTTTTTCCGCACTATGGAAGATGCTTCGGCAGTGGATTTAGATTGGTTTTGGAGAGGCTGGTTCTACGGGACAGATCCGGTAGACATTTCCATTAACGATGTACGCTATTTCCGCATGAACACCAAAAATCCGGAAGTTGAAAATGCCTATGATAAACAAAAAGCAGATAATGAGGCCTATGTTATTAGCCGTAAGCGCAATAAAGATGCCGGCTTAAGCTTTGCTGTACAAGTTGATACAAGCTTACAAGATTTCTACGATAAATGGGATCGCTATGCGATTACCCCATCTTCTAAAGCTGCTTTTGATAAATTTTATAGCTCTTTAAGTGCTGCCGAAAAAGCAGTGTACGATAAGAAGCGTAATTTTTATGAAATTGATTTCGAAAATAAAGGAGGCTTGGTAATGCCACTTATTATTGAGTGGACCTTTACCGATGGTACTAAAGAAACAGATAAGATACCAGCCTATATATGGCGCAAAGACGAACAAAAAGTAACCAAAGTGTTTGCAAAAGATAAAGAGGTGGCATCTATTCGTTTAGATCCTAACCGCGAAACAGCCGATATTGATGAAGTTAATAATTCTTGGCCTCGTAGGTTCAGCCCATCAAGGTTCGATTTATACAAACAACAACAAGTTATTAGAGGAGCTTCTTCGGGAACTAATCCTATGCAAGAAGCACAGAAAAAATAAATAAAACCCTTTACAAAAGCGCCACATGTGGCGCTTTTGTGTTTAACTACTATTTCCATGAAAAAGATGATATTCTTAGTGGCTGCTTGCTTTAGCGTACTGCTGGCTAGTGCCCAGCAAAAACCAGCCTATGTATTGTATAATGCTCAAGGAAAAAAGGTGTGTTACCAAAAAATGATTAAGCAATTAAGCAAGCAAGAAGTGGTGCTTATTGGAGAATTTCACAACAACCCCATTAGCCATTGGATGGAGTTAAACATTACCAAAGATTGTGCTAAAACCCGAAAAGTAGCATTAGGTGCCGAGATGTTTGAGCAAGACAATCAAGTAGCATTAAACGCCTATTTGGCTGCTCAACTTTCAGCAAAAGGATTGGATTCTGCCGCTCGTTTATGGAAAAACTACGCTACCGATTATGCCCCCTTGGTAAATTTTGCTAAAGAAAACCAGTTAGCATTTATCGCCACCAATATTCCTAGAAAATATGCCGCCTTGGTTTCTAAAGGAGGGTTTGAAGCATTGGATACGCTATCTTCGGTGCAAAAAACGTGGATTGCTCCACTGCCTATTAGTTTTAATGCCGATTTGCCTGGCTACAAAAACATACTTACCATGATGGCTGGGCATGGTACTGCCAATATGGTAAAAGCCCAAGCTAGTAAAGATGCTACGATGGCGTATTTTATTTTAAAAAACCGTCAAGCAGATCATTTATTTATTCATTATAATGGCAGCTACCATTCGGATAATCACGAAGGTATTGTGTGGTATTTAAAGCAAGCGCAAGCTACGCTTAAGGTGGCCACCGTAACTACAGTGAGTCAAAAAGAGCTAGGCAAATTGCTGGCAGAAAACAAAAACAAGGCCGACTATATTATTTGTGTAGCCGAAGATATGACGACTACCTACTAGTGTTTAAAATTCATTAAATAGTCAAACAACGTTAGTTCACTTGGTATTTCTAGCTTCTTGCGTAGCCTATACCGGCTAATTTCTACCCCTCTCACTGATATATTGGTTAATTGGGCTATTTCTTTAGTAGATAAATTCATTCGTAAATAGGCCGATAGTTTTAATTCATTTGGTGTTATTGCAGGATGCTTTTCTTTAAGCGCCACTAAAAAGTCGCTATGCACCTTATCAAAGTTTTTGCTAAAATTTTCCCACTCTTGGTCCATCTTTTCATCATCATTTAAGCTACGCATCATTTTTTTCAACTCACCAATAGCCTCCGGATGATCAATTACTTTTAGTGCCCTACTTAATTCCTCTTTACTTTTAGCTAAAACCTCTCCCTTTTTTAGTAATTGCATGGCCGCAGAAGCCAACTCAGAATTCATCAGGGTTATTTCTGCTTCTAGTTTTTGATTGCGAAGGTTTACCAACTCACTTTCTGTTTTAGACAGTTCTAGTTCATGAATATATTGGAGCTTTTGTTGTTCTTCTTGGTGTTTTGCTTGCTGTATACGCAATTTTCGTTTATACCAAGCATGTAGAAATACAATACCAATGTAAACCAAACCAGCGTAAATGAGTTTGGCCCAAAGGGTGAGATACCAGGGGGCCAGCACCTCAAATTTAAAGCTCGATACTGGCGATTCGTTTCCTAAATTATTGCGAACTTTTACGTCAAAGGAGTAAGTGCCTGCCGCCAAGGTGGTGTACTCTTTCTCGGTACGAGAGCTCCATTCAGACCACGATTGGTCGAGGCCCTTTAAGCGGTAGCTATACTCCAAGGTAGATTGACTACCAAACACCGTAGCCGAAAACTCGAAGCGTATAGTTTTCCATTGATGGTCAATTTGAGGCACCAGGGCATCCGTTTGTACATTCTTAGTTTTATATCCACCAAACAGCACACTATCTTTTTGGTTGCTAATGTTAACCGAACGTATGTTTACACGAAGCTTTGGTAAAGTGGCCTTATACTTTTCATAATTTACGTTAAATATGCCTTTTTCTCCGGCTATTAAAATGTTTTGTGCATTGTAGGGATAAATACACTCGAATCCACTTAGTAATTTACCGCTAAGCTCTGGTAGATAAATTACTCGAGCTTGTTTTCCGGTCATATCAATTACTCCCAGCGTTTTCTCATGTATAAACCAAATGTTTCCGGCCTGGTCTTCTTTTAGATACCTAACACTTTGGCTACCAATAAGTTTTTTAAAAAATGCAGAAGGCTTAAAACGATCGTTTTCAGGCTCATATTGATAAACCCCAACCGGCGTACCCACTAAAATTTGGCCATTTATTTTGAAAACTTGGTTATTCATACTAGAACTTAAGCCTTCTCTTGAGCCATATTTTTTGATGTCTAGTGGCATGTTTGGCTTCCGGCTTAACCTAAACAACCCGTGGTACGGATGAGAAATCCAGATATTCCCACCTTCATCTAGGCTCACATAACGAGAGGATTCTTTGAAATCTCCCACTAAGTCATTTACCTTAACAATCGTATTACCCTTTGAGGTAAAAAGCACCAAACCTTGGTATGTGCCCGCTACTATTTCTTTGCTTGGCATGGTAGCACTAAGCGGCAAAAAGTTCCAAAACCCCTTTCCCTTGGCTAAAGGAACTGCCGTATTATTTCTAATAATAAAGGCACCTTCGTGATGCCCCAAGAGTAATTGGTTGTTTATTTTTGATAAATTCCAGCTCTGCCCCTTGGTGTTGTTAACCAAACTAAAGGTCCCTTTACTAAAGCTAAGGTCGTTGCTATTTTGTAGTGGCACAGTGTATACACCATTCGATGTGCCTAGCCAAAACTTATTTTGAAATACCATGGCTGTATAACCAGATGCGTTTTGTAACAAGGGATTTAGTTGTTTAATGGGGCTATTGTATGCTACGAAATCGATCCCATTATCTAGTCCTAGCCATAAATTGTGCTCCTTATCGGTAAATACACTTAAAATATTATTGGTTTGTAAGCCCTCTTTTTTAGAAAACCATTGAACAATGTGTCCATCTTTATTTACAATATAAACTCCTCCGTTCGTGGTAGCTAGCGCCATACTTTTTTCATCTATACTGGTGGCAAAGTAAATGTGTTCGTTTTCAAAAAGTGAATTGCTGGCGCTAGCAAATCGTTCTACACCATTTTTATCAATGGTGAATAAACCGTTTTTAAGAGTACATAGGAGCGATTTTTCCTTATTAAGGGCTAGTACGGCAGTTGGAATTACAAAGGGAGCTAGTTTTTCTTGATGAGGTACAGTTACCCACATATTATCTTCAAATACCTTTAATCCGGTTTTAGAATCGTGAGCATATACTTTCCCAGCACTTGCCCCCAAGAATGACCATTCGGAGTTTGGAGAATACATGCTTATTTGCTCTCCATTTAGTTTAAAAATAGCAGTGTTGGTCCTAAAAAAAACTTGCTTATCTATACTTACAATATCCCAAACATCGCCAAATGATTGTGCCTTAGTGGGTAGCTTAGTTACTAAACTGTGATAGCTTATGGTTCCATTTTCTGTGGGGCTGAAATAGCCTAGTTCATCTTGCCCGCCTACATATATTCTTTCATTTTTAATTTCGATAGCCCGTACAATCGTTTTATTGGGTAGGGGGTATAGGTGCCAGTAAGTACCATCATAAGTTAATAAGCCCTCGTTATTGGCAATGTACATCATGCCCGACTGGTCCTGCTTAATATCCCAGTTTTGTAAACCTGCACCATACTCTTGTTTGGTATGACTTACAATGTCTGGCAAGCCAATGGTGTTTTGGCCCAGTAGAGCTAGCGGTAAAAGCACTAATAAGAGTATATACTTCATATATCTTCAAATTTAATGTATTGAGCAAGAATTAAAAATCTACTGATGTAGTGGTGTAGTGGTGTAAATCTATTAAAAATCAATTATTTATAGTTATTGATGTAGTATTGATGTAGTTATTTTTTTGTTTGTTGTGGTAGGATAGCTGACATTTATCCTACCAATTATAAATTATACTAACCAAATTTTATTAACTAAACCAATTTCAATATGAAATTCAAATTCACATTGTTCTGTGTTGGGTTACTTATGGCTTGTTTTATTCAGCAAGCTGCTGCACAAACACTTCAGGTGTCTGGTACTGTAAAGAGTAAGTCAACAAATGAGCCTCTGGCCGGTGCTACCGTAATTGCGGTTGGAGCTGCTAAAGCAACACAAACAGATGCTAAGGGTAATTTTATAATTAGCCTGGCTAAGGGTTCAACCCTAAGTATCACCTACACAGGTATGAAACCTTACAAGTATGTAGTTACGCAAGCCGGAACCATACAAGTAAGTTTAGAAGACTTAAACACCTTAATGAGTGAGGTGGTTGTGATAGGTTATGGTACACAAAAAATTACCAAAGTTTCTGGTGCAATATCTACCGTTAAGGGTGCCGATATTGAGAAACTAAAACCCGTAAGAGCAGAAGATGCTTTACAGGGTAGAGCTTCTGGGGTAACGGTAGTTTCTTCAGGTTCGCCGGGTGCTAAACCTACGGTACTTATTCGTGGTATACCTTCTTACACAGGTACCGATCCGGTGGTTGTGGTTGATGGGGCAATTGAAAGTTTAGATGACCTTAACTCTATTAACGCTGCCGATATTGAATCGGTAAACGTATTAAAAGATGCCGCTACTACCGCCATTTATGGTGTAAAGGGGGGTAATGGGGTAATTGTAGTTACCACCAAAACAGGTAAGAAAAATCAAAAAACAGAAGTTAACTATAGCAGTAGCTTTGGTACTCAGCAGGTAATGAACACCATTGGTGTATTGAATGCTGCTGAATATGCAGCTATGTTAAACGAGGGTAGTGTAGCATCGGGCGGTGCTATTTTATTCCCTAACCTTTCTACCTTAGGTGTTGGTACCAACTGGCAAGATCAGATTTTCAAAAATGCTGGCCTTAGCTCTCATAGCCTTACTGCTAGAGGTGGAAGTGATAACATGGCTTATTTTGTATCTGGTGCCTATACCGGCCAAGGTGGTATTGTAGGCGGCGCAGATAAATCATACTTTAATAGATACAATGCTACCGCTAACTTAAATTTAGATTTAAGCAAACGACTAAAGGCTACTGTAAATACCAGTTTTGTAAATATTCGCAGTGCGGGTGTTCCAGAAAACTCTATTAATAGTGTAATATCAAACGCTTTAAACTTCGACCCAACAGTACCCGTATATAACAATGTGGCAGGTACCTATGGTAAATACAGCGTTAGTAACACTATTTTATCTGAAATTTTTAATCCGTTAACTCAATTAGAGGATACGCACAACCAAGCCAATACCAAAAAAACATACGGCAAGTTTGAATTACAATATCAGGTACTTAAAAACTTAAAAGTAACCTCACGTTATGGCTACACCAATACCGACGTAACGGGCAAAGCCT
>JBJTNJ010000128.1:0-2994 GCA_046074005.1 Sphingobacteriaceae bacterium
TCCTTTTACCTTTAACCACCTCGATAAACACGGAACTGCCGGCTTGGAACTAGCCACAAGCTATACGGCTAGAAATCACATCGCAAGCTTGCCTTCGGGGGTAAACCTAATTAGCTCTCTAGCCTTTCCGATGCAGTATAGCGCCTATATAAACCAAAATACCCGACGGAGCACTAGAGATTTAGCACCCAAATGGGGTCAAAATTTCTTAATCGAATACGAGCACCTTCCCTTTGATCATCACTTAGAAGGCCACATACTTAGCATACAAAGTCTATTTTTCACGCCCGGGCTATGGCTAAACCATAGTTTTTCGGCAAGCATTAACTCCCAAATTAGTGGAGGAACAGCTTACGAATACGCCTTAAACATACCCACTGTAAGCGGATACAATCGTTTAAACAATACCGAAACGCTCAAAAACACCCTCCTCTTAGACTATCGCCTACCCCTTGCCTACCCCGATTGGGAAATTGGCAGCCTAGCTTACATAAAACGAATTAGAGGTGGCCTATTTGCCGATTTTGAGAATATTGGGCCCAACAAGGCCTTTAGCCCACGCACTTATGGCTTTGAATTACGGGCCGATGTAAATTTGCTTCGCTTTTATTTACCCAATTTTGTTATGGGGGGGAAAATGATTTTTACTAGCGACCAATCTGTTAAAAAACCGATATTCGAATTCGGATTAACTTATTCGTACTAACATGAGCGTAAAAAGCATTTTTATTATTCTTATTAGCATATTGGCAACCATTGTTGCTATGAACAATACCGAAGAAGTAACTTTTTGGTTTTTTGGAGAAACTAAAATTTCTAAACTAGCCATTGTGGGCGGCATGTTCCTTACAGGTTGGTTAATCGGCTTTTTAATGCGAAAATCGGGAAATAAACCAACAGATACCCGAGAATTTGAAGATTACGAAGAAGATTCATCGGGTTTAAGCCAAGAGGATAGAGAATATATTAACTAAAGGCCATAGAATACTTGCGCCTCTTTTTCTAAGTGAGGTAGCGCAACAGGTGCTTCAAAAATACCGTAAACGGACGAGCCGCTACCCGTCATGGAGGCATACAAGGCTCCTGCTTCGTATAAAGACGATTTAAGGGCTCTCAGTTGCGGATAAGCTTCGAATAGATGCTTCTCAAAATCGTTCACAATAAATTTCTTCCACTCCGAAACTGGCTTCTGAATACTTTCGAGCAAGCTAAAAGTTGGCATTGCGGGCTTCACTCCTCTATATGCCTCTGCGGTAGAAATATGCACATTGGGCGTAATTAAAACCAAAAAATAAGTGCTTAAATCTACAGAAATAGGCCGAAGCTGATTGCCAATACCGCTAGCAAATGCAGGTTTATTTTGAATAAAGAACGGGCAATCGGCACCCAGAGCCACTGCATACGTTTCTAATTGCTCAACAGATAAACCCAATGCAAATTTATCGTTCATTAAGTGAAGAAAAAATGCCGCATCGGCAGAACCACCACCTAAACCAGCGCCAATAGGAATGTGCTTATGCAAATGAATGTGCACCGGAGGCAAACTAAAATCTACAGCCAATAAACGGTAGGCTTTCAAACACAAATTACTATCGACATCACCAGGAATGGATAAACCCGAAGATGTAAAAGACAATTCATCGCTTTCTACCACTTCTAACGCCTCTTTAAGACCAATGGGGTAAAATACACTCTCCAGGTTATGGTAGCCGTCTGCACGACGGGAAACAACCTGTAAACCGATATTTATTTTAGCAGAGGGGAAGCAAATCATTTTCTACACATCTAGCTATTTATACACAATGCTAGGATGCCAAAAATACATTTATTTTATTTGCATTAGGAGCAGAAAATAATGAAAGCGTATTTAGACTTAATGCAGCATGTGCTAAACGAAGGCACACAAAAACACGATCGTACAGGAACCGGCACTATCAGTGTGTTTGGCTACCAAATGCGCTTTAATTTACAAGAAGGTTTTCCGCTCGTAACCACTAAAAAATGTCACTTACGCTCCATAATTCACGAGCTTATTTGGTTTTTAAAAGGCGATACCAATATTGCCTATTTAAAAGAGAATGGTGTAAGTATTTGGGACGAATGGGCCGACGAAAATGGTAATTTAGGACCTGTATACGGCTCTCAGTGGCGTTCTTGGCCTACTGCGAATGGCCAACATATTGACCAGATTAAGCAAGTTATCAACCAAATAAAAAACAATCCCGATTCTCGTAGGCTTATTGTTTCTGCGTGGAATGTGGGCGAAATTGAAAACATGGCACTTCCACCCTGCCATGCCTTCTTTCAGTTTTACGTTGCCAACGGCAAATTGAGTTGCCAATTATACCAGCGTAGTGCCGATATATTTTTGGGAGTTCCCTTTAACATTGCTTCTTATGCTTTGTTAACCATGATGGTAGCTCAAGTGTGCGGCCTAGAAGCCGGTGACTTTATACACACCCTAGGCGATGCACATTTGTACAATAACCATTTAGAGCAAACTCGTTTGCAATTGAGTAGAGAACCACGCCACCTACCTAGCATGAAACTAAACCCCGAAGTGACGAATATTTTCGATTTCACGTTCGAAGATTTTACGCTAGAAAACTACGATCCACACCCACACATTAAAGCTCCCGTAGCAATTTAAGATGGCTAACACACTAGAACTTGTTGTTGCGGTTGATGAGCAAGGCGGCATTGGTAAAAACAACCAATTGCTTTGGCATTTACCTGCAGATTTAAAGCATTTTAAAGAAATTACCACAGGTCACCCCATTATTATGGGCCGCAAAACCTACGATTCTATTGGCAGAGTCCTACCGAACCGACGTAATATTGTAATAAGCAGGCAAACAGATTTGCAAATTGAAGGTGCTGAGGTTGCAACCAGCCTACCTGACGCAATCAGCCTAGTTGCCCATGAACCAAAGGCTTTTATAATTGGTGGTGCAGAGATTTTTAGGCAAGCCATGCCCTATGTTACCAAAATTC
>JBJTNJ010000129.1:0-5726 GCA_046074005.1 Sphingobacteriaceae bacterium
GCTTTGCAGTGTGGGCTGTAATTGCTCTACGGGTACGGGTTGTTTATCTACCACGCGTGGTAGATAAACAACCCGTACCCGTAGAGCAATTACAGCCCACACTGCAAAGCTATCAAGGCTCGGCACAAGAATTAACCATTGTGTTGTATGTAGATAGAACCGTTGCCATTGAGAATGTGGTAAACGTAATGGACATTGCCAACAAACTAAAAATAAAGTTGGTTTTAGCCACCGAACCTAAAAACTAAATGGCCTATACCGAAGAAAATAACTATCCTAAAGCACTAGCCTTTTCGGCTATGGCTATGGCTATTTTATTAGCCATCAGTTATTTCGTAGTTATTGGCACTCCATTTACTCCGCAAGAGGTAGGAACCGGCGGCATTATTGTAAATTATGGCACCAGTGCCGAAGGTATGGGCGACGATTACTTAAGTGTAGACGAGCCCTCCGTTTCTCCCAGTGCCAATGGCGTTGTTCCAGATAATGTAAGCAAAACACCCAGCACCACGGCTACCGCACAAAGCAGCACCAAAAGTGTAGTTACGCAAGATGCCGAGGATGCACCAAACATTGCTACTAAAAACAAGAATACTACCAGCACTCCCGCTACTAGCAGCCAAGCCCAACAAAGTGCTCCAGCAGTAAATCAGAATGCACTTTATAAAGGCAAGGCCAATAATGGTACCGGCAGCGGCGATGGAACTGGCGGAGCGCCCGGCAATCAAGGAAGTAGAAATGGCGACCCCCTCTCTCCTAATTATGGCGAAGGCGGGTCGGGCTTTGGTGGAGTTAGTTTATCCCTAGCCAACCGACGTTTTGTAAGCATCCCTCGTATAGACGACGACGGCCAAAGTGCCGGTAGAATTGCCGTAGAAATTAGAGTAGATAAAAATGGGGTGGTGGTATTTGCCCGTGCTGGAGCTAAAGGCACCACCCTCTCCGATCTTACATTATGGCGCAAATGCGAATCGGCCGTAACCGGAGCCCGCTTAAACCAGCTAGAAAGTGCCCCCGACGTGCAAATTGGGGTGGTAGTATTCAACTTCAAAGTAAAATAAGCTAGCTACCATGGCTTTTAGCACCTACGCAGATACACTCAACTATTTGTATGCACAGCTACCTATGTTTACACGGGTAGGCGCAACAGCATACAAAGCAGACCTAAGCAATACTCTAGCTCTCTGCGAAGCGCTAAATCATCCGGAGCATGCTTTTAAAAGCGTACACATTGGCGGCACCAACGGTAAAGGATCTAGCTCACACATGCTGGCGGCTATACTGCAAACCGCAGGGTATAAAACCGGCTTATACACCTCTCCCCATCTCCGCGATTTTAGAGAACGTATTCGTATAAATGGTCAAATGATGCCCGAGCAAGAAGTTATTGATTTTGTGAATACACATCAAGCCTTATTCGAAAGCATTAAACCATCATTCTTTGAAAGTACAGTGGCCATGGCCTTCGATTATTTTGCTAAGCAAAAAGTAGATCTTGCCATTATTGAAGTAGGCTTAGGCGGCCGCTTAGATTCTACCAATGTAATTCATCCACTACTATCGCTCATTACCAATATTAGTTTAGATCACCAAGATCTTTTAGGGAGCACCTTGGGAGAAATTTCGACCGAAAAAGCGGGCATTATAAAACCGCATACGCCCATTATTATTGGCGAAAAACAAACCGAAACAGCGGCCATTTTTACCCAAAAAGCTGTAGAAAAAGAGGCAAAACTAGTATTTGCTCAAACTTGCTGGAAGGTACACCAGATAGAAAGCGCCGCTTATTTAACGGTGCAAGCAGAATCTAAAAACAGCTCTCTAGAATTAATACTCGATCTTACCGGAACATACCAGCTTAAAAACCTACCGGGAGTATTAAGCGCCGTAGACGAACTTAGATCACAAGGATTTAAGATAACTGAAGAGCATGTAAAAACAGCACTCAAGCAAGTAACTAGCCTGACCGGCTTGCAAGGCCGTTGGCAAACCCTAAAACACACACCCCTAGTAATTTGCGATACGGGGCATAATGAAGATGGTGTTCGAGAAGTTTTAAAAAACATTTCCCTTACACCCCATCAAAACCTACACCTAGTTTGGGGAATGGTAAAAGATAAAGACAGTGCTAAAATTTTATCGCTATTGCCTAAAACGGCACACTATTATTTCTGTCAACCCAATATCCCTAGAGGAAAAGATGCAGGAGAGCTAGCCCAAGAAGCACAAACTTTTGGGCTAAAGGGTGAAACCCATGCCAGCGTAGCCGAAGCATACCAGCAGGCTCTAAGCCATGCTAAACCAAACGATTTAGTGTTTGTTGGTGGAAGTACCTTTGTAGTAGCCGAAGTGATCTAGTTATTTTTATTGGCTCTTTTCCACAAATAGTATACCGGCAATCCGATAAGAACAATTACCAAGCCTCTACCACAAGTATCAGCCTTGTAAATTAAAAGGTCTACACAGATTGCACCTGCAATAAGAATATACAAAGCAGGCAATACCGGATAACCAAAAGCCTTATACGGTCGGGCTGCGGCAGGTTGTTTATAACGCAACACAAAAAGCCCAATAATGGTAACCATGTAAAATAACAAGGACGAAAACGTACAATAATCTAGTAAATCGCCATAGGTACCCGACAAACAAAGTAAAGAGGCCCAAATACCCTGAATAATAAGCGCAAAACCAGGTACATTATTTTTGTTTAAGGTACCTGCTTTTTTGAAAAATACACCATCTTGGGCCATGGCATGATACAAACGAGCGCCAGATAAAATTAAGCCATTATTACAACCAAAGGTCGAAATCATAATTAAAACAGCCATAATGCCCACCGCTGCAGTTCCAAAAATGGTGGCAATAGCTGCGGTACCTACCCGATCGTCGGTAGCAAACATGATGCCCCTACTAAGTACATCTAAGCCTTCTGGAGAACCCTTTACTGGCAACAACATTAAATAAGCCACATTGGCTAATACATACAAAACCGTTACAATGAGGGTACCAAAAAACAAGCTAAGCGGAATGTTTTTTTGCGGATCTTTTACTTCACCGGCAGTATAGGTAATCGAGTTCCAAGCATCGCTACTAAATAGAGATCCAACCATAGCGGCTCCCATAGCGCCGAATAAAACCATGCCACTTAGTGCCTCGGTGCTAATACCACCACCCGGATTGGCTACCGTTCTAAAAGGTGTCCAAAAATTCTCTAGGTTATGCGCAAAAACGCCACTATTTAATCCGAAATAAACGCCTAAAACAATTAAACCCAATAAAGCCAATAATTTAGCTAAGGTAAACGTAGTTTGCACCAGCTTGGCATTTTTAACACCTTGCAAATTAATATAGGTAAGCGTTGCTATAAGCAAAATAGCCAATGCTTGCTGGCTACTAAATTTAACAATACCCAAATCGGCTACTATCACCGAGTCAGATATGTATTGAGGCAATAATACACCCGTAAATTTGGCAAAGGCAATGGCTACAGCCGCAATTACCCCGCTTTGTATCACCATAAATACTGTCCAGCCGAATAAAAAACCTATGAGAGGGTTGTATGCCTCTTTTAAATACATGTATTGGCCACCAGCTTTGGGCATCATTCCTGCCAATTCTCCATAACTTAAGGCAGCAATTAGCGTAATTATGCCCGTAAGTAACCAAATTCCTAAAATATATCCCGGAGAACCTACGGTTCGAGCAATATCGGCCGTAACAATGAAAATTCCAGACCCAATCATAGAGCCTGCAACAATCATCGTAGAATCTAATAAGCCTAATTCTCTTTTTAAAGCCGGTTGTTCAGTAGTATTTTGCATGTGTTGTATGGTTTTATATAGCTAATTTGAATAAAAAAAAGTGGAAACGAGGAATCTTATTTTTCAAATTGCCGATAAATCGAATTTTAATCACAAAAAATGAAGAAAGTAGCGGAATTAAATTTGATTAATGGCTAAAGCATCTTATTTTTGCCGGTCGATTAAATAGGACAATTAATTATTTACCTAACCATACCAAAAATTACATGGAATTTTTACAACAGAATTTAATTTACACCATCCCTGCAATGGGAATCATTGGCCTTTTGGTCATGTTTATCAAATCGGCATGGGTATCTAAACAAGATGCCGGCGACGAAAACATGCAAACACTAGCTGGCTACATTGCCGACGGAGCAATGGCCTTTTTAAAAGCAGAATGGAGAGTATTAAGCATTTTCGCGGTATTTGCGGCTGCTTTACTAGCCTATTCTGGAACTATCCACGAAATTAATGGCAAAGAAATCCACTCAAGCTGGATTATTTCTATTGCCTTTATTATAGGTGCTGTATTTTCGGCTACTGCCGGATATATTGGCATGAAAGTAGCTACCAAAGCGAATGTTCGTACCACACAAGCCGCTCGTACAAGCCTAAAACAAGCATTAAAAGTATCCTTTACTGGTGGTACAGTAATGGGTTTAGGTGTAGCTGGCTTAGCCGTATTAGGTTTAGGGGGTTTATTTATCGCCTTCTTATCCATCTTTGCAGATTTAGGAGTTAACACCGTAAAAACAGCTATTGAAGTTTTAACCGGTTTCTCTTTAGGGGCTGAGTCAATCGCTTTATTTGCACGTGTTGGTGGTGGTATTTATACTAAAGCAGCTGACGTTGGTGCTGACTTAGTTGGAAAAGTAGAAGCAGGTATCCCTGAAGATGACGTTCGTAATCCGGCAACAATTGCAGATAACGTGGGTGATAACGTAGGTGACGTTGCTGGTATGGGTGCCGATTTATTTGGCTCTTATGTTGCTACTATTCTTGCAACCATGGTATTAGGTCAAGAAATTACCGTTACTGATAATTTCGGAGGCATGTCGCCAATTTTATTACCAATGGTAATCTGTGGCTTGGGTATCCTTTTTTCAATTATCGGATTTAGCTTTGTGCGTATTAAAAACGATCAATCGAATGTACAAGATGCCTTAAACTTAGGTAATTGGTCATCTATGATTATTACCGTAGTAGCTTCTTACTTTATTGTAAACTGGATGTTGCCAGAAACGTTAAACTTACGTGGCTACGAATTCAGCAAGCTAAATGTATTTTTTGCTATTGTAGTAGGAACCGTAGTAGGTGCTATTATGAGCATTGTTACCGAGTATTACACCGCAATGGGTAAAGCTCCGGTAAACTCCATCATTCAACAATCATCTACTGGGCACGCTACCAACATTATTGGTGGTTTATCTGTAGGGATGAAATCAACCGTAATTCCAATCTTAACCTTAGCGGGTGGTATTATGGCCTCTTATTACTTTGCAGGTTTATACGGTGTGGCAATTGCCGCAGCAGGTATGATGGCCACAACTGCTATGCAATTAGCTATAGATGCATTTGGACCAATTGCTGATAACGCAGGTGGTATTGCTGAAATGAGTCAATTACCTCCAGAAGTTCGTGAGCGTACTGATAATTTAGACGCAGTAGGTAACACTACAGCAGCAACAGGAAAAGGATTTGCTATTGCTTCTGCTGCTTTAACATCGTTAGCATTATTTGCTGCTTTTGTTGGTATTGCAGGTATTGATGCGATTGATATTTACAAAGCACCAGTTTTAGCTGGTTTATTTGTTGGTGGAATGATTCCATTCATTTTCTCCGCCTTATGTATTCAAGCGGTTGGTAAAGCGGCTATGGACATGGTACAGGAAGTACGTCGTCAGTTCCGCGAAATTCCGGGTA
>JBJTNJ010000130.1:0-3301 GCA_046074005.1 Sphingobacteriaceae bacterium
TTTAATACCGATAAAAAAACAAGCGATATCCGTAAAGATTATGCCCAAACACACCTGCCTGCCATGCTTAAATTATCGGGTTTAACCGAAAATGATGCGAATAAGGCTGCCAAAGTAGTGTTTGCGATCGAAAAAGACTTGGCATCAAAATCTAGAAAATTAGAAGACCTGCGTGACCCTTATGCCAACTACAACAAACTCTCTTTAAACCAATTACACGCACTTACTCCGGCTATTGATTGGGCGCTAGTATTCGATAAAATGTCTGTCAAAAAGGTAGATTCTGTTATTGTTGGTCAGCCAGAATTTTACCAAGAAGTAAATAGTCTACTGAAAAAATATAGCCTAAACGATTGGAAAGCCTATCTGCGCTGGAACGTACTAAGTAGCTTTGCTCCTTACCTTAACAAGGCGGTGGTAGACGAAGATTTCCGGTTTCGTGGCAAAGTAATTTCGGGCAAAAAAGAACAACTACCTCGTTGGAAAAAAGTATTAGATGCTGAGAACGGCTTAATGGGCGAAGTTTTGGGCCAATTGTTTGTGAAAGAATACTTCCCAGCAACGGCCAAAAAACGCTACGAAAAACTCGTGGAAGCTATTCGAGATACCTACCGCGAACGCATTAAAGCCTTAGATTGGATGAGTGCCGAGACCAAGGCAAAAGCCCTAAGCAAATTGAATAAAATTAGCAAAAAGGTGGGCTATCCAGAAAAATGGAAAGACTTTTCTTCCTTAGAAATTAACAGGGATTCTTATGTAGGCAACATTATTAAAGCCAATAAGTTTTGGTATGCCTATGAATTAAACAAACTAGGTAAACCGGTAGATCGTACCGAGTGGGACATGACTCCGCAAACCTATAATGCATATTACAACCCATCAAACAACGAAATTGTATTGCCAGCGGCCATATTTACTATTCCCGGCATGCGTGACGAACAGGTGGATGATGCCGTAGTGTATGGCTATGCCGGGGCCTCTACCATTGGCCACGAAATTACCCACGGTTTTGACGATGAAGGCCGTCAGTTTGATGCCGATGGGAATTTAAAAAGCTGGTGGACCAAAGCCGATGGAGATAAGTTTAATGAAAAAGCTGCCCTCATGATAAAACAATTCGATGAATTTGTGGTATTAGATAGCCTACACGTAAACGGAAAGGCTACCCTTGGTGAAAACATTGCCGATTTGGGCGGTATTGTTCTGGGATTTGAGGCCTTCAAAAAAACAGCACAGTATAAAGAGGGTAAAAAAATAAATGGGCTAACACCGCAGCAACGTTATTTCTTGGGCTATGCATTAGGTTGGCTGGGAGCACAACGCAACGAGCGTTTGGCCAATCAGATTTTAACCGATGTGCATGCTCCGGCTAACCTAAGGGTAAATGGACCATTTGCAAACTTACCCGAATTTTACGAAGCCTTTGGCATTAAAAGAGACAGCCCAATGTGGCGATCTGAAGCCCTTAGAGTAAAAATCTGGTAGAGCAACACCAACACACCGTGATTGAAACACTAGGTAATTGGCTGCAAGAGCAGTCGTTTTTAGAAGTAATTGGGGTAATTACGGGCATTTTGTGCGTGTATTTAGCGGCTAAAAACAATATTTGGAATTGGCCAATAGCTATTGTAAGTGTGGGTGTATACATTATTATTTTTTTAGAGGCAAAGCTCTATGCCGATACTGGCTTACAGGTTTATTTCTTAGCCATGAACATTTACGGCTGGTGGTTCTGGAGCAGAAAACCTGCCAATGCTCCCAAAGTTCCTGTAAAACGTATCACCAATACGGAAATCCTACTTTCGCTGCTTGGTATAGCCGTATTTACTGCGCTTATTGGCTTCTTTCTGTATCACAAAACCGATGCGACTTTCCCATTTATTGATAGTTTTTGTACCGCTTGCAGCCTGGTAGCACAAATTTTCTTGGCCCGTAAAGTGCTAGAAAATTGGCTTATTTGGGTATTTGTAGACGTTATTTATGTGGGTGTATACCTAGCTAAAGGTTTGCACCTTACCGCTGGTATGTATGGCTTATATGTGTACATAGCCCTCATGGGCTATCTGGCTTGGCGTAAAGAATTTAAGCTGCAAAAACATGACTAAGAGTATTAAAAAAATAGCCATTGTTGGACCCGAATCTACCGGAAAATCGACCATTTCTGCACTCTTAGCCAAACACTACCAAACCGTCTGGGTGCCCGAATATGCCCGCGAATACTGCGAAAAACTGAGCGAACCCTGCACCTGGCAAGATGAAATCAATATGTTCCACGGGCAACTAGCTTTGGAAAAGGAATTGCTACCCAAAGCCAACAAACTCTTAATTTGCGATACTACCTTCATTACCGTAAAAATTTGGAGCGATGCTTTTTTTGGACAATCGCCTCAAGAGGTGCTTGATGAGTTGCCCAAACACCAATACGATTTTTACTTGCTAATGGATGTAGATTTGCCTTGGGAGGAAGACCCCCTACGAGATTTCCCCGACCAACGGGAACATTTTATGCAAGTATGGCATCAAGAATTAACAGCCATAAAAGCCAATTACGAGGTAATTTCCGGCCAAGGAGAAGAACGCTTTCAACGGGCGGTAAAGGCTATAGATAACTTTTTAGTCGTATAAATTGTACCTTCGCAATATGGACTTTCTAAGCAACCCCGAAATCTGGATTTCACTCATTACTCTAAGCGTATTAGAAATTGTACTGGGTATAGATAATATTATTTTCATCTCCATTTTATCGGGTAAATTACCCGAGCATCAGCAGAAAAAAGCACGCCAGCTAGGTTTAGCCCTAGCCATGATTACCCGTGTACTGTTATTACTTTCTTTAAGCTGGATGATGACTCTCACCAGCCCGCTATTTAATATGGCTCACTGGATAGGCCTAAGCGAAGGCGAATGGGTAGAAAAACTGGCTATTTCGGGCCGCGATTTAATTTTATTGATTGGTGGGCTATTTCTTATTTACAAAAGTACCAGCGAAATTCACGAGAAATTAGAAGGTGCCGAACAGGTAGAAAATGGCAAGAAAAAACTTTCGTTTTCAGCCACCATTGTACAAATTTTATTGCTTGATATTGTATTTTCCCTGGATTCGGTAATTACCGCTGTGGGTATGGCTAGCCATGTAGAAGTAATGATAGCTGCCGTAATTATTGCCGTAATCGTAATGATGATGGCTGCCGGAAGCATTAGCAATTTTGTAAACAAGCACCCCACCGTAAAAATGTTGGCGCTATCCTTCCTGTTACTCATCGGGGTATCGCTATTGGCCGAAGCCTTTGAGCAGCACATA
>JBJTNJ010000131.1:0-824 GCA_046074005.1 Sphingobacteriaceae bacterium
GGAATGCGTCCGTGCCATTCGTCGTTGGGATTATTGCCATCTAATAAAAATTTTCCTTGTTCTTTCCATTTTAGCGGAAAATAACCGTTCGGGGTGATGGCAATATCGTTGTCAATGCTGGCAAAAATAAAATTTTGTGCCGGTGCGGTATAATAGGTTAATGCTTTACGATAATCGGCATAGTTGCTGGCTTTGTTTAGCAGGTAAAAGGTTTTTACATCGTTAGAGCCATCGTGTGCAATCCAGCGCAAAGCATAACCAGCGGGAATATTATCGGCTTTAACAAAGTTTTTTGGCTTTTGGTTTTCTAAATACACTACGGGGCCGTGGTGCGTATAGAAAACGGTATCGCTCAAAGTTTCGCCGCCTCTAACTTTAATAGTTTCAATTCGAGGTTTAACGCTTTTCCATTGGTTGTTATACAGGTATTCTTTGTGATTTTGGTCTTTAAAGGTGATTTTGTACCAATCTAGCACATCTGAACCTACATTGGTTACCCCCCAAGCTACTTTGCTGTTAAAGCCAATAATTACGCCAGGGGCTCCCGGAATTGAAACTCCATACACGTTCATGTCATTGCTTACTAATTGTACTTGGTACCAAATAGAAGGCAAGGTAAGATCTAAGTGAGGATCGTTTTCGAGCATTGGCAAGCCTGTGCTTGTTTTAGTACCCGATAGTGCCCAATTATTACTTCCAATAACTTCATCTTTTTCTTTGGTTTTAATGCCAGTGGTAGCCGTGGCTTCGGTAGTGGTGGTAGTACTAGGTACGGGTACTTTTTTAAAGTTCCAGGCGGTGCCGCTCGGAATAATTGGATCTTC
>JBJTNJ010000132.1:0-7319 GCA_046074005.1 Sphingobacteriaceae bacterium
TTGATTTTCAAATTCTGAATCTCTTTCAAACTGGTTTTGTCTTTGTCGTCAAGCGAAAGCACAATCCCTACATTATCATTCGAATTTTCGTCATACAAATTAGAGACTGGATATTCCTTCATCAAATACGTTAGATTCCCCACCACTTGCTGCGGAGCAATTCCGTTCAACATGGCTTTTTCTTTATCAATGGCTAATTTGTATTCCGTTTGATTATCTTCTACCATCCAATCAATATCCACGATATCGGTATTTTGTTTTAAAATACCTTTCACCTGACGAGCTAGGTCAATCTGCTGTGCATAATTGGGGCCATAAATCTCGGCAACCAAGGTAGAGAGCACAGGAGGGCCAGGTGGCACTTCAATGATTTTTACATTGGCACCGTATTTTTTAGCAATTTTTTGAACCTCCGGGCGAACCTCTTTTGCTATATCGTGGCTTTGTAAATCACGGTCTGCTTTGTGCAACAAATTCACCTGAATATCTGCCATATTGCTGCCACCACGTAGATCGTAATGACGCACCAAGCCATTAAAGGTAATGGGAGCTGAAGTGCCAATGTAATTTTGATAACTCACTACTTCAGGCTTGGTGGCCAAATATTGTGCAATTTCTCTGGTTACGGCCGAGGTGCGCTCTAGGGTGGTGCCTTCGGGCATATCAATTACCACCTGAAATTCATTCTTATTGTCGAAAGGCAGCATTTTCACAATAACTGATTTAGTGAAGAATAGTGCAATTGAACCCATTAATAAAAGTAAAGTAATACCTAACATCCATCTACGTTTCGGTGAACTTTCAAGCAAGGGGCGTTCTAGTTTATTGTACATCCGATAAATAAAACTGGTTTCTAGGCCTTGTTCTTCCTTGTGTTTTTGTTCGTCTTTTTCTTGCAATAAATGGTAACCCAAATAAGGGGTTACGGTTAGCGCCACGAATAACGAGAGCATCATGGCAATAGAGGCGCCAATGGGCATGGGGCTCATATAAGGCCCCATCATGCCTGAAACAAAGGCCATAGGCAAAATAGCCGCAATTACGGTAAAGGTGGCTAAAATGGTAGGGTTGCCCACCTCGTTAATGGCATAAATGGCTGCCTGCATAAAGGGGAGGCGCTTCATTTTAAAGTGCCGGTGCATATTTTCGGCAATAATAATACTATCATCTACTACAATACCCACCACAAACACCAAGGCAAATAAAGTGATTCGGTTTAAGGTATATCCCAATAAATAATAGGCGAAAAGTGTTAGTGCAAACGTTAATGGTACCGAAAAAAATACCACCAAGCCTCCACGCCAGCCCATGGCTAAAATAACCAACAAGGTAACGGCAACAATGGCAATACCTAGGTGCATGAGCAGTTCGCCTACCTTGTCTGATGCAGTCTCTCCATAATTACGAGTTACTTCTACCTGAACATCGTTGGGGATAAGGTTTACCTTAAGTTGCTC
This sequence comes from Sphingobacteriaceae bacterium, assembly GCA_046074005.1. Taxonomy (GTDB): domain Bacteria; phylum Bacteroidota; class Bacteroidia; order Sphingobacteriales; family Sphingobacteriaceae; genus JAIPAN01. The sequence continues at coordinate 1,458 of JBJTNJ010000132.1, forward strand.
CACTTTCTCCAAAATTTTTTCAGAGATTTTCATGGCATCGGCACCTTTAACTTTGCCTACCGAAATGGTTACTGCAGGATATTCCGATTTATTTTTGGTGTACTGTGGTCTTGCTTTTCCATAACCAAAAGATACGTAACTGCTAGGTCTTGAGGGACCATCTTGCACACTGGCTACTTGTTTTAAGTATACCGGCATGTTCCCATTTACACCCACAACCAAATTTTCTACATCTTCGGCTGAACTTAAGAATTGGCCAGTAGTAAGCAAATACTCCTGATCGTTTTGTACAAAACTACCAGATTGCGCACTTCCATTATTGGCTTGTATCATTTGCATTATAGCCAAGGCATCTATCCCATTCTCTGCCAATTTATCTTTATCTACTACCACCCTCACCTCACGGTTTCTACCTCCAATTTCTTTAGTAATGGCAACATCTTTTACTTTCTCAATTTCAGAGGTAACTTCCTCTGCCAATTGACGTAGTTGATAGTCGTCGTAATTTTTGCTCCATAGCGTTAAACCCAACATCGGCACATCGTCAATAGAGCGGGTTTTAACCATAGGCTTGTACACTCCTTGCGGGAACATGCCTTCGTGCTTAGCCAACTCATCGTATAATTTTACGTAAGAACGCTCTACATCCTGTCCTACATAAAATTGCACAATAATCATTGCCTGGCCGTTCATGGCCATGCTATGCACGTGTTCTACCCCTTTAATATTGGAGATAATTTTTTCGAGCGGTTTTACCACTCGACTTTCCACTTCAGCCGGACTAGCTCCCGGATAGCCCACCATTAAATCGGCCATGGGCACATTAATCTGTGGCTCTTCTTCCCTCGGAATTAAAAATGAACTATACGAACCAATAATCATTAAGGCCACCATTAATAAAATGGTAAGCTTAGAGTTGATAAAAAAATTGGCAATTCTGCCTGATATACCTTCTTGCATGCGTATGAATTTAAAACTATGCCTTATTGCACTTGTACCTTAGCACCGTTAAATAATTTTCCTTTGGCTGAAACAATGTATTGTTCATTAGCACCTAGGCCAGACAAAACTTCTACTTGGCCACCAAAAGATTTGCCCAAGCGCAACCAACGTAAAATGGCCACATTATTTTCTCCAATAGTATAAATGCCACTTAGCTGGCCTTCTTTTACCAGAGCTGCTTGAGGTACTAATAAGCGACTTTCTTGTGAAAAACCTGAACTCGACTTGGCTATGGGAAATTGTACGTTTACAAACATGCCTGATAGAACGGAAGCATCAGTGTTAGCTAAATCAATTTTTACTAAATACTGTCCACCTGTATTTTTAGCCGATGCGCTCACTTCACTTACCTTCCCAACTAATTTTTTGTCGGTAGATTTTACCAATACATTTACCTGCATGCCATTTCGAATAGCGCTAATATCGCTTTCGGCAACCATAGCGGTAACTTGCAAGCGACTTCCTCCTTCTATACTCAACAAAGGCATTCCGGGATTGGCCATATCGCCCTCTTTTACGAAAGTATTGGTTACTACACCAGCAAATGGCGCCCTAATAGTAGCGTAAGAGAATTGAGCTAACACCTCGTTGCGCATTTGATTGGCACCTTCTAAAGCTGCTTTTGCCATTTCGAAACGGACAGTCATATCATCTAACTCTTTCTGAGATGCACTTTCTTCTTTAAAGAGATTTACAAAACGATCATAATCTTTTTTGGCATTGGTATAGGCTACCTTTGCTTGTAAAATACCAGCATCTACTTGAGCTTTCTTAGCGCTTAAATCTGCGCTATTAATGCTAATAAGCACCTCTCCTTGCTGAACGCTTTGACCTACTTTCACTGCTACCTTTGTAACAAAACCCATCATTCGGGTGCTTAAATTAGCACTGTTTTGGGCCTCAATTTTTCCACTTGCCGAAATAAACGATTCACTAGCAGTAGTTGCCTTGGTGCTCAAACTTACAGGAATGGCCGCAGCCTCATGCTCTTTAGGGGTAGTGGTACAAGCCGATACAAACCCTAGAAAGGCTACACCAAAAATCAGATTGATTCTTTTCATAATTATTTACTTAAAAATTGTGCGTATTGCTGAGTGAAAGTGTACTCGAAAACAGCTTGTTGGTACTCCAATTCTTTTTGGAACACTTGAGCCTCCGAGATTAATAAATCGCTGGTTTTTTCTAGGCCTTGTTTAAATCGATTGCTACGAATACGGTAGGCTTCTTGAGATTGACTTAAGGCCATTGCGCTAAGCGTTAGCTTATTTTCGGCATCTTTTAACTGACGAGTAGTTTTATTTAGCTCCAGCTGGCTTTGGGCTTTATATTGTTGATTTTCATAATCCATTTTATGGAAATCGGCCCTTGCCTTTTGAACTTTACCTACAGATTTGTAACCGTCAAAAATAGTCCAAGATAATTGCAAGCCTACTAAATAACCCTTAGCCTGCGTTTCCAATACTTGCTTATCGTACAGTTCGTAAGAGCTAAACGCATTGAGCCTTGGCAACAAATTTAACCTACTTGATTGCCACAATTTACGATAGGCCTCTGCCGATTTATCCATGGCTAAAATATCTCTTCTATTGTCGGGCACAAGGCTAGGGAGAGGGCTTAGCATTTTTTCATTTACTAATTCTTCAGAAGGTTTAAATACTTTATTTGGCATCTCTTCATTTAACAAAAGGGCTAGGTAATCAGACGCATTCTGCACAGTACTTTGCGCATATTGAAACTGATTTTTTACTTCATTTACCCGAACTTGCATCAACAAAAGATCAGTTTTTTGTACTAATCCTTGTTTATAATAGTTCTCTATCAACTTTAGATTAGCGGTTGCAGTGGCGTTGGCCTTTTCTAAAACCTGTACCGCTTTATAAGCCAACTGCAATTGCATAAATGCTTTTAAGCTTTCTAACTCTACATATTCCTTGGCTCGGCTACTTTGAAAAGCATATGCCTCCATACGGGCTTTGGCAGCTTGGCGACCATACCACCCATCGAGATTAACAAGAGGCTGCAAGACTTCTACTTTAGTAGCGTAGTTACGGGTAGTTGTAGGGTCGTTTAATAAAGCAGGATTGAAGTCTGCAGCACTCAAAATTTCTTGATTTAATTTAGAACCAAATGCCATTAAAGGATTGGTGGTTGCCATAGCGGTATGGCTTACCGCAATGCTCGGCAAAAACACTGCATTTGATTGTCGGTAATCTGCTTGGGCCGATTTATATTCTTGGTTGGCAATTTTTAGCTGCAAATTCCGATCGCTCAAACGTTGCAATAGGTCTTTTTTAGAAAGCATAAGGGTGTCTTGCCCAAAAGCTCCTATTGAGCCAAGTATACCCGCTATAAAGAGGAATATGTTTACTTTTTTGATCATGTTTTCTACTAATGAGCTCAAAAGTAGAAAGCTGAAAAGTGGCAAACGGTAACAATTGTCACAAACAAAAAAACCTGCTCTTTAAAAGAGCAGGTTTCGAGAACAGTTTAACCTAAAAATTAGGCCTGTGCTAAAATTAGTTTCTCCAGCTCTGTAACCGGAACCACCCCAGATTGACGCCATTTAATTTCGCCCTTTTTAAACAAGATGAGCGTGGGCACACCCGAAACTTTATAAGCAGCGGCCGCAGCGGGGTTTTTATCTACGTCTATTTTAATAATTGTTGCCTTTTCTCCAATTCGTGTTTTCAGTTCATTAAGCATTGGAGCCATTACTTTACAGGGGCCACACCACTCGGCAAAAAAATCTACCAAAACTGGGGTATCGCCATTTATCAACTCAGAAAAACTGCTAGCCATTTTACGTTAGGATTTAATTTCTTCGTAGGTTGTTTCAGAAACAGAAGTCTTAGCAGGCTTAGAGGGTGACACCACACATGTTACACCACAACAAGCCACATTAGCTAAGGCTTGGTATAAGAAAAATGCAGCAAAAAGGCCTAGTAAAGGCTCTCTGAGTTCTACTGCTTGCACCGCAATAAAAATGGCAAAAAGCAATCTAATAATGCGTACAATGGTCCAACCGGTGGTTATTCGTGTTAAGTTCATAACATGGTGCTTGGGCAAAGGTAAGGGCTTACCTCAAATTTGCCACTATCTTTAATTGCTTTAAATCCGCCCTGCACATCAATTAGTTTATCAAATCCACGGGCTTTTAAAATAGAGGCAAATACCATAGAGCGGTAGCCTCCGGCACAGTGTATATAATAGGTTTTATCAGGATTAAGGGCCGACATTTCTTCGTTAATTACATCTAAGGGCATATTTTCTGCCCCCAACACATGCTCCGAATAATTTTCTGATTTTTTACGCACGTCTAAAAGAATGGCGGTTGGCTCTGCAGCCAAACGGGTGGCTGTTTCTTCGGCACTAATGCTTTCAATAGCATCTAAGTCGTGGCCGGCTGCTTGCCATGCGGCTACGCCACCTTGTAAATAACCAATGGCATTATCGTAGCCAACACGAGCTAAGCGGGTAACTACTTCTTGCTCTCTGCCAGCTTCATCTACAATAAGTATGGGCTGGTTAATATCGGGAATAAGCGCTCCTACCCAAGGTGCAAAGCTGCCTCCCAATCCAATATTAATTGAATTTGGAATAAAACCTTGTGCAAATATTTGCGCATCACGGGTATCTAAAATAAGTGCTCCGGTTTCGTTTGCTGCGGCCTCAAAAGCAGCAGGAGATAGTGCCTGCGTACCTTTTGCTAGTACCGAATCTATAGATTCGTAGCCTTGTTTATTTAAGCGTACATTCTCGGGGAAATAAGCCGGTGGCGGCAATAAGCCGTCGGTTACTTCGGTAATAAATTCTTCCCGGGTCATGTTTGCTCTTAAGGCATAATTAAATTTCTTCTGATTACCCAAGGTATCGGTGGTTTCTTTGCTCATGTTCTTGCCACAGGCAGATCCTGCACCGTGAGCTGGATATACAATGACATCGTCGGGCAAGGTCATCACTTTTGTTCTTAAAGAATCAAACAATACACCGGCTAATTCTTCTTGGGTAAGATGTGCGGCTTTTTGGGCCAAGTCTGGGCGACCTACATCGCCTATAAACAAGGTATCTCCAGAGAATAGAGCAACTTCTTTCCCTTGCTCATCTAGCAGTAAGTAGCAGGTAGATTCCATAGTGTGGCCTGGGGTATGGAGTACTTTTATTTTAAGGGTACCTACCGATAATATTTCGCCATCTTTTGCAATGTGTGCGTTAAAGCTAGGGCTTGCCGTAGGACCATAGACAATAGTAGCGCCCGTTTTTTTAGCTAAATCTATATGCCCCGAAACAAAATCGGCATGAAAGTGTGTCTCTAACACATACGTGATCTTAGCACCATTCTTTTCTGCTTTTTCAATATAGGGTTGTACTTCTCTAAGGGGGTCAATAATCACGGCTTCGTTTCCTGATTGGATATAGTAGGCCCCTTGGGCTAAACAACCGGTATAAATTTGCTCTATTTTCATAATAAATGGGCTGTGTCTAATGCTATTTTTAACAAATATAGGTGTAAAGCAAGGCTGTTCAAGTGACAACGATCACGATTAGCCTACTATTTTACATTTCGCTTATTTTAGTAGGAGGCTGTATAATTCGGAGATCAAGACTACCATACCCATGCAGCATACAAACCAACCAAAATACTTCTTCAATAGTGTATCGGGGAGCTTTGTCGAAAGCACAACCCCAATGAAAAGTCCAAACAGGGCTAAGACAATAAGCGAAGCAGCAAATACCCAATCTAAAGTTACATGGCCCCAATCGCCGGCAATACCTACCAAAGAGTTTAAGGCAATAATGAGCAAAGAGGTACCCACCGCTTTTTTCATAGGCAGGTGCACCAATAATACCAAGGCCGGTATG
>JBJTNJ010000133.1:0-4705 GCA_046074005.1 Sphingobacteriaceae bacterium
TTATTTTACTAAAACGTAATGGTTACTTAAGCTGGATTAATGAAAGCCATTTACACGATTTAGGTAAATTCTTATTTGCCTTCTCTATTTTCTGGACTTATGTTTGGTTCGCACAATTCTTATTAATTTATTATGCCAACATGCCAGAAGAAACGGTGTATTTCTACAAACGTTGGGAGCCGGAGTATATGCCTTGGTTCTGGTTAAACATTGTTATTAACTTTTTATCTCCATTATTAATTTTAATGACCCGTGATGCAAAACGTAAAGAAGGAGTATTGATTTTTGTATCAATCTTATTGCTTTGCGGCCACTGGTTAGATTATTACATGATGATTATGCCTGGTACCGTTGCCGAACACCGTGGTTTTGGTGTGATTGAGGTGGGTACTGCCGTGGGTTTTGTAGGTTTGTTTAGCTTCTTAATGTTAAGTATGCTAACTAAAAAACCGTTGGCTCCTGCAAACCATCCGTTTTTAGAAGAGAGTGTTAATCATCACATTTAATAGCAAACGATATATACCTAGTGTTCGATAAGAAAATGAGAGTACCAAAATTTTTCAATAGCCCTTTGTTTTACAGCTTATTACTAGTTGTAGGCTTAATGAGTGCCGTTTCGGTAGAGGCACAAACTAAAGATAGTACGGCTGTATCTATGACTTCTGCCATGGACAGTGCCGGCACTGCAGCCACAGCTGGCCCTGCTAGCCCAACCTTAATTAGTACCGATGTAGATACTACTCAATTGTCTTGGAACCAAGGCGATGGGCAGGGCAATCCAGTAGAAATTGGCAAGGTTGCACCAGACTATACTCCGGTATATAAATCGTTTAGCTACTATACTTTATTATTCTTCCTATTCTGTGTGTTTGTAGGCATTATTGGTAAAGCTTTAAAAGCATACGAATTAACCCGCAATCTTCAGGGCAAAGAAAAAGCCATTAATTGGTATCGTGTGCAAGCCGTTTTATTGGCTATTACCTTAATTGTAGGTTTGTATGGTGCTTATTGGTCGTATGTAAACCAAGGTGGCATGATTAACTCTATTTCCGGTACGGTTCATGGAGAGCGTATTGATTTTATGTTTAAAATCACGGTAATTATCACCACCATCGTTTTTGTACTAACCCATATTATCCTTTTCGGTTTTGCTGTTCGCTACACAGGATCAGAAAACAGAAAAGCATATTTCTATCCTCATAACAATGCTATTGAGCGTTTATGGACAATTGTACCGGCTATTGTTTTAACCGTATTGGTATTATTAGGCTTTTTCACTTGGAGAGGTATTACCAATGTATCGGAGGCTGATCAGAAAAAAGCCATCCAGGTAGAAGTTACCGGAGAGCAATTTAAGTGGTCTATTCGTTACTCTGGTCAAGATAACCAAATTGGTACCCGTAATTATAAATTAATTAGCCCAACCAACGGTTTAGGTATCGATTTTACTGATAAAAAAGCTTGGGACGATCGTTTAGCCGGAGAGCTCGTATTGCCGGTAAATCGTTCGGTTCGTTTTACTATTGGTTCTAAAGATATTTTGCACAGTTTCTACATTCCAACCTTTAGAGTACAAATGAATGCGGTACCGGGTATGCCAACCTATTTCCAGTTTACGCCGAAGTATACTACTGCAGAAATGCGTGAAAAAACAAACGATCCGAAATTCGACTACATTTTATTATGTGCCAAAATTTGTGGAGCCGGACACTACAACATGCAGGTAAAAGTGCGTGTAGTATCTGAAAAAGAATATCAAGAGTGGTTAACCAAGCAACCTTTGTATTACAATGACGATGTGAAAAAAGAGCTTCAAATGGCTTCTGCTAACACATCAACTCAACCAGCATTAACTAAATAAGAAATACGTTTATGGCAAGCACAGCACAGGATACAGCAGTACACCACAACGATCATGGTCATCACCATGAAAACTTTGTGACTAAATATATTTTTAGTCAAGATCATAAAATGATTGCTAAGCAATACCTAGTTACCGGCATTGTGATGGCAGTTGTTGCCATGTTCTTATCCGTATTGTTCCGTTTACAATTAGGATGGCCAGATAAATCATTCCCAATTTTAGAAACATTTTTAGGTAAATGGGCAGAGGGTGGTCGTATTAAACCCGATTTTTATTTAGCCTTGGTAACCATTCACGGTACCATGATGGTATTCTTTGTACTTACCGCTGGTTTGAGCGGAACTTTTAGCAACTTATTAATTCCCTTGCAATTAGGAGCAAGAGATATGGCGTCGCCATTCTTAAATATGCTTTCTTACTGGATGTTCTTTGTTGCTTGTGCGGTTATGATGGGTTCTTTCTTTGTAGAAAGTGGACCAGCTAGTGCCGGTTGGACAATCTATCCACCGCTATCTGCCTTGCCAAAAGCAATTTCAGGTTCGGGCTTGGGTATGACATTGTGGTTGGTGAGTATGGTATTGTTTGTGGCTTCTTCTTTGATGGGAGCGCTAAACTACATCAGTACAGTATTAAACATGCGTACAAAAGGTATGGATTTATGGAGAATGCCTTTAACCATTTGGGCGTTTTTTTTAACCGCTATTGTAGGGGTATTGTCTTTCCCGGTATTGGTTGCGGCGGTAGTATTGTTAATCTTCGATCGTAGCTTTGGAACAAGTTTCTACTTATCTGATATTGTACTACAAGGACAAATTTTGCCGAACCAAGGAGGTAGCCCAATTTTATGGCAACACTTATTCTGGTTCTTAGGTCACCCAGAGGTGTATATTGTATTAATGCCAGCTTTGGGTATTACTTCTGAAGTAATTGCAACCAATTCTCGTAAACCGATTTTCGGTTACCATGCCATGGTGTACTCATTAATTGGTATTACCGTATTGTCATTTATTGTGTGGGGGCACCACATGTTTGTTACCGGTATGAACCCGTTCTTGGGTGGCGTATTTATGATAACCACCTTAATTATTGCGGTACCATCGGCAGTAAAAACATTTAACTATTTGGCTACGCTTTGGAGAGGAAACATTCGTTTTACTCCAGCCATGCTATTTGCCATTGGGTTAGTTTCTTTCTTTATTTCTGGTGGTTTAACCGGAATTTTCTTGGGAAATGCGGCCTTAGATATCAACCTACACGATACCTATTTCGTGGTAGCCCACTTCCACTTGGTAATGGGTTCTGCAGCGATTTTTGGTATGCTTTGTGGTGTTTACCATTGGTTCCCTAAAATGTTTGGTCGTGAGATGGACGATAAATTAGGGTACTTACACTTCTGGTTAACCTTTATTTGTGCCTATTTGGTATTCTTCCCAATGCACTTTATGGGCTTAGACGGGGTACCTCGTAGATATTATGCCTTTACCGAATTCGAGTTTATGAAAGAATGGTTAACGGTAAATGTATTCATTACTTGGGCAGCTATTATAGCCGCCTTGGCTCAAGTGGCTTTCTTGTACAATTTCTTCCACTCTATGTTCTACGGAAAGAAAACTACACAGAACCCATGGAAATCAAATACCTTAGAATGGACTACTCCGGTAGAACATTTACATGGTAACTGGCCAGGTGAAATTCCAACAGTATATCGTTGGCCATATGATTATAGCAAGCCGGGTCACGATGATGACTTTATTCCGCAAACAACTCCATTCTCAGAAACCATGAGCTCTAACGTAGCCCACGATTTTGAAGGAAATGCAGAAGCAGAGCGTTTGCAAGAAGAATGGGCAGCTAACGGTGCTAAAAAATCGGTAGCTACTCCTGCGGCTAAGCCAGCAACAAAAGCAGCGGCAAAAACTGCTAAAAAGCCAGCAGCTAAGAAAAAAACAACGCCTTCTAAAAAGGCCTAAAAAATAATTAGCACCTACGTTTAGGGTATCTGGCCTAAGTTTTTTTGAACTTACCGATACCCTAAACTTTTTATAGCACTATGCATTCAGCAGCCGAAAAACGATTTTTACGCGTAAACTTACTAGGTATTATCAGCTTGTTTTTGGTGATATTGGCCGGTGGTGTGGTGCGGAGTTCTGGTTCGGGAATGGGTTGCCCAGATTGGCCTAAATGTTTCGATCAGTATGTGCCACCAACTTCGGTTTCGCAGTTGCCTGCAAACTATCAGGAAAAATATGTAGCCGGTAGGGTGGCAAAAAACGAGCGCTTTGCTAAAACCCTCGATGTATTGGGCTATGGCGATTTGGCTCTACGTATTCGGGAAGATAAAAGCATTTTACTCCCCGAGGAGTTTAACGCCGCCAAAACTTGGACCGAATACATCAATCGGTTAATTGGTGCAATTGGTGGTTTGTTTTTATTGGCTGCCGTTTTTCTATCTTTCTCGTATCTGAAAACCCGAAAACGTATTTTCTTTTTAAGCCTGTTTAATGTGATTTTAATAGGTTTCCAAGCCTGGCTAGGTTCTATTGTGGTGTCTACTAATTTACTAGCTTGGGTAGTAACGGTTCATATGTTAGTGGCTTTGGCCATCATCGCCATCAGTATGTATACCTATTTCGATGCTAAGAATTTTCATAAAGTTTCTTTCCCGGTAAATCGAAATATAAAAATTCTTGCCCTGTTGGTATTACTACTTACTATTCTGCAAATTGTACTAGGTACCGAAGTGCGTGAGCAAATAGATGCCATTGCCTCTTTAATGAATAATGCCGGACGGGAACTTTGGGTAGATAAGGCCGACTTATTTAAAATTCACCGAAGTTTAAG
>JBJTNJ010000134.1:0-9570 GCA_046074005.1 Sphingobacteriaceae bacterium
TGGTAGGTGGTTATATTGCCGATAGGTATTGGGGAAACCAACGCTCAATTATTACCGGCGGTTTATTAATGGCCATAGGGCAATTTTTGTTGTTCTTTTGCGGCAGCACCTACCAAAGTTCGCCAGGCCTATCTACCCTCCTATTTTTTGCAGGCTTGGGTGTATTAATTGCCGGAAATGGCTTCTTTAAACCAAACATCTCTTCTATGGTGGGGCAATTATATTCGGCCGGCGATCGTAGAATTGATGCAGCATATACCATTTTTTACATGGGTATAAACACCGGTGGTGCATTAGGGCCATTTGTTTGTGGTTTATTAGGCGATACCGGTAGCCCTGCTGATTTCCGTTGGGGATTCTTAGCTGCCGGAATTGGCATGTTAATCGGTGTACTCATTTTTAAACAACTAAAAGATAAATACGTAGTAGACCCTAGCGGCAAGACTCTGGGTTTAACTCCCGAGAGCGCAAGCAAAAAAGAGCTAAAACCAGCACAAATACTAGTATATGCTGCCCTACTAGCATTCTCATTGGCAGTTATTGGTATTTTATATGTAGATGCCCGTGTATTTGGTATACTATCTTATTTATTAGTAGCTTCCGTACTAGGCATTGGCTATATGATACTATCCGATAAAACACTTTCAATTATAGAAAAACAGCGCATCAGTGTTATTTTCATTGTGTCATTCTTCGTGATATTCTTCTGGAGTGCTTTCGAGCAAGCCGGAGCTTCGCTTACCTTCTTTGCCGAAGAACAAACCCAGCGAAATTTAGGCTTTTTTACCGTTCCAGCCAGTTTCTTCCAATCGCTAAACTCTGTTTTTGTGGTAAGTTTTGCACCACTATTGGCTTGGGTTTGGGTAAAACTAGGTGCACGGAATGCAGAACCCGCATCGCCTACTAAAATGGCTTTAGGCTTATTCTTTTTGGCTATTGGCTACCTCATTATTGCCTACGGAGTAAAAGGTGTACAACCCGGCGTAAAAGTAAGTATGATGTGGCTAACCAGCATGTATGCCTTTCATACCTTTGGGGAATTATGTTTATCGCCCATTGGCTTATCCTTGGTAAACAAATTGGCACCCTTCCGCTTTGCATCCTTGTTAATGGCCGTTTGGTTCTTAGCCAATGCAGCAGCCAATAAATTTGCAGGCGTATTAAGTGCCCTATATCCCGAAGCCGGTAAACCCATACCTAGTTTCTTGGGTTACCAAATTAGCGGATTATACGAATTTTTCATGCTCTTTGTGGGCATGGCCGGTATTGCGGCTCTAATTTTATTTGTGGTAAGCAGGTATCTTCAAAAAATAATGAACAGCGGTAAGTAAAAACCGGGCCCCGTGGAAAAACCTCTCCAAAAACTGGAGAGGTTTTTTTTATGTGTTTTAAATCCTATTTTTGAGCCATCATAAAAGCCTAGTGAAAGCAGATAGCCTCGTACTCATACCCACTTACAACGAAAAAGAAAACATCGAAAAAATTATTCGGAAAGTGTTTTCGTTGGCTATCCCCTTTCATGTATTAATTATTGACGATGGCTCACCCGACGGGACAGCAAACATTGTTAAAAACCTTCAAAAAGAATTTCCGGAGCAATTATTTTTAGAAGAGCGCAAAGGTAAATTAGGCTTAGGTACGGCTTATATTCACGGCTTTAAATGGGCATTAAAACATGCCTATGACTTTATTTTTGAAATGGATGCCGACTTTTCGCACAATCCGGAAGACTTAGCCCGCTTGCGTGAGGCCTGCCTAAACGGCGCCGATCTAGCCATCGGATCCCGCTATATTAAAGGTGTAAATGTGGTAAACTGGCCTATGGCTAGGGTATTAATGTCGTACTTTGCCTCAGTATATGTACGAATAATTACCGGTATAGCCATACAAGATGCCACGGCTGGCTTTAAATGCTACCGTAAAGAGGTATTAAAAACCATAAAGCTGAATAAAATCAAATTTGTAGGCTACGCCTTTCAAATTGAAATGAAATTTACGGCTATAAAACATGGCTTTAAGGTAGTAGAAATTCCCATTATTTTTACCGACCGCACCGAAGGAACCTCGAAAATGAGCCCCCGTATTTTCCGCGAAGCTTTTTTAGGCGTTATTCAACTTAAAATAGGCTCTTGGTTTCGTAGCTACAAAAAACCAAGCATGAATTCGTAATTTAGCACCATGCTTAACGAGAACCTCGATCCTAGTCCCGAAAATTTAAACCCCGCAGAACGTGATATCGAAAAAGTATTGCGTCCGCAGGCCTTTGAAGATTTCACGGGGCAGCATAAATTGCTCGAGAACTTGCGCATTTTTGTGCAAGCCGCAAAGCAACGGCAAGAGGCGCTAGACCACGTACTTTTACACGGCCCTCCGGGATTGGGCAAAACCACCCTTTCGCACATTATTGCCAACGAAATGGGCGTAGGTATTAAAATTACCTCGGGCCCTGTATTGGATAAACCCGGCGATTTAGCGGGTCTTTTAACCAATTTAGAAGAAGGCGATATCCTGTTTATAGACGAAATACACCGATTAAGTCCAGTGGTAGAAGAGTATTTATACTCGGCCATGGAAGACTTTAAAATTGATATTATGCTAGAAACGGGCCCAAATGCCCGTTCGGTACAAATATCCTTAAATCCATTTACCTTGGTGGGTGCCACTACCCGTTCGGGCCTATTAACGGCACCTTTACGGGCCCGATTTGGCATCAATTCTCGTTTAGAGTATTACGATGCTAAACTTTTAACCACCATTGTATTGCGTTCTGCCGATATTTTAAAAACACCAATTAGCGACGAAGGTGCCTATGAAATTGCCCGCCGTAGCCGAGGCACCCCTCGTATTGCCAATGCCCTACTACGCCGTACCCGTGATTTTGCCCAAATTAAAGGCACCGGAACCATTGACACCGAGATTGCACAAATTGCCTTAAACGCCCTTAACGTTGATATGCATGGGCTCGATGAAATGGACAATAAAATTTTGGTAACCATTATTGATAAGTTTAAAGGCGGCCCCGTAGGTTTAAAAACCATTGCAACGGCCGTTGGAGAAGACGAAGGCACTATTGAAGAAGTCTACGAACCTTTTTTAATACAAGAGGGTTATTTAATGCGTACCGCACGTGGCCGCGAATGCACCGAATTGGCCTATAAACATGTAGATAGAAACAAACCCGGAGCAACGGGCTCCTTGTTTTAATCGCTGTGGCCCTCCCGGTAGAAAAATACAGCCAATTTATTAAAGCCGAAGCGCAACGCTTGGGCTTTTTGTTTTGTGGCATTTCTCCGGCCAGTTTTTTAGAAGAAGAAGCTCCCCTGCTTGAAAAATGGCTCAAAAATAATTATCAGGGCGAAATGGCATATATGGAGAATCACTTCGATAAACGCCTCGACCCACGTTTATTGGTAGATGGGGCTAAATCGATAATTAGTTTAGGCTTAAACTATTATTCGGAAGCCCAACAAAGCGACCCCAATGCACCCAAAATCTCTATGTATGCCTTTGGAGAAGATTACCACTCTGTGATTAAAGCCAAGCTCAAAACCTTACTAAACCGTATTCAAGAAGAAATTGGAGCCGTGCATGGCCGTGCCTTTGTAGACTCGGCCCCGGTATTAGACAAAGCATGGGCCAAAAAAGCGGGCCTCGGATGGCTGGGTAAACACAGCAACCTCATCAATAAGCAACATGGTTCTTATTTCTTTTTAGCCGAATTGATTGTAGATACCGAATTGGCGTACGATGTAGCACCCCAAGCCGACCATTGCGGCACCTGCACTCGGTGCATAGATGCTTGCCCTACGGAGGCTATTGTGGCACCCTATGTAGTGAACGGGAGTAAATGCATTTCTTACCTCACCATCGAATTGAAGAATGAAATTCCTGCAGAATTTAGCGGAAAGCTAGCTAACTGGGCCTTTGGTTGCGATATATGCCAGCAAGTTTGCCCTTGGAATAAATTTGCCAGCCCACACCAAGAGGTTGCCTTTATGCCTTCTGCCGAACTACTAAACCTACCCCAAAAAGAGTGGGAAGAAATTACCGAAGAGGTATTCGAGAAAATGTTCTCCAAATCGGCCCTAAAACGAACGAAGTGGGTGGGTTTAAAGCGTAATATTGAGTTCTTAAAGCCTTAAACTACTTCCCAAACTTATCTTTCAATTGATTCAGCAAATCTGAATCGATGGGCTTTTCGGGTTCAAAACTTAAGCTGGCTTGCTGCGAAGCAGCCGGACTTGGTTTTGCAGGTTCTTTTTGCGCATGCATGCGGTCCCAAATTTTGGTTAATTTACGTTTGGTATCTAAAGGAAAATCACCCTGTTGCATCCACGAATAATAACTTGGTTCGGCTTTTAACACCTCTTCGCAAGTACGACCTTTGTGCTTGCCAAAATTAAATACCTCTTGGCCTTTATCGTTGTACACCATGCGGGCACCAAAATCTACGGGTTTATTTAAATTGGTAAAGCGATGTAGGGCTTCCACATCATTTTGGACTGGAATACTTTTTTGGCCTTTTTTATCTTCCCACTCTTTGTTTTCGTAGCGGTCTAATTGCGCCAACAGCACTTCATAGGTTGCCTTAATATCGGCTTCGGCAGAGTGCGCATTAATAATATCTTTATCGCAATAAAATTTATAGGCCGCTCGTAACGTACGCTGCTCCATTTGGTGGAAAATGTTCTGCACATCCACAAAAAAGCGATTATCTACATCAAAATCTACTCCGGCACGTAAAAATTCTTCTACTAGCATAGGAATATCAAAACGGTTAGAATTATAACCTGCCAAATCGCAATTGTCTAAAAAACGGGCCAATTCTTCACCAACTTGTTTAAAAGTGGGTGCATTTGCAATGTCTGCATCATAAATGCCGTGTACCAAAGAGGCTTCTATTGGGATGGGTATTTGCGGATTAATGCGCAAGGTTTTAATAGTCTCAGAACCATCTGGCATGGCTTTTAGAATAGATATTTCTACAATACGATCTGAAGCCACGTTTACACCGGTACTCTCTAAATCGAAAAAGGCTAAAGGTCGTTTTAAGTTTAATTTCATAAGTTTCTTTAACTGAAGATAAGGATACCCACCAAAATGCCGATGACCATTAAGAGGTACATCAGAATTTCGGTGGTAGCGAATTGTTTATAACGAGTCCAAAAGGAAAAATCGTGCTTCGGTTTCTTCATTTGGCTTAATTTTTTAGTAAACGTTGGATTTCGTCGAGTTTCATTAAAGCCTCCACCGGCGTAAGGGTATTTACATCGAGGTTGTTCAACATATCGCGAATTTTTTCTAGTACCGGATCATCAATGGCAAACATTTGCAACTGATAGGCCTGCTGCTGTACCTTTTTAATACTATCTTTTATATGTTCTCCGCCGGTACGTTCCTGCTCTAGGCGTTTTAAAATTTCGTTGGCACGGGCAATCAGTTTGGGCGGCATACCGGCCATTTTTGCCACGTGTATACCAAAACTATGTTCGCTGCCGCCAGGCACCAATTTGCGTAAGAAAATGACTTTGTTACCCACTTCTTTTACCGAAACATTGAAGTTTTTAATGCGGTTAAAGGAGTTGGTTAACTCGTTTAACTCGTGGTAGTGGGTAGCAAATAAGGTTTTAGCTTGAGCGGTTGGATGGTTATGCAGAAACTCAGCAATGGCCCAAGCAATGGAAATACCATCGTAAGTGCTGGTTCCGCGGCCAATTTCGTCTAATAAAATTAAACTTCGTTCCGATACATTATTAAGTATACTGGCCGTTTCGTTCATTTCTACCATAAAGGTCGATTCGCCCGAGGATAGGTTATCTGAAGCACCTACCCTAGTAAATATTTTATCTACCAAGCCAATATGTGCTTCTTTTGCAGGCACAAAACTGCCCATTTGGGCCATTAAAACAATTAAGCCCGTTTGGCGCAATAAAGCCGATTTACCGGCCATATTGGGGCCTGTAATAATCATAATTTGCTGCGAATCGCTATCTAAGTACACATCGTTGGTAATATACACCTCACCAACGGGCAAATTCTGCTCAATTACCGGATGTCGGCCACCCTTAATGTCTAGCGCAAAGCTTTCATCAATTTGTGGTTTTACATACTGATTTTTGATAGCGGTATTGGCAAAATTTAATAATACATCTAGCTGCGCTACCAAGTGTGCATTTAGCTGAATAGGCTTAATATATTCGCTTAGGCTGAATACCAATTCGGCAAACAACTTATTTTCTAAGGCATTAATTTTTTCTTCGGCACCTAAAATTTGTTCTTCGTACTCTTTTAGCTCGGGCGTAATGTAACGCTCGGCATTTACCAAAGTTTGTTTACGCAACCAATCGGCCGGCACCTTATCTTTATGGGTATGGGTAACTTCTAAATAATAGCCAAAAACATTATTAAAGGCAATTTTAAGCGATGGAATACCGGTAGCCTCGGCTTCTCGTTTTTGCAAGTCCATGAGGTAGCCCTTGCCACCAAAGGCTATTTTGCGCAAGCGATCAAGTTCTTCATTAATGCCTTCGGCAATTACGCCTCCTTTAATTACCAATACCGGAGGATCGGCTTGCAATTCCCGCTCTAAACGTTCTTGAATAAGCGTACAGGGATTTAACTGCTCTGCCAATACCTGTAGAGCCGCATTATCTGATTGGCTACAATAGTGTTTTAAATTGGCAATAGCCCCTAAGGCTCGTTTTAGTTGCACCACCTCTCTAGGGTTAGCCTTTAGCAGGCCTATTTTAGAAATTAAGCGTTCTACATCACCAATAAGCTTTAATTCGGTGGCTAGTAATTCTCTTAATTCTTCTCGAGCAACCAAATAGTCCACAATAGCCAATCGATCTTCAATGGGCTTGCGATCTTTCAGTGGCATGGTGATCCAACGGCGAAGCATACGAGCGCCCATTGGCGATAGGGTTTGATCTAAAATATCGACCAGCGTAATGGCATTTTCGCTGGCAGAACCCACCAATTCTAAGTTACGAATGGTAAAACGATCGAGCCACATATAGCGATCTTCCTCTATACGAGCAAGACCCGAAATATGTTGCAAATTGCGGTGTTCTGTTTCGTTGAGGTAGTGTAAAGCTACACCTGCCGCCATGCTGGCTAAAGCCATTTTTTCTATACCAAAGCCCTTTAACGAATTTACTTCGAAATGTTTAAAGAGAATTTCGTTTGTATAATCGGCAGTATACGGCCAATCTTCTAAACCATAGGTATAAAACCGATCGCCAAAGGTTTCGATAAACTCCCGGTGAAAGCGTTTGGGGAATATGACCTCACTGGGCTTAAAGCTTTGTAATAATTTATCTAAATAGCCCGAATTGCCTTGGGCTACCAAAAATTCGCCTGTAGAAATATCTAAAAAAGCAACTCCAAATTGGTTTTTATCAGCCACTACCGAGGCTAAATAATTATTAGATTTTTGGCTAAGAATGGTATCGTTGGTAGCCACACCGGGCGTTACCAATTCGGTTACCCCTCGTTTTACAATGGTTTTTACTGTTTTAGGGTCTTCCAATTGATCGCAAATAGCAACCCTTTGGCCTGCTCGAACCAATTTTGGCAAATAGGTTTCTAAAGAATGGTGCGGAAATCCGGCCAACTCGATGTGCGATGCCGAGCCATTGGCCCTACGGGTGAGCACAATGCCCAAAATTTGCGATGCTTTTACCGCATCTTGGCCAAAGGTTTCATAAAAATCGCCCACTCTAAACAACAAAAGCGCACCAGGGTATTTTGCCTTGATGGTATTGTATTGTTGCATTAAAGGGGTTTCTTTTCCGGTATTCTTTGCCAAAGTATAGGGTGTTGACTGCTTGTAAAAATAAGAATTTAGGGCTGTGTTCGATGTATTGTTGAAAAATTAAGCCCGTACAAAAAATACGTACCGAGTTTCGTGCCTATAGGTTTCGCCTGGACGAAGAATAGTATTGGGAAAATGAGGGTGATTTACCGCATCTGGCTGTACCTGATCTTCCAAACAAAAGGCCGTAAATGGGCCATACTGAACCTCATTTTTTCCTTTTATCTCCGCTAGATGTTTTGCAGTATAAAACTGTATGGCAGGCTGATTGGTAAAAAGTTCCATACAAATACCGCTTTGGGGAGCGTATACCTTCGCTGCGGCTTCCGTAGTATGTAGAGCGTTTAATACAAAGGTTTGATCATAACCAATAGTAGTATCCCAATCTGCAGCAATTGCTTTAGGCTGTGTAAAATCATGCGCACTTCCCTCTACCGCTTTTAATACGCCGGTAGGCACTAAATCAGCATCTTGCACTAAAATGTGTGTGGCAGCAATTTGCAATTGGTGCGAACCAATATGGCCCGATCCTTCTAAATTAAAATACCCATGGTGGGTTAAATTAAGTGGCGTAGCTTGATCACTTTGAGCAGTCATTAACAGTGTTAACTCATTCGCATCACTTAGGCTAAAACGCAACTGAATTCGCACATTTCCAGGAAAGCCTTCTTCTCCATCTTTACTTTCGTACTGCAAAAGCACTTCTTGTTTGCTGCTAGCAAGCACCTCCCACACTTTCTTATCAAAGCCTTCTAGCCCACCATGCAACTGGTGTTTGCCGGCATTGGTACTCAGTTGATATTTTTTTTCATCGATACTAAATTGCCCTTGAGCAATTCTATTGGCATAACGCCCAATAAGTGCCCCAAAATATGGATAGTTTTGTAGGTATTCTTCTGACCAATAATCCGAAACGTTATCAAAACCTAATACCACATCTACCAAATTTCCTTCTTTATTGGGCACCTTGATGGCTTGTATAATCCCACCATAATTAGTGAGATCTATCGTCATGCCTTGGCTATTGCGTAAGGTAAAAACAAAAACATCGCGACCCTGATGCTGACAAATAAATGTAGACGTTGTGTGCATAGAATTAGAACATTAAAACTAATGAAAAAATCAGTTTTTAAGCTAAAAAAACAAATATTATAGGTTTAGCTAAATCTAGCTACTTTTGTGCATGGCCAAATTAAAACTAGACGAACTAAACAGAGTAAGTGTAGACGAATTTAAAACACAAGAAAAACTACCTATTGTATTGGTATTAGATGAAGTACGCAGCCTACACAACGTAGGATCTATTTTTAGAACGGCAGATGGTTTTGCGCTCGAATCTATTGTTTTGTGTGGCATTACCGCTCAACCACCTCACCGAGAAATTGAAAAAACAGCTCTAGGGGCCACGCAATCGGTAGACTGGTCGTATTTTACAAACACGGCAGCTGCGGTGCTCGATTTAAGAGCAAAGGGATATACCATTTTAGCATTAGAGCAAGCCAGCGAAAGTAGTATGCTTACCGATTTTATGCCCGAATTGAATACAAAGTATGCCATTATTTTAGGAAACGAAGTAAATGGCGTAAACGATGAAGTAATGAACCTGGTAGATGGCTGCCTAGAAATTCCTCAATTTGGCACCAAACACTCCTTTAATGTGGTGGTATCGGCCGGTATTGTGCTGTGGGACTTTTTTGCTAAGTGGCATAAAAAATAGCCGCAATCGCTGTTGTCAAATCCCTAAATTTTTCTCA
>JBJTNJ010000135.1:0-4071 GCA_046074005.1 Sphingobacteriaceae bacterium
GGTTTATCGGGCGAAATTAGAGCTGTAAATCGAATAGAGCAACGCATTGCGGAAGCCGAAAAATTGGGCTTTGAGCAAATTTATATTTCTAAATACAATAAGAAAGGCTTAGACTTAAGCCGCTACCAGATAGAAATCAAAACCGTGGCCAAGGTAGAAGAAGTGTTCTCAACACTTTTTGGCTAAAAGCCTCACACGCTACTTACTTAAATACATTGATTTCTCTTTGTACAATTTAATAAAGTACGGATCTTCTAAATCTTTAATAAACCGAATAGCTTCGCCGGTAGATTTCATTTCTGGGCCTAACTCTTTCTCAATTTCTGGGAATTTATCGTGAGAGAAAACCGGCTCTTTAATGGCATAGCCTTTTAGCTTGCGCTCAATAGTAAAATCTTTCAATTTCTTAAAGCCCATCATCACTTTAGCAGCAATGTTAATATAGGGCACATCGTAGGCTTTGGCAATAAATGGTACCGTACGAGATGCACGAGGGTTTGCCTCAATAACATATACGTCTTCATTTTTTACCGCAAACTGTATGTTTAACAATCCACGAACATCTAGAGCTTTAGCTAATTTAACCGTGTACTCTTCCATTTTGCTTTGCACCGCAGGGCTCAAACTAAATGGCGGCAATACCGCACTCGAATCGCCAGAGTGAATACCGGCAGGTTCAATATGCTCCATCATACCAATAATGTGCACATCTTCACCGTCGCAAATAGAATCAGATTCGGCTTCTTCAGCTCTATCTAAGAAATGATCTATAAGCACCCGATTTCCTGGCATGGCACGCAGCAATTTTACCACGGCATTCTCTAGGTCTTCATCGTTAATTACAATACTCATCCCTTGGCCACCCAATACATAACTTGGGCGTACCAATACCGGATAGCCTACCTCGTGAGCAACTTCTAAGGCTTCTTCAGCACTTTCGGCTACCCCATATTTCGGATAGGGAATATCAAGGTCTTTTAATAAATCAGAGAAACGACCGCGGTCTTCGGCAATATCCATATTATTAAAAGAAGTGCCAATAATCTTGATACCATTTTCATGAAGTTTTTCGGCCATTTTAAGAGCCGTTTGGCCACCCAATTGCACAATTACACCTTCGGGTTTTTCTAAATCAATAATTTCGCGAACATGTTCCCAAAACACCGGTTCAAAGTAGAGCTTATCGGCCATGTTAAAATCGGTAGAAACCGTTTCTGGGTTACAGTTTACCATAATGGCTTCATAACCGGCTTCTTTAGCCGCTAATAAGCCGTGTACACAAGAATAATCGAACTCAATACCTTGGCCAATACGGTTCGGGCCCGAACCTAATACCACAATTTTTTTCTTAGCAGATACTTCCGATTCGTTTTCATCTTCAAACGTAGAGTAATAGTAAGGCGTTTGTGCCGGAAACTCTGCCGCACAGGTATCTACCATTTTATATACTCGTTTTATTCCCAATTCTCTACGGCGTTGGTATACCTCATCTTCTGTTACATTGCTCAACAGCCAAGCCAATTGCGCATCAGAATAACCCCGCTGTTTTAGGGTGATGAAAAATTCTTTAGAAATGGTTTCTAAAGTATAATTTTTAAGTTCTTGCTCTAGGTTTACCAATTCTTGTATTTGCACCAAGAACCACTTATCTATATTGGTAATTTTTCGAATAGATTCCATCGGAACACCTAAACTAAAGGCATCTTTAACGTGGAATAAACGGTCCCAGCTTGGGTGCTCCAAACTGTGCATAATTTCTTCGAGGTTGCGGCTTTGGCGGCCATCGGCACCTAAGCCCAAACGGTTAGTTTCTAAACTTTGGCAAGCTTTCTGCAAGGCCTCAATAAAGCTGCGGCCAATACCCATTACTTCCCCTACCGATTTCATTTGTAAGCCCAACTCGGTATTGGCTCCTTTAAATTTATCAAAGTTCCAACGTGGAACTTTTACAATTACGTAATCTAAAGTTGGCTCAAAATACGCCGAGGTAGTTTTGGTAATTTGATTTTCTAATTCATCCAAATTATATCCAATAGCCAATTTAGCGGCAATTTTAGCAATAGTATATCCTGTTGCTTTAGAGGCCAATGCCGATGAACGATAAACACGTGGGTTAATTTCAATGGCAATAATTTCGTCGTTAGCCGGATTTACCGAAAACTGCACATTACAGCCGCCGGCAAAATTGCCAATGGCCCGCATCATTTTAATGGCTTGGTTGCGCATGTCTTGGTAACACCGATCGCTCAGCGTCATGGCTGGGGCCACCGTAATAGAATCGCCGGTATGAATGCCCATCGGGTCGAAATTCTCGATAGAGCAAATAATAATCACATTGTCTTTATTATCGCGAAGCAATTCAAGCTCATATTCTTTCCAGCCCAATACCGCCTGCTCTACCAATACCTCGTGGGTAGGCGATGCTTGCAAGCCACGGCTTAAAGCCGTATCAAAGTCTTCTTTTTTATGCACAAAACCTGCACCCTTACCCCCAAGTGTATAGCTTGGGCGTATAACCAGTGGGAAACCAATGTCTTGAGCGGCTTCTTTTCCTTCTAAAAAGGAATTGGCAATTTTCGATTTCGCTACGCCTACACCAATCTCCACCATCAGTTTGCGAAACTCTTCCCTGTTTTCGGTTTTTTCAATAGCCGCTACATCTACGCCAATTACTTTTACTCCGTGTTTTTTCCAAATGCCCTGCTCGTCGGCCTCAATACAAAGATTTAGGGCCGTTTGGCCACCCATGGTGGGCAATACCGCATCTATTTTTTGCTCGGTTAAAATCTGCTCAATACTTTCGCAGGTTAAGGGCAATAAATACACATGATCGGCAATCACCTTATCGGTCATAATGGTTGCCGGGTTCGAATTAATGATAGAGACGCTTATGCCTTCTTCTTTTAAAGAAAGTGCGGCTTGCGATCCGGAATAATCAAACTCACAGGCTTGGCCGATGATAATAGGTCCAGAACCAATAATTAGGACGGATTTAATGGAAGTGTCTTTGGGCATAGGGCTCTAAAAATAGGGGATTTTTTTATGCGTGCTAGGCGAAAATCCCGACTCAGTGTCGGGGCATAAAGCTACGGAATTCGACACAAATTGTAGGGTACAAAAACAAAAAAAATGCGTTCTATAAAACAATTGCAATTCACTTTACGTTAAGGTCTTATAAGTATTGAGATTCTCGTATCTAGTACTTTTGGTTACAATTTGGTTGGTCAAAATCCCCTTGGTGAAAATCGAGGGGATTTTTAGTAAAAATTGATTCAGTTCTTCTTAAGTTTGAAAAAATCTTGCACATGAAAAAAGCACTATTGTTACCCTTAGCCCTAAGCTTATTTATCATCACAGTAAACAGTGGATGTTCTCACACTGCCAATCCGGGACCAGATAAAGATGCCGTATTCAAAAATTTAGATACTACGGCCAATCCTAGTAGCGATTTTTTCGCTTATGCTAACGGTGGCTGGATTAAGAAAAATCCAATTCCGGCAGCCTATTCTGCTTGGGGTATTGGCAATTTGGTGAATGAAGAAATTCGCAACCAACTAAGAAAAATCAATGAAGATGCGCTAAAAGAGCAGGGAGCCAAAGGAAGCAATAGCCAAAAGATTGGCGATTTTTATGCCAGTGGCATGGACTCTGTGAAGATAGAACAACAAGGCCTTAGCCCATTAAAAGGCGAATTTGACGCTATTGACCAGATACATGATGTAAAAAGCTTGTTAGCTAACATTGCACATTTACATACCATTGGTGTAAGCACTTTTATTAGCCCGGGTATTTACCAGGATGCTAAGAAAAGCGATAGAATGGCTTTACACTTGTGGCAAGGTGGCTTAGGCTTACCCAACCGCGATTACTATTTTAATACCGATAAAAAAACAAGCGATATCCGTAAAGATTATGCCGAAACGCACTTACCAGCCATGCTTAAATTATCGGGCTTAACAGAAAGCGATGCCAATAAGGCTGCAAAAGTGGTGTTTGCTATTGAAAAAGATTTGGCAGCAAAATCCAGGAAATTAGAAGATCTGCGTGACCCCTATGCAAATTACAACAAGC
>JBJTNJ010000136.1:0-9767 GCA_046074005.1 Sphingobacteriaceae bacterium
TAGCAGGTGCTTTGCAAGGTAAATCTCCAGAAGATTTACAAGCATGGTTTGCAAAACAAGCGTATATTGCTTTAGGTTTTGGTTTAGTTGCAGCAGCTTTTGAAGGAGTAGATAGCACCCCAATGGAAGGATTTAACCCCGCTGCACTAGATGAGGCCTTGGGCTTAGCTGCCAAAGGATTAAAGAGTGCCGTGGTATTGGTACTTGGTAACCGCGACGAGGCGAACGACTACTTGGTAACCGCCAAAAAAGTACGTCGCCCTAAAGCAGGTTTTTTAGAAACTATTTAAGTTAGGTTTACAGGTTTGTTTAAAACTCCTGGGTTATTGGCTCAGGAGTTTTTTTTATTCTTTTAACTCGAGCAGATTCTGTACTTTGGTACTCTTGTTTAAACATCTATTTCGCATGAAAAAACTAGTTGTATTTTTCTTTTTAGTAGCCGCTGCACACCAAAGCAGTGCTCAAGAAATTAATCCTAAAAACATTCAAATTGCCCGCGATAAATGGGGGGTGCCACACATTTTTGCTAAAACCGATGCCGAAGTAGCATATGGCCTAGCATGGGCGCATGCTGAGGATGATTTTGCTACCATCCAAACTTCGTATTTGGCTGGAAAGGGGATGTTGGGCCTATTAAAAGGTAAAAAGGGTGCACAAATTGATTACGTAGCGCAACTGTTTAGAACCAAGGAATTGGTAGAAGCCCGATATCAAAAAGATATTTCACCGCAATTTAAATCGGTATTATTAGGTTATGCCCAAGGCTTTAACGCCTACGCCAAAGCTCATAAAAAACAGGTCTTGGTTCCCGCATTGTTTCCTGTTACGCCAAAAGATATGTTGGCATTTTCGGTATTGCAGCTAGCCATAAGTTCCGGCGCCGACCAAGCCTTAAAAGCAATTTTTGATGGAAAAGTAGCTACTATGGATTTTCTAAAACCAGGCGGATCGAATGCTTTTGCCTTTAATTCGGCTAAAACTACAGACGGCAGCGTGTACTTGGCCATTAATGCACACCAGCCTTTAGAGGGCCCCGTAGCTTTTTATGAAGCACAATTGTGTAGCGAAGAAGGGTGGAACATACTAGGTGCCTTATTCCCGGGTGCACCCAGTATTTTACACGGAGTAAACGAAAATTTAGGTTGGGCTCATACCGTAAATTATCCAGATAAATTAGACACCTATCAACTAGAAATAAATCCTCAAAACCCTAAACAATACAAGTTCGATGGGCAATGGGTGAATTTAGAAGAAAAGAAAATTCCCTTGAAAATTAATCTAGGAGGCATTGTTCCTATTACCGTACAAAAAGCAGCCTATTGGAGTAAATACGGCCCTACGGTTATTTCTAAAAAGGGAACCTTTAGTATTCGTACAGGTGCCTTAGATGAAATTAGAGCTTTGGAGCAGTGGTATACCATGAATAAAGCCACCAATTTTACCGAGTTTAATAAAGCCCTGCAAATGGGCGCTATATCGGGCTATAATATTGTATATGCCGATAAAAGAGACACCATCTTTTACCTCAGTAACGGGAAATTACCGCTTCGCGATTCTAGCTATAATTGGAAAGGAACGCTACCGGGAAATACGTCTAAAACTTTGTGGACAAACTACCATAAAGTGAGCGAATTGCCACAAGTGTTAAAACCTACCGCAGGCTATGTATTTAATACCAACCATAGTCCATTTAATTCTACAGCTGCAGCAGAGAATATTTCGGCAAAAAATTACGATAAAACTATGGGTTACGAAACGTGGGAAAATAATCGTAGTGTACGCTTTATGGAGCAGGTAGCTGCCAAAGATAAATTTACATTCGAAGAATTTAAACGCATTAAGTTTGATCGTCAATTGCCTCAAAAATTGGCCTTTTATACCAATATAGACAGCCTGTTTCTGTTAGATGAAGCCAAAAATCCGGAAATTGCCGATGTGCTTCGTATTTTAAAAACCTGGGATCGCAAGGCCGATACCACCAGTATTGGTGCCAGTATATTTAGTCAAACCTATTATATTATTGATGCAAAGCTGAAAAGCCAAGGCCGTTTTTTTGGTACCTACACTGCTGCTGAATGCAAGCAAGCCTTGGTAGAAAGCAAAGCCTACTTTAATAAATACTTTAGTTCTGTAAACGTTCCATTTGCCAATTATCAACGCTTAATTCGAGGTAAAGTAAGTATGGCGGTAGGCGGAATGCCCGACGTACTAGCTGCTACCCATGCCGAACCGTATAAAAATGGACAAATCAAAGACATGCAGGGTGATGCCTATATAGAACTTGTGCATTTTGCCAAAGATGGTCCCGAGATAGAAAGTGTGAACTGTTACGGTGCTTCAGCGGACCCTAAAAGTGTGCATTATACCGATCAAATGCCCTTATTTGTGAAACAGCAAACTAAAAAAATGACCTTGAATAAAACGGAGGTGTTGCGTACTGCAGAGCGTATTTATCATCCACAATAAAATATTCATTTTTTTAGTTTGTAATCACTGAAAAAAGCGTAATTTTGCAGTCCAAATAATCCTAAAAATGCGGATGTGGCGTAATTGGTAGCCGCACCAGACTTAGGATCTGGCGCTTCACGGCGTGGGGGTTCGAGTCCCTTCATCCGCACCAAATCCCCCCAATAAAACGGGGGGATTTTTGTATCAATTGAACACAAAAGGTTTAAAAATGAATATCACTCAGGAAAAAATCGATCAACTAAACGCTCTAATTAAAGTAAAAATTTCGCCTGCCGATTATCAAGATCGTGTAGAGAAAGCCATTAAAGAACAAGCTAAAAAGGCTAAAATTCCTGGATTTCGTCCGGGCATGGTGCCTGCCGCACACATTAAAAAAATGTACGGTAAAAGCATTCTAGTAGACGAGATTAATACCTTGTTAAGTGATACGGTAAATACCTACCTAACAGATAATAAAGTAGAAGTTTTGGGACAGCCATTGCCTAAAATGGACGATACTAAAGAGCCTAAATGGGATTTTAACGATGAGTTTGAGTTCGAATACGAATTGGGCCTAGCTCCTGAGTTTAGCTTAAGCTTTTCTGCAAAAGATAAATTGCCTTACTACAAAATTAAGGTAGATAAAGATACCTTGGCTTCTCGTAGCAAAAACCTGCGCAAAAGCTACGGTAAAATGACCAATCCTGAAGTTGCCGCTGATGATGATGTGATGTTTGGAGAATTGGTACAATTAGCCAAAGACGGATCGCCTTACGAAGGTGGTTTTGGTAACGATAAAGCCTCTATCCGTTTAGATTTAGTAAGTGATTCTAAAATCAAAAAATCACTTATCGGCCTTAAAAAAGGTGCGGTAGTAACCTTGGATTTAAATAAAGCCTTTGCTTCAGATGCTACGCAAATAGCCAAACTATTAAACGTAGAAGAAGAAGCGGTAAACGGATTAAAATCTGATTTTCAGTTTACCGTTAAAAACATTAACCGTTTAGAGGAAGCCGATTTAAATCAAGAGTTTTTTGATAAACTATTTGGTAAAGATACCGTTAAAAACGAGAAAGAATTTGAAGCAAAAATTACCGAAGAGTTAGAAAGCATGATGCAGCAAAATGCAGAACAACGCTTACAAAACGATTTATACAAATTTGGTACCGAAAAAGCTAAATTTAGCTTGCCAGATGCCTTTTTAAAGCGCTGGTTATTGGCCACTAATGAGAATTTAACTGCAGCTGAAATTGATGCCGATTATGCCAATTTTGCTCAGAATTTAAAATGGACCTTAATTGAAAATAAAATTATTAAGGACAATGCCATTGAGATTAAATACGAAGATGTTTTTCAAACAGCAAAAGCCCGTTTAGATGGGCAATTCCGCATGTATAGCCCACAGGCTTTACCTGAAGAACAACTGGCCGAATACACGGTACAGTTTTTGCAGAACAAAGAAAACGCCAACCGAATTTTTGATGAGGTAAAGGCCTTAAAAGTGTTTGATTATTTAAAATCAGTAGTTACCTTAGATACCAAGGAAATTGCTTACAACAAGTTCTTAGAACTTGCTTAAATCTTCACAGATGAACATAGATAAAAATGAATTTCGTAAATATGCGGTAAAACATCACCGCATTGGCAGTCAGCACGTAGATAGCTTTATGGCTCGAGTAGAGCAAAGTGCTATTCCTATGTCAATGACACCCTATATTATCGAAGAACGCCAGTTAAATGTGGCTCAAATGGACGTATTTTCTAGATTAATGATGGACCGCATCATTTTCTTAGGCGATGCCATTTACGATAATATTGCCAACATTATTCAAGCACAGTTATTGTTTTTACAATCAACCGACGCTAAGCGTGATATTCAAATTTATATCAATTCGCCAGGCGGTTCGGTCTATGCCGGCTTGGGTATTTATGATACCATGCAATACATTAGCCCCGATGTGGCCACTATTTGTACCGGTATGGCCGCTTCAATGGCTGCGGTACTACTCTGCGCCGGTGCCGAAGGAAAACGTGCTGCCCTGCAACATTCACGAGTAATGATTCACCAACCACTAGGAGGTGTTCAAGGGCAGGCTTCTGATATTGAAATTACCGCTCGTGAAATCTTAAAATTGAAAAAAGAATTGTACGAAATTATTGCCAAACATTCGGGTGCTACTTACGAGAAAGTACACGATGCTTCTGATCGCGATTATTGGATGATTGCCCAAGAAGCCAAAGATTTTGGCATGATTGATGAAGTATTGGCGGGAACCTCTGCAACAAAATAAGATGAGTAAACAGCATTCAAAAGATATTAACTGCTCTTTTTGCGGTTCTGGTAAGCAAGATACCCTCATGCTTATTGCCGGTCTCGATGCACATATCTGCGATAAATGCGTTACCCAAGCCAGCCAAATAGTAGCCGATGAATCGGCAGTACGTACTAAAAAATCGGCACAATCGGCCATTAATTTATTAAAACCGATAGAAATTAAGCAACACCTCGACCAATACGTTATTGGCCAAGATGAAGCCAAAAAAGTGCTAGCCGTAGCGGTATATAACCACTACAAACGCCTAAATCAAAAGGTAAGCGCCGATGAGGTAGAGATCGAAAAATCGAATATCATGATGGTGGGCGAAACCGGTACCGGAAAAACCCTACTGGCCAAAACCATTGCCAAAACCTTACACGTGCCTTTTTGCATTTGCGATGCTACCGTACTAACCGAAGCAGGCTATGTAGGCGAAGATGTAGAAAGCATTTTAACCCGATTGTTGCAAGCTGCAGATTACGATGTAGCCGCCGCAGAACGCGGTATTGTATACATTGATGAGGTAGATAAAATTGCTCGTAAAAGCGATAACCCATCCATTACAAGAGATGTATCTGGCGAAGGGGTACAACAAGCGCTCCTAAAAATACTAGAAGGTACCATTGTGAACGTACCTCCTCAGGGCGGACGTAAGCACCCAGATCAGAAAATGATTCCGGTGAATACCAACAATATCTTGTTTATTTGCGGCGGTGCATTTGATGGCATTGAGAAAAAAATAGCCAACCGCTTACGCACCCAAACTGTAGGCTATAAAGTAGAAAAAGAAAGCACCGAAGTTGATAAAGAAAATCTCTACAAATACTTAAGCCCACAAGATTTAAAATCTTTTGGCCTAATCCCTGAGTTAATTGGACGAGTACCGGTGCTTACCCACTTAAATCCATTAGATAAAGCCACCCTACGCAGCATTTTAAGTGAGCCCAAAAACTCCTTAATAAAACAATACCAGAAATTGTTTGAATACGAAGGAGTAAGCCTCACTTTTGACCCCGAGGTGTTAGACTTTGTGGTAGATAAAGCCATGGAATTTAAGCTTGGAGCCCGCGGATTGCGCTCCATTTGCGAAGCCATTATGATGGATGCCATGTTTGAAATACCCTCGGGAAAACCGCTCAAAAATCTGGCCATTAGTTTGGAGTATGCCTTAGATAAATTTGAAAAATCTGATTTAAGAAAATTAAAAGTTGCCTAAACATAAGCCCCGAACTTTCGGGGTTTTTTGTAGATTAAACTATTGCGATATGAAAAATGAAAAAGCAACCGAAACACCGGTAAAGAAAGGACTAAAAAGTAAAGAAGAAATTGTAAAAAATTGGCTTCCGAGATACACCGGAAGAGAATTGCATGAGTTTACAGATTACATCTTGTTAACCAATTTTTCTAAATACTTAACCTTATTTTCTGAATGGAACGACAATGCACCTATTCTTGGTTTAGACAAGCCTATGCAAAGCGTATCGGCCAATGGAATTACCCTTATTAATTTTGGTATGGGTAGCGCTATGGCAGCTACCATGATGGACCTATTAAGCGCTATTAATCCAAAGGCTGTTTTATTTTTGGGTAAATGTGGTGGTTTAAAGAAAAAGAATGCCTTAGGTGATTTAATTTTACCAATTGCTGCTATTCGTGGCGAAGGAACTTCCAACGATTATTTCCCGGCTGAAGTACCCGCTTTACCTTCGTTTGCTTTGCAGAAAGCAATTTCTACTACTATAAGAGATCATTCGTTAGATTATTGGACAGGAACCGTTTACACCACCAACCGGAGGGTATGGGAGCACGATAAAGAGTTTAAAAAACATTTACAAACCATTAGAGCCATGGCGGTAGATATGGAAACCGCTACGATTTTTATCACTGGATTTGCAAATGAAATTCCTACTGGAGCCTTGTTATTGGTATCCGATCAGCCTATGGTACCAGAAGGAGTAAAAACTGCAGAGAGCGATACCACCGTAACGGCACATTATGTAGAAGATCACCTTAAAGTAGGAATAAACTCGTTGAAGCAATTAATTAATAATGGCTTAACTGTAAAACACTTGAAATTCTAAACACCTTATATGTGGTATAAAAACATTCTCGAAACCATTGGTAACACTCCCTTAGTGCAATTAAACAGCATTGTAAAGGGCGTGCCGGCAACGGTATTGGCTAAAATAGAAACCACCAATCCGGGCAATTCTATTAAAGACCGCATGGCCTTGAAAATGATTGAAGATGCCGAACGTAGTGGGGCACTAAAGCCGGGAGGTACCATTATTGAAGGAACTTCGGGAAATACCGGTATGGGCTTGGCCATTGCAGCGGTAGTAAAGGGTTACAAATGTATTTTTACCACAACAGATAAGCAATCTAAAGAAAAAGTAGACGCCTTGCGTGCATTTGGTGCCGAAGTAATTGTGTGTCCCACCAACGTAGAGCCTGAAGATCCGCGTTCGTATTATTCGGTTTCTAGTCGTTTAGAGCGGGAAGTACCTAATTCTTGGAAGCCCAATCAATATGATAATTTATCTAATTCTCAGGCACATTACGAGCAAACCGGCCCCGAAATTTGGGAACAAACTGAAGGAAAAATTACGCACTTGGTGGTAGGAGTAGGTACTGGTGGCACCATTTCGGGTACCGCAAAGTATTTAAAAGAAAAAAAACCGAATATAAAAGTATGGGGAATAGATACCTATGGATCCGTATTTAAAAAGTATAAAGAAACCGGTGAGTTTGATAAAAACGAAATCTATCCCTATATCACCGAGGGTATTGGCGAAGATTTTTTACCAGCCAATGTTGATTTTAGCTTGATAGATCGCTTTGAGAAAGTAACCGATAAAGATGCGGCCCTCATGACCCGTGAAATTGCTCGTAAAGAAGGCATATTTGCAGGGAATTCGGCAGGATCGGCGGTTGCGGGTTTATTGCAACTTAAGGGCGAATTAACAGCCAATGATGTGGTTGTGATTATTTTTCATGATCACGGCACTCGTTATTTAGCCAAAATGTATAACGACGATTGGTTGCGTGAACGTGGGTTCTTGCAAGACGAAAAGCTTACGGCTAAGTCTATCCTTCAAAAGCGTGGTACACAAGAAATTGTAACAATTGATTGTCTAAAAACCGTTTTAGAGGCCATTAATACTATGAAAACCCTCGGAATTTCACAAATACCGGTTACGCAAGAAGGGCTTGTAGTTGGCAAAATAACCGAATCAGATATTTTGAATAAACTGCTGGAAAATCCAAGTTTACGTAGCAGTAGCGTAAAAGAAATCATGTCGGCACCTTTTCCTTTTGTATCGTTTAATACCTCCATCGATCAGCTATCGAAGTTAATTACCAAAGAAAATTCGGCGGTATTAATTGAGTGCGAAAACGGAACTTTTGAAATTATTACTCAATATGACATTATTAACGCTATTTCTGCTTAGTTCTAGAAAGTCGGAAGTAGTGTATGAGGAGTAAAATTAGGGCCGTAGCTAACGAACCAAGGCAGATCCCCAATCCGAAAACATAAGGGATAATGCCACTCATTTCATCGAAAAGGTGATTGCCAGATTTGGTAAATGCACCCCAATAGCCGAACAATCCGCTAATAAGTGATAATAGAAGTAGAAGTTTGGCACCTTTAAGAAGCATATACTTCTATTAATGCCTTTTCTTAGACTTTAGTACGTTGGCTAAAATTAATGTGAAGGTTTATCGGCGTTAATGCGTTTAATATTGGCCCCTAAAGCCAATAAACGTTCGTCGATATTCTGATAGCCCCGCTCAATTTGTTCAATGTTATGAATAATTGATTTGCCTTCGGCAGATAAAGCTGCAATTAAGAGCGAAACTCCGGCACGAATATCTGGAGAAGTCATCTCTAAGCCTTTTAATTTTACTTTACGATCTAACCCAATTACGGTAGCTCGGTGCGGATCGCAAAGAATAATTTGTGCACCCATATCAATTAGTTTATCTACAAAGAATAAACGGCTCTCAAACATTTTTTGGTGAATGAGCACGGTTCCTTTTGCTTGTGTAGCTACCACCAAAATAATGCTCAACAAATCGGGGGTAAAGCCAGGCCATGGCGCATCGGCAATGGTCATAATAGAACCATCAATAAAACTCTCTATTTCGTAGTGTTTTTGTGCCGGAATAAATAAATCATCGCCACGGCGTTCTAGTTGAATACCTAATCGGCGGAAAATTTCTGGAATAATTCCCAGCTCTTCGAAATGTACATCTTTGATGGTAATTTCCGATTGGGTCATAGCGGCTAAGCCAATGAAGGAGCCAATTTCAATCATATCGGGCAACATGCGGTGCTCGGTACCGCCTAATTTGCTTACCCCTTCAATGGTTAATAAATTAGAGCCAATACCCGAAATCTTTGCACCCATGCGGTTAAGCATTTTGCACAATTGCTGTAAGTAAGGTTCGCAGGCAGCATTGTACAGGGTGGTGGTGCCTTTAGCTAATACCGCTGCCATTACTACGTTTGCCGTTCCGGTTACCGAAGCCTCATCTAATAAAATATAGGTTCCTTTTAGGTTGCTGGCATCTACCGTAAAGAAATTTGTTTTTGCATCGTAATCGAAACGGGCACCTAGTTTTTCAAATCCTAAGAAGTGAGTGTCTAAGCGTCTGCGGCCAATTTTGTCGCCACCTGGTTTCGGAATAGCTGCTTTGCCAAAACGAGCCAACAGCGGCCCCACAATCATAATAGAACCTCTTAAACTCCCACCTTTAGATCTAAAGGCCGCCGATTGAAAGAAATCTAAGTCGATATTTTTAGCCTCAAAGGTATAGGTGTCTTTATTTATGCGCTCAATCGTAACGCCCAAATCGCCCAATAATTCAATTAGCTTATTTACATCTTTAATATCGGGGATATTGCTGATGGTTACTTTTTTCTCAGTTAATAAAACTGCCGAAAGAATTTGTAAAGCTTCGTTTTTTGCACCTTGAGGAGTAATTTCACCTTTTAAG
>JBJTNJ010000137.1:0-12919 GCA_046074005.1 Sphingobacteriaceae bacterium
GCTACTTGTGTACGGTATTCGTACTGGGAGATAAAATCGTTAGAATCGAAAAAAAGCATCCATACTAAAAAGGCCACGCTAGCTAAGAAGTACTTGTTAGAAACGAGTGTGAGTATCTTTTTCATAGCTGCTATAGGTTAAGGATTAACTTATTTTTTTAAGTATTTAAAATCTTTACCAATAAAACGTGCAGATGCACCTAATTCTTCTTCGATACGTAATAATTGATTGTATTTAGCAATCCTATCTGAACGTGAAGCAGAGCCAGTTTTAATTTGTCCGCAATTTAAAGCAACGGCTAAATCGGCAATGGTTACATCTTCTGTTTCGCCAGAACGGTGACTCATTACAGAGGTATAACCACTGTTTTGTGCTAAAGAAACCGCATTAATGGTTTCGGTTAGCGAACCAATTTGATTTACTTTTACCAAAATAGAGTTGGCCGTATCGGTATCAATACCTTGTTGTAAACGTTTTACATTGGTTACAAATAAATCGTCGCCTACTAGCTGTATTTTATCGCCAATTTTCTCGGTTAATAATTTCCAGCCGGCCCAATCGTCTTCGGCCATACCATCTTCAATAGAAATGATAGGGTATTTAGCGGCCAAAGAAGCCAAATAATCGGCTTGTTCGGCGCTGCTGCGAATGGCTCCTTTGGCACCCTCAAATTTGGTATAATCGTATTTGCCATCTTTATAAAATTCAGATGCGGCACAGTCAAAAGCTAAATAAATGTCTTTTCCTGGTTTGTAGCCTGCTTTTTCAATAGCTTTTAAAATGGTTTCTACGGCATCTTCGGTACCCTCGAACGCGGGTGCAAAACCACCTTCATCGCCTACAGCTGTAGATAAACCACGGTCGTGTAAAATCTTTTTAAGGTTGTGAAACACTTCGGTACCCCAACGGAGCGCCTCAGAGAACGAAGGAGCTCCGGCCGGCATAATCATAAACTCTTGGAAAGCGATAGGCGCATCTGAGTGCGAACCACCGTTTACAATGTTCATCATCGGAATAGGCAAGGTATTGGCATTTACTCCGCCAATATAACGGTATAAAGGTTGGCGGCTTTCTTGTGCAGCAGCTTTGGCTACGGCTAAAGAAACCCCTAAAATGGCATTGGCGCCAATTTTGCCTTTATTCTCGGTACCGTCTAATTTTATCATTAAGGTATCAATAGCATTTTGTTCAAACACATCAACCCCAATAAGCTCTTCGGCTAAAATTTCGTTTACATTTTTAACGGCTTGCAATACGCCTTTGCCCATATATACAGCTTTGTCTTCGTCGCGAAGTTCTACTGCCTCGTGGATACCTGTAGAGGCACCAGAAGGTACGGCCGCACGGCCTAATATTCCATTTTCGGTAATTACATCTACCTCAATGGTAGGGTTGCCTCTAGAGTCTAGAATTTGGCGGGCATGTACATCTAAAATTAAGCTCATAGTATTGTTGTTTCTGTTATTAATATTTTATGCGTTCATTAATTTGATAAAATCATCGAATAAATAGCGGGAATCGTGCGGGCCCGGCGATGATTCGGGGTGGTATTGTACCGAAAAAGCTTTTTTGCCCTTTACCCGAATGCCCTCAATAGATTGGTCGTTTAGGTTGATGTGGGTAATTTCTACTTTGTCGGAACTGCGTACATCGTCGGGTACTACGCCAAACCCGTGGTTTTGCGACGTAACCTCACAATGATCGATGATGATGTTTTTTACCGGGTGGTTTAAACCGCGGTGACCGTTAAACATTTTTACGGTACGTATATCGTTGGCTAAGGCCAATAGCTGATGGCCTAAGCAAATACCAAATAAAGGCTTGTTGGCGGCTAAAATGGTTTTTACGGTAGCAATGGCGTAGGGCATTGCCGACGGATCGCCGGGGCCGTTAGAAATGAAATAGCCATGAGGCTTAAACGCTTCCATCTCTTCGAAAGTGGTTTTTGCTGGAAATACCTTTGCGTAAACATCGCGGTTTTCGAAATTACGTAAGATATTTTTCTTTACGCCTAAATCGAGCACAGCCACTCGGTAGCTGGCGTTTTCGTTGCCCACAAAATAGGGCGTTTTGGTAGATACCTGCGAAGAAAGTTCGAGACCGTCCATAGAGGGTACGTTGGCTAATTTCTTTTTGAGCGTATCAATATCTAAAATTTCTGAAGAGATAATGGCATTCATGGCCCCTTTACTGCGAATGTGGCGCACTAAAGAGCGGGTATCAATGTCAGAAATACTTACTATCTGATCTTCTTCGAAATATTCTTGAATAGATTGGTTTGCCTCTTTGCGGCTGTAAGGTATGCTGTAATTTTTGCACACTAGGCCGGCAATTTTTATGCTTTCCGACTCAATTTCGTCGTTTTTGATACCGTAATTTCCAATATGTGCATTGGTGGTTACCATAATTTGCCCGAAGTATGAAGGGTCGGTAAAGATTTCTTGGTAGCCGGTCATTCCCGTATTAAAACAGATTTCGCCAGTGGTGGTGCCGATTTTTCCGGCAGCTTTTCCGTGAAACACAGTGCCATCTGCAAGTACTAAAATAGCTGGTAGGGCGGTGTGTGCTGTCATTTTTGCGCTGAAAAATTAGGTGTATAGCAAGAAAAAAAAGCGGAATTAGCTAGGAATAATCCTGCTTGTTGAATGGCCCGAGGAGCTGCATGTACGCTTACTTTCACGGGAAACAAAGATATTATTTTTTTCGTGTTTTGCTTAATTTGGAGTGGGTTTTTGACGGATTTTTATCCACACTAGCATTTTAAATTTTACCTTTGTTTAAATCAACCACTAAAACGCCCAAGCACCATGTCTATACACAAAGAAATTAAGCGAATTACTACGCATACGTTGCAGGAAATGAAAGATCGCGGGGAGAAAATAGCAATGCTTACGTCCTACGACTTTTCGATGGCAACCATTGTAGACGATGCCGGTATTGATGTGATTTTGGTGGGCGATTCGGCTTCGAATGTTATGGCCGGGCACGAGACCACTTTGCCTATTACGCTCGATCAAATGATTTACCATGCCGCCTCCGTAGTGCGTGCAGTAAAACGAGCCTTGGTAGTAGTAGATTTGCCCTTTGGTACCTACCAAGGAAATTCCAAAGAGGCCCTAAATTCGGCCATTCGCATCATGAAAGAATCGGGTGCACATGCCGTAAAATTAGAAGGTGGAGCCGAGGTTCGGGAATCTATTGAACGCATTGTTACTGCCGGTATCCCGGTAATGGGCCATTTGGGTTTAACCCCTCAATCTATTTATAAATTTGGCACCTACACCGTACGAGCCAAGGAAGAGGCCGAGGCGGAAAAGTTAAAATTGGATGTGATTGCCTTGCAAGAAGCAGGTTGTTTTTCCATTGTACTAGAAAAAATTCCAGCAAAATTGGCCGCCGAGGTGAGCAAAAGCTTGCAGGTGCCTACCATTGGTATTGGCGCCGGATCGGCTTGCGATGGTCAAGTATTGGTTATAAACGACATGATTGGCCTTACCAAAGGCTTTCGCCCACGCTTTTTACGCCAATATTTAGATTTGTATACCGAAATTAACGGAGCGGTTCAATCCTACATTCGTGATGTGAAGGCGGTAGATTTTCCGAACGAAAAAGAACAGTACTAATGCCCATTACCGATAAAGATATTCTCTATGAGGATAACCACCTCATAGCGGTAAACAAACGTGCAGGCGATATTGTGCAAATAGACGATACCGGCGACGAGCCTTTGGACGAGCAGGTGAAAAGGTATATTGCTGCAAAGTATAATAAACCAAATGGCGCTTTTTTAGGCGTGGTACACCGCTTAGATAGGCCGGTAAGTGGCGTAATTTTATTTGCTAAAACCAGCAAGGCGCTAGAACGTATTAACCTTATGTTCAAAAGCCGAGCAATGAAAAAAACCTATTGGGCAGTAGTGCGCAACCGTCCGCAACCCACAGAGGGCAACTTGGTGCATTGGTTGGTGAAAAATTCGCAAAAAAATGTAACCAAAGCACACGATAGGGAAGTAGTAGGTAGCCAACGTGCCGAACTCAATTATAAACTTATTGGAGAACTCAACGGCTATTATTTAATAGAAGTAGACCCCATTACGGGCCGCCCACACCAAATACGAGTACAACTTTCTACACTAGAGTGTCCTATTGTAGGTGATAATAAATACGGCTACCCTCGGGGCAGTTTAAAGAAAAGCATTTGCCTCCATGCTCGAAAATTGCAATTCATACATCCCGTGAAAAAAGAGCCAGTTAGTATTTTTGCTCCCTTGCCTAAAGATGGTTTTTGGGAACGCTTTGAGAACTTTTAGGGCTTTTCTATCTTCCTATTTCCCTCGACTTAGTTGCTTGATGGCCTTAATTATTCATGCAAACTTAATCCTTTAATTAATTCTGTACCTTTAATTAGGGGACAATACTATGAAACCATACTTCGGTACGCTTGTTTTTTACAGCACTTCGGCTGCTATAATTTACGCTATAAACAAGCTAAGCCCGGGGCAGCAAGATGGAGGTCTGGGTTGTGGGTCGGTAGTGCTACTGCTTGTAGTAGTATCTGTACTAGTCCTGCTGATTTTTAATGCTTTTAAGGGGTTTAAAACCAATAAAACTTATTTCATTGTAGCAGGTATTCACTTGCTCATGTTGGTGCTAATCCTCTTCCTGTTTTTCTTGTAGAAAGTTTAGAAAACCAAAACCATAGCTTACTTGCTAGATTTCACCAATTTATCTGCATTAAATATCAGCACCAATGCGCTAAAAACGACTACCATTAATACTTCCAAAGAAAGAATATAATAAGGCCATGGACCTAATAAATCGAAAATGGTTTTTACCTGTGGTTTTGCCATTAAAAAGAGGTAATTGCTACCTAAATATAAATTTACGGGAGTTACCAATAGGGCAAAAATGTTTAGCCCAATCATGGAGTTTATCATATCCTTCCAGGTAATGCGCCAATCGTAAATTTGGATAGCAAAAAGTCCCGCAAAGGGTAAAAAGGCGTGCACCGTCCAGTATCTAAAAAATTCGTGATGTGGAAAGGCTTCAGTTAATGAGGGGGTAAATAGGGCTTGTAATGTCCCGGCAATTACCCAGAAGAAGGCAATGCCCCAAAACTTTCGCCATTTGTAATACATAATAAAAGGCATAAGGCAAATCATGGCATTACAAAGGTGAAAAGGCAGATCTTCGCGGGCATCGAAACTACCTGTACCCATAGTTAGCAAAGGCTTGCTGAGCTGTAAAACTAGGCCGAAGGTCAAGAGCCCCGTAATGGCATTTTTAGATTGCTTTTCGTTGAAACGATATTTTGCTAAAATAACTAAGGTAAGCGCAATGGCGACACATACGGCGACGGCGATGTAGTGCTCGGATGTATAACCTTTAAATTGACCGTTTTCATAAAGTATGGATCTCCACATAGTGATTGAGGGCTAGTATTTTCTAATACTTTTTTTATACACTATACTAAAGTAATATTTTCTGAGTTTAAGCCCTAATCAAACTTAATTTATTGCAATATGAAAAAATACCTTCCATTCTTTATTTTTATACTTTTCTCTACTACTGTTAGTGCTCAAGAAGTTAAAAATGTAGTTAAAATTAATCCATTAAGTGCCTTTTATAGAATAGCTTCTGTTTTTTATGAACGAGCACTTTCAGAAAAAACATCGGTTCAGCTGGGCATAGCATTTAGTGCTGCTAAATTTGAGGACACAAAATATAGTGGCTTAGCCCTTACACCAGAATATCGTTTTTATTTAAAAAAACAGGCTCCAAGAGGCGTTTACTTAGCACCATTTGTAAAGTACCAACGTTACACAACTTCAGATAATGTTGATAAAGGAACGTATAAGTCTTTTGGAGGTGGGTTTATGCTCGGCCATCAATGGGTATATAAAAGTAGCTTTGTTTTAGACTTATTTATAGGTCCGGCCTACAATGCAGGCACCTATACTGCCGAGTATGGGAATGGTAATCCAGATTTTAATGCAGCCATAGATGGTTTGGGTGTTAGAGGCGGTTTGGCTATTGGTTTTGGTTTTTGAGAAATTTAGCAAACAAAAAAGCCCCCATAAATTGGAGGCTTTTCTATTCATCCCGGTCAGATATGCATCAGACTACCCCTCCGAAGGAGGGGTAGGGATTAAGCTAGTTTTGCTTGTAAATTGCTGTTAATGGCTTCTAAAAACTCTTCGGTGTATAAATAATGCTCACCGTGGTTTACCTTATTTCCGTGGATGTTTACGGCTAAATCCTTCGTCATTTTTCCACTCTCAACCGTTTCAATACACACCTGCTCAAGCGTTTTGCAGAAGTTAATCAATTCGGTGTTATTGTCTAACATGCCACGAAACTCTAAGCCCCTAGTCCAGGCGAAAATAGAGGCAATAGGGTTGGTAGATGTTGGTTTTCCGGCTTGGTGATCACGGTAGTGGCGGGTAACTGTACCATGAGCAGCTTCGGCCTCCATGGTTTTGCCATCGGGCGTAACCAAGGTAGAAGTCATTAAACCTAAGGAACCAAAGCCTTGTGCCACGGTATCCGATTGTACATCGCCATCATAGTTTTTACACGCCCAAACAAAATTGCCATGCCATTTTAGGGCAGAAGCCACCATGTCATCAATAAGTCGGTGTTCGTACACCAAACCATGTTGTTCAAATTTAGCTTTATAATCTGTTTGGTAAATTTCTTCGAAAATATCTTTAAAACGTCCATCGTATTTTTTTAAGATGGTGTTTTTGGTAGATAGGTATAAAGGCCATTTTTTCATTAATGCTTGGTTAAAGCAAGCATGCGCAAATCCGCGGATAGACTCGTCGGTATTGTACATGGCCATGGCCACACCATCGCCTTTAAAATTGTATACCTCAAATTCTTGTACGGTGCCGTCTTCGCCTTCAAATTTCACGGTTAATTTCCCTTTTCCTTTGGTAACGAAATCGGTAGCACGGTATTGATCGCCAAACGCATGACGGCCAATGCAAATAGGCGCAGTCCAGTTTGGAACCAAACGAGGCACATTGCTCATTACAATTGGTTCGCGAAACACGGTACCATCTAAAATGTTACGGATGGTTCCGTTTGGCGATTTCCACATTTGTTTTAAGTTAAACTCTTTTACACGAGCCTCATCGGGCGTAATGGTAGCACATTTAATACCTACACCATATTGCTTAATGGCTTTGGCGGCATCAATTGTTACTTGGTCGTTTGTTTCGTCGCGGTATTCCATGCCTAAATCATAGTATTTAATATCTAGGTCTAGGTATGGGAAAATCAATTTGTCTTTAATGAATTTCCAAATAATGCGGGTCATTTCGTCGCCATCTAGTTCTACAACTGGATTGGCTACTTTTATTTTCTGTATGCTCATGAGGGTGTAACGTGTTTTTTTGCTTGCGGCAAAGATATAAAAATTGTGTAAATGCTCTATTTTTAGAGTTCTAAGTCGAGATTAAAGGTTCTACGAAATTCTTCTACCGCTGGATTTTTCTCTACCATGTATTCGTATTTTTCGTTGGCGGTATATAATCGTTTGCTTTCTGTTTGTTCGGCAATAACGGTTTTTAGTTCTAGCTGGAAATTATTGAGATCAGTTCGTAAAAAGTTTAGCAAATCTACCCGTTCGTGGAGTAAAAGTTCTTCCTGAATTTTATTTTCTAGGGTAAATTCAATAAGGTTACCCTCACTTAGGCAAGGGCTAGCACTATTTAAAAGAGTAAAGAGATTAATTTTTCCGTCCTTTTTTACCTTTTCG
The DNA here is from genome assembly GCA_046074005.1 of Sphingobacteriaceae bacterium. GTDB lineage: Bacteria > Bacteroidota > Bacteroidia > Sphingobacteriales > Sphingobacteriaceae > JAIPAN01. The sequence goes on from JBJTNJ010000137.1 coordinate 7,765, forward strand.
CTATAGGTTCTCCAGCGGTTTAGTAACATTTCTTGCGTTACGGCCTCGGCACCATCACCCGTTAAATATTCGGGCTTTTTCTCTTCTACTACTGGGGCACTTGCCCATTCGTTTAGGTTGGGAATAAGGGTGCTAGGCGCCACTAAATTGAAGGCGGTGGGTATTTCTATAGGTTCCGATGGCGTACTTGTGCTAGGTGTTTCGGTACTAATTTCTGGTTCAGTAGGTTCATTTACTACTGGATTTTCTTCTATAACTGGTTCTGTACTGCTTGTTTCGGGAGTTGTTACCATAACAGGCTCCGGAGCTAGTTCTTGTTTCTCGGGTTCAGAAACAGGTATTTCAGTTGCCGCGGCGGGTTCAACTAGTTTTTTTTTTACGTCTTCGGTGTCGGGGAGGCTAGCTAGGTTAAGTACCGATGGCAGGTGTGCTAATTTAATAAGCGCCAATTCTACCTGTAGGCGTTGGTTTTTACTGCTGCGGTAGTTTAAATCGCATTGGTTGGCAATAGAAAGTGCCGATACCAAGAACGAAGCATTGGTTTGTTGCGTTTGCGCCAAGTATTTTGTTCTGATACTTTCGCTTACCTCTAATAATTGGGTGGTGCTGGGATCTTGGGCAACCAATAAATTACGGAAATGACTAGCCAAACCAATAATAAAATGGTTACCATCGAATCCTTTGTTTAAAATCTCGTCGAAAACTACTAAGGCTTTCGCCGCTTGTTGTGCTAAAAGTGCTTCGGTTAGTTGAAAATAGTAATCGTAATCTAAAATGTTTAGGTTTTCGATAACCGCTTTGTAACTAATGTTTCGGTTAGAAAAACTAGCCAATTGGTCAAACATCGATAAGGCATCACGCAGCCCACCATCGGCTTTTTGCGCAATAATGTGTAAACCCTCTACTTCAAAGGCAATGCCTTCTTTTTGGGCAATAGCCGCCAAGTGCTGGGCCATATCTTCTACCCGAATGCGGTTAAAATCAAAAATCTGGCAACGTGATAAAATGGTTGGAATGATTTTGTGCTTCTCGGTAGTGGCTAATATAAAAATAGCATAGGGTGGCGGTTCTTCTAGCGTTTTTAAAAAGGCATTAAAGGCTGCCGAAGAGAGCATGTGCACCTCATCAATAATATATATTTTGTATTTGCCAGTTTGTGGTGGTATGCGTACTTGTTCGGTGAGGTTACGTATGTCTTCTACCGAATTGTTTGAGGCCGCATCTAATTCATGAATACTAAAAGAACTGCCATTTTGAAACGATTGGCAAGATTCGCAGGTGCCGCAAGGCTCTGCAGATTGGCCGCTTTGCTGACAGTTGATAGTTTTGGCCAGAATACGAGCACAGGTGGTTTTACCTACACCTCTGGGTCCGCAAAACAAAAAAGCTTGTGCCAGCTGATTCGTTTTTATAGCATTTTTGAGTGTATTGGTGATATGGCTTTGGCCAACCACGCTCTCAAAGGTTACTGGGCGGTATTTTCGGGCTGAAACGATAAAATTATCCATCGCTCCTAAATTAGCCATAAGATATTGTTTCTACAAAACTTTCCCCAAATTGGTAAGAAATCACAGCCAATCTCGAACTTTTAGCTTACCGTTTATCTGTAATTATGTTCGTTCGTCTACTAAAAACGGTCGTTAGTCATTTTTTTATAGGTGGGCCTTGAATAATGCTGCAACTTGGTACCATAGTATTAGACTTATAATCTAGGTTTTAATATTTCTAATGTTTCAATTTGGTGTGTTAAAAAGCGGCAGAGGTTCCCAAAACTTCGCCGCTTTTTTATTGCTTTTGCCTTACTTTGTTTTAGGTTAAGGAACTATTTGATTTTATGGAAATTATCTCTAAATTTGCGTCCCGCTTAAAAAGAGCGGATTAATTAAAAAACATTTATGCAACAGTACGAAACCGTAATCATTCTTACCCCGTTGTTGTCTGAAGAAGCTGCTAAAGAGGTTATTACCAAATTTACCAAGCTTATGAAAGATAATGGAGCCGAAATTATCCAAGAGGATAATTGGGGTTTGAAAAAACTTGCATACCCAATTCAAAAGAAAACGACTGGGTATTACCACCTAACTGAATTTAAGGCTCCGGGTGAATTTATTAACAAACTGGAGGTTGAATTTAAGCGTGACGAGCGTGTTATGCGTTTCTTAACTACCGCTTTAGACAAACATGCTATTGCGTACAACGAGAAAAAACGCAGTGGTGCCTTCAATAAAAAGAAAACTGAGAAAGTAGAGGAGGAAGTAAGCAATGGCTAGAGAACAAATTCAATACGTTACTTCTCCGAAAGTAGAAGATAACCGTAAAAAATACTGCCGTTTCAAAAAGAACGGAATTCAGTATATCGATTACAAAGACGCTAACTTCTTATTGAAATTTATTAACGATCAAGGTAAATTATTACCACGCCGTTTAACTGGTACTTCGTTAAAATTTCAACGTAAAGTAGCCCAAGCTGTTAAACGTGCTCGTCACATCGGCTTGTTACCATATGTTACAGATTCATTAAAATAACAGGGGGACACACGAAATGGAAATTATCTTAAAACAGGATATTAAAAATCTTGGCGAAAAAGACGATATCGTAACTGTAAAACCCGGTTATGGCCGTAACTTCTTAATTCCTAAGGGATATGGAATGTTGGCAACCGAGTCTGCAAAGAAAGTATTGTCAGAAAACTTAAAACAAGCTGCTTTTAAACAAGATAAAATCAAGAAAGACGCAGAAGCAATTGCTTCTCGTTTAGAAGGGGTTAAATTATCTATTGGTGCCAAAGCAGGCGAAACCGGTAAAATCTTCGGTTCGGTAAACACCATCCAAATTGCTGATGCATTGAAAAAAGCAGGCTTTGAGGTAGATCGTCGTAGAATTACGTTCGAAACCGATCCTAAAGAAGTTGGTGAATACTTAGTAAACTTAAACTTACACAAAGAAGTGAAAGTGCAAGTTCCCTTTGAAGTAGTTGCCGAGTAAGTTTCACTCAAAAACACAAAAGCGCCTCGATTTACTCGGGGCGCTTTTTTTATGCTCCTAGAATTTCTACTTTAGTGCATCTAAAACTAAGCCCATGCTCAGTATCTTAAAAAAAATAATTGTCAGCTTTCTTATCATAACCAGTGCTTGGGTGCTGCTGTATCGTTTTGTAAATCCGCCCATTACCTGGTTAATGGTGCAGCGTAGCATGGAGCGGCAATCTGATGGTAAATCGTTTAAGATGGAGCGTAAATGGCTTAGCTACGATGAATTATCTACCAATTTAAAACGAGCTGCTTTGGCCGGAGAAGATGCCGGCTTTATGGATCATTGGGGTTTTGATTTTAAGGCCATTCAGAAGGCTTACGAGAAAAATCAACGTGGACGAAGAGTGAGTGGTGGAAGTACCATTACCCAACAAACGGCTAAAAATGTGTTCTTATGGCCTGGTCGTTCCTGGGTGCGTAAAGGTTTTGAGGCTTATTTTACGGCATTAATAGAATTGTTATGGTCTAAACAACGCATATTGGAGGTTTATTTAAATGTTATTGAAATGGGCGACGGTATTTACGGTGCCGAGGCTGCTACGCAGGCCTATTATGGTAAATCGGCCCAAAGTTTATCTAAAAGCCAAGCGGCCATGCTTATTGCCGTACTGCCAAATCCTTTGCGTTGGAGCCCTGCAAACCCTAGCCATATTGTCTATTTTCGGCAGGCGCTTATTTTGCGAAATATGCGTAGGTTGCGGAATGTGCCTTTAAACTAAACATTAGTTTTTTTGAACAATCTGCTGTGCCAGCTTTGCTTGGCAGGTATTTCCCAGGCATTTTGTAGGGCTGCATAGTTTTGCACCAAATTATTAAATACTACTGTATCTTCAGTTACCAAACCTTTTACTATCAGCTCTTCAAAAGCAATTTTGCTACACGATTGAATTCCTTTTTCATCTCGGTAAGCTATTTGCATTCTGTCGAAAAGGTCTACCTTAAATTCTTGCTCTAAGCCTTTTAGTAGGGCCACTGATTTATCAATAGAGCAACCTGTTGCAGGAGCTTGGCTCTCATCTACCATAAAAATGATAAAGCGATTGTATTTTATTTCTGCGGATGCTTTTAAGGCCTGCCCATGCGCTTCCCAAATAGCCGTAAGGTGTTTAGTCGGTTTTGAATGGCTACAAGCTCTTGAGGCTCCAAATTTCTGTCTGCTTGGTAAATCCAGACTCTAGAATTTTCAGAAAAGTTCATGTACAAAGGTATCAAATTATTAATTTGGGATGAATTTTATGAAGTCATCCTATTTTACTCTTTTTGGAGGCACATCTCTAATGGTTTTGCTTGCCTTGTTGGCGTTCTCTAGCCCCGATTTGTTGGAGTGCCTGCAAGCCTGTCAAGATAAATTGAGTGTAAATTATGCACCCGAATTAGATCACGTGCAGGTGAAAAAAGCAGATATACAATTAACCAAAGAAGGGTTTTTTCGCTACCGCCGTACGCTAAGTAGTGGTAAGCAAGAGTATTTTGCTTTTAATCTAAGCCAATTAGAAGAGCTCGATTATCTAGGGACTAGTCAAAGCGGTTTTTTGGTGCTTCATACCCGGCCCGAAAGCATTATTGTGCAAACCTTTCACGACAGCCGGGGCAATATAGATTCGATGGCAAATGAAGTACGTTTACCGCTAAAGGGCATGCTGGTAGAAGATATAACCCAAATGAATAGCTGTTTGTTAGAGGTTCGAGACAAACTGAATCTTCGGAATTAAAGTCCGTTTGCTCGGGCCGTAATTTCAGCAATATCTAATACCTCTACCTCTTTTTCTTTATCAAAATTCTTTATACCATCGCTCAGCATGGTCATGCAGAAAGGGCAACCCGCTGCCACAATTTCTGGTTGGGCGGCTAATATTTCTTCGGTACGTTCAATATTGATGTCTTTGTTGCCCGCTTCGGGCTCTTTAAACATTTGCGCACCACCGGCGCCACAGCATAAGCCATTCGATTTGCAACGTTTTAGCTCCACCAAATTGGCATCTAGTACTTCTAGCGCTCTACGTGGAGCTTCGTACACCTGATTGGCTCGGCCCAAATAGCAGGGGTCGTGGAACGTTATTTTTTTGCCTTTGAAGGATTCGCCCCCCTCGGCACGCAATTTCCCTTCATCTATTAATTGCTG
>JBJTNJ010000138.1:0-16583 GCA_046074005.1 Sphingobacteriaceae bacterium
TAAAAACCAGCTTGTTGGCGGGCTTTGTGCTAGCCGCAGCAAACTTGTGCGCCCAAACGTCAAGTGGAACGGCCAACCCTCCGGCCAAACCCGCAGAAAACAATCCAACGTGGGGAATTAAATTTTCCGGTTTTGTACGTAACGATGTGATGTACGATACCCGTCAAACCGTTAATGCCCGTGAAGGGGAATTGCTGCTGTATCCGGCAGATATTGCGAACGACTCTCAGGGTCTAGACAAAAATGCTACTCCAACTTTTGGTATGTTAGCCATTACCTCAAGGCTTAGTGGAACCATTACAGGTCCCGATGCTTTCGGCGCTAAAACTTCGGGTATTTTCGAAGCGGAGTTTTTCGGTAATGGCAATGGTGCCGCCGAGATTGACTTATTTCGATTACGCCATGCCTATGCTAAGCTAGATTGGGAAAAAACTCAATTGGCATTTGGTCAATATTGGCACCCACTTTTTTCAACCGACTGTTTTCCTGGGGTATTAAGTTTTAATACAGGGATGCCTTTCCAGCCATTTAGCCGTAATCCTCAGGTGCGTTTAACACAAAAACTAGGAAAAGAGTTTAGCTTAATTGTTGCCGCTCTTTCTCAACGTGATTTTACAAGCACTGCCCCGGCATCAAATACAAGTGCAACCGATGTTTCTAGAAATGCGGCGGTGCCTAATCTTCACGGACAATTACAGTATAAGGGTAAAACGTGGGTAGTAGGTACGGCATTAGATTGGAAATCGTTGCGCCCAACGCTAACCAATGGTTCTCCTGCAGTAGTCACAAAAGAGAACGTATCGAGTTTGGCTTTCGAAACCTATGTGAAATTAACCACAAAGGGAGCCATTTTTAAAGCAGAGTATGTAAATGGTCAAAACATGACTGATCATTTAATGTTAGGTGGCTATGTTGCCTATAATGGAACGGCCGCTAATGCAACCTACAAGCCAACCAACGTAACTTCAATGTGGTTTGAAATTGCCGGAACTACTAAAAAAGTAATTCCTGGCTTATTTATAGGTTACACTAAAAATAATGGAGCAAAAGATGCAAATGCAACTAATGCCTATGCACGTGCTACGCCTGTGAGCGGTCGCGGTATCGATCATATTTTTAGAGTAGCTCCACGTATGGAGTTTGTATCGGGTAAATTTAAAATGGGCACCGAGCTTGAGTTAACTACCGCCGCTTATGGAACGGCGAATACTCAAGCTAAAATTACCGGTGCCACAGACAAGGTTACCAATACCCGCTTTTTGTTCTTAACCTCTTATTCTTTTTAATCTAAACTAACCAAACCTAAATTATATGTCAACAAAAACAGCAAGTACTCCAGCAGAGAAAAAAAAGCTCTGGGGTGTAATTGGGGCCTCGTCGGTAGGTACCCTTATTGAATGGTACGACTTCTACATTTTCGGAAGTTTAGCCGTAGTAATTTCCACTAAATTTTTCCCCGAAACTAATCCAACTGCCGCATTTTTAGCTACTCTAGCTACTTTCGCAGCAGGTTTCGTGGTGCGTCCGTTTGGGGCCTTATTCTTTGGCCGCTTGGGCGATTTAATTGGTCGCAAGTACACCTTTATGGTTACCTTATTATTAATGGGGGGTGCCACGTTCGCTATTGGTTGTATTCCTTCGTATGAAACGATTGGTTTTCTAGCCCCATTATTGGTGTTATTACTTCGTTTATTGCAAGGTTTAGCCCTGGGAGGCGAATATGGAGGTGCAGCTACCTATGTGGCAGAGCATGCTCCAAAAGGTGAAAAGGGCTATTGGACATCGTGGATTCAAACAACCGCTACCATTGGTTTATTCGTTTCTTTATTAGTGATTTTGGCTACCCGCCAGTCATTATCTAAAGAAGCCTTTAACGATTGGGGTTGGAGAATTCCGTTCTTAGTATCCATTTTCATGGTGTTAATCTCGTACATCATTCGTAAAAACATGCACGAATCGCCCTTATTTGCGAAGGTGAAAGCAGAAGGAAAAACCGCTAAGAATCCACTAAAAGAAAGCTTTGGTAACAAAATGAATTTCAAATTTGTGCTTTTAGCTTTATTCGGAGCCACTATGGGCCAAGGTGTAGTTTGGTATACAGGTCAATTCTATGCCATGAGTTTCATTCAAAAAGTATGTAACGTAGATCCTATGCAATCGGATACCTTAATGGCGGTTGCCTTGTTAATGGGAACACCTTTATTTGTTTTATTCGGATGGTTATCTGATAAAGTGGGCCGTAAAGCAATCATGATGGTAGGTATGTTGCTAGCTATTTTAGCCTATCGCCCAATTTATGAGCGCATGTATCAAACCACTAATCTTAAAAATAAGGTAGAAATTGTGGCTCAAGCTACCTCAGATTCTACCTTTACAGCCGATCCAAAATCAACGGTGGGCGATTCATTAATTACTAAAACCATACATAAGGTATATGAAGATGGTACTAAGTATGAAGAAATTACTACTACCAAAGTATTGGCCGATAAAACAGTAGAAGCACCCGCTCCTATTGTGAAAAAAGCGGTTACTATTAACGATAGCGATCGTTGGTCCTTAATCTTCTTAGTATTTATTCAAGTGGTATTTGTAACCATGGTATATGGCCCAATTGCTGCATTCTTGGTAGAATTATTCCCAACCAAAATTAGATATACCTCTATGTCTTTGCCTTACCACATTGGTAATGGGGTATTTGGGGGCTTATTGCCTGCAGTAGCTACTTATTTGGCTACCAAAGCAAAAGACGCCAATGCTGCAGCCGAAGCCGCTGGGCAGCAAATTGTGAATACTCAGCCTTACTTGGAAGGCTTGTGGTACCCAATTATTGTAGCCAGCGTATGTTTGGTAATTGGGGTAATTTACATCCACAGTAGAGATGCTAAACATCACGATTAAGTAGTAGAATAATTCATCGAATTAAATTAAAACAAGATTATGAATACAGTTAAAAAATTAATGGGCATTGTTTGGTTGGCTTTAGCCGCCCTTTGCGGATACTTCGGAATATTAGATTTCGGTTTACCAAAATTAGCTACCGGTAAACAAGACGATTTAGTATTCGGTATCATTATCTTATTCGTACTAATGCCAATTATTGTTGGTGGATTGGTACGTTTCGGATTGTACGCTCTGCAAGGAGAGTACTCTGATAAATAGATAATGAACTTGATTAAGCAATTCTGCCTGAATTCTTGGGCAGAATTGCTTATTTTAATACACTAATAATGAAAAAACAAGTAAAAGAACAACGGTTAGTTGGGCTCAGCATTTTGGCCGGCATTTTATTCTCCTTTCCGGTAATGGCTATATTTAATAGTTCCGAATTGCTTTGGGGGATTCCGAGGCTTTACTTGTATATTTTTCTAGTATGGGCTATCCTGATAGCCGTGTTAATATTCATGGTAACTAAAAATCGTAAGACGGGTAAGTAATGGGATCTTTTAGTGTTATTGCCATTTCCTTCTGTTATTTAGTACTCCTCTTTGGTATTGCTTATTGGGCCGAAAAACGTACGGTTTCTGGTAAGCGTATGCTTTCTAACCCTTATGTGTACGCCCTTTCACTAGCGGTGTATTGTACCGCCTGGACCTTTTACGGCAGTATTGGTAGAGCTTCGCAAACCGGGATGGATTTTTTGGCTATTTACATAGGCCCCACCATTTTAGCTCCTGTTTGGTGGATTTTTCTGCGAAAGATGATTCGCATTTCAAAGGTGCAAGGCATTACGTCTATTGCCGATTTTATTTCGTCTCGTTACGGAAAAAATGTGACTTTGGGGGGCATTGTTACCCTAGTTTGTATTCTGGGGATTATCCCCTATATCGCTTTGCAGATTAAAGCAATATCTACCAGTTTAGATTTTCTAATTGGTAGCGATGTGGTGCGAAATCCATCGCCACTATCGGCCATTTCCAATACCCCATTTTATGTTACCGTGGTATTGGCGGTATTCATCGTGTTTTTTAGTACACGCAAAATAGACACTTCCGAGCGGCACGAAGGCATGGTTACCGCCATTGCTTTTGAGTCGATTGTTAAATTAATAGCCTTCTTGTGTGGAGGAATTTTCATTGTTTACTGGATGTACAATGGTTTGGGCGACATTTTTAGCCAAGCTTTGTTGCAGCCTAAGCTAAAGGCTTTACTCAGTTTTAATAGTGCCAATGGGTATTTTTCGTGGGTAAGCCTAGCCATACTTTCTATGTTTGCGGTATTGCTACTCCCAAGGCAGTTTCAAATAGGGGTAGTAGAAAATGTAAACGAACAGCATTTAAACAAAGCTATTTGGCTATTTCCGCTTTATTTATTTCTGATAAACCTATTAGTATTGCCTATTGCCCTAGCCGGTCAATTAAGTCTTCCAGCAAGTACCGACCCAGATTTTAGCATTTTGGCGCTTCCACTTAGCCAGCACCACCATAGCCTTGCCTTACTCATTTATATTGGGGGCTTTTCTGCCGCCACGGGGATGATTATTGTAGAAACCATTGCGCTAAGTACCATGCTTAGTAATAACGTGCTTATTCCACTAATTGTAGGGGTACCATTCTTAAAAAAGGTGGTATTGCAATATATTAGCAAGGCCGTTATTTATATCCGCAGATTTTCTATACTGCTCATTTTATTAGTGTCTTATGGCTATTTCTATGAATTTGCAGAAGGCTATTCCTTAGTATCTATTGGGCTTATTTCTTTTGCAGCCGTAAGTCAGTTTGCTCCTGCATTGTTGGGCGGCATGTATTGGAAACAAGGTACTAAAACCGGCGCTTTAGTGGGTATTCTGGTCGGATTTGCCTGCTGGTTCTATACCTTGGTTATTCCATCTATTGTAAGCGCCGGATTGCTCCCACAAAGTATTATGACTCAAGGCCTATTTGGTATTGCCAGTTTGAAACCTAATGCCCTTTTTGGTCTTACGCAACTTGATTACCTATCTCAATCCTTTTTCTGGAGTATGCTATTTAATGCCGCAGCGTATTTTGGCGTTTCACTCTATACCAAAGCTAGTAAACAAGAACGCAACCAGGCCGAGCTATTTGTAAACGTATTTAAATACGCAAAGGCCTACGAATCGTCGGTGGTTTGGAAAGGAAAAACCCGAGTAAAAGAGGTTCGCTTATTGATGGTGAAATTTTTAGGTGCGCACGGCACCAAGCGTTTATTCGATCAGGTATCTAAAACCTATGGGGTAAAATTAGCCGACGAGGATCAGGCCGACTCACGTTTAATTGTGCACGTAGAAAAAGTTCTTTCTGGATTAATTGGCTCCGCTTCGGCCCGTATGTTGGTATCGTCTATTGTAACCGATAATGAAATATCTATTGCCGAAATGGTAGGCGTTATTAAAGAATCGCAAGAATTAATATCGCTTAACAAAGAATTACGGCTAAAAACAGAAGAGCTTAAAAAAGCCTCTGATGCCTTGGCCTTTGCGAACACCCAATTGTTAAAAGCCGATGAATTACGCGATGAATTCTTATATACCGTTACTCACGAGTTGCGTACACCATTAACCTCTATTAGGGCATTTTCCGAAATATTACACGATCACCCAGATATAGAAATAGAGAAACGCCAAGAATTTTTGCAAACCATGACCAAAGAAATTGAGCGCCTTAGTCGCCTTATTTCTCAGGTATTAGATTTAGAAAAATTGCAATCGGGCAATTATACCATTAGCCTAGAAATGTTTAGTATCAAAGAACTGGTACAAGATGCTATTGCTCCATTTAAGCAAGTATTGTCCGATCGTCATATTCAATTTTCACTTCAGTTAGAAGAGGGTTTACCCGATACTATGCTCGATCGTGATGCAATGATTCAAGCTATTACCAATCTAGTGTCCAATGCTATTAAATTTTGTGACCAGAAGCATCCTGCAATCGTCATTCAGGTAGATCGTAATGGAGAGTGCATACGTTTACAATTCACTGATAATGGTCCGGGCATTAGCGATGGTGACTCCTCTCTTATTTTCGAAAAATTCTTTCAAGTGCATGGACAAATAACCGCCTCTACAAAAGGGTCGGGTCTTGGCTTGGCAATCACCAAAAAAATCATTGAGCTACATCAGGGCCACATTTGGGTAGAGAAATCTGAACTAAATGGTGCCAATTTCGTAGTCAATCTGCCACTTAATACCTCTACCTCATGAAAAACACCCTATCCAACAAAATTCTTATTGTAGATGACGACCCAAACATCTTATTATCATTAGAGTTTTTACTCAGCAAAAACAATTATCAAGTATTTATTGCCCGAAATGGCCTAGAGGCGCTTTCTGCCATTGAACAAGAAGTCCCAGATATTGTATTGCTCGATGTGATGATGCCCGACTTAGATGGCTATGAGGTATGTGAATTTATTCGCAAAAAGAAAACCTATGCCCATGCTAAAGTAATTTTCATCTCTGCTAGAAGCAAAGAAAGCGATATTGAAAAGGGCTATGAAATGGGGGCCGATTTGTATGTGGTAAAACCATTTTCAACTCGAACCTTATTAGAAAAAATAACCGAATTGGCGGGTGCGGTATAAGCACTGCCTATACAAACACACATTTATTGAACTAGCACTAATTACTACTACCTATGAACTTAAAAATTAACAGTTTTGAAGAGTACCAACAGGTTTACCAAAAAAGCGTAGACCAACCCGAAGTATTTTGGGCAGAAATTGCCGATCACTTTATGTGGCAAAAAAAATGGGATAAAGTCTTAGAGTGGGATTTTAAAACAGCCGATATTACTTGGTTTAAAGGAGCCAAGTTAAATATTACGGAGAACTGCATAGATCGCTATGCGGCCACAACCCCCAATGCCACCGCATTGCTATGGGAACCCAACGACCCGGAAGAACATTTTAGAAAAATCACCTACAAAGAATTGCTTGCCAAAGTGTCGCAATTTGCCAATGTGCTTAAAAATAATGGTGCTAAAAAAGGCGACCGTATTTGCATTTATATGCCTATGGTGCCCGAATTGGCAATTGCAGTATTGGCTTGTGCCCGCATTGGGGCGGTACACTCGGTAGTATTTGGTGGTTTCTCTGCTCAATCTATTGCCGATCGTATTATTGATGCCGAATGCAACATTGTAATTACGGCCGATGGGGGTTTTAGAGGAACCAAAGAAGTACCTTTAAAAAATGTACTCGATGATGCCTTGGTACAATGTCGTTCCGTAGAAAAAGTAATTGTATTAACCCATAGCCGTACACCGGTGTCTATGATTAAAGGTCGCGATTGCTGGTGGGAAGATGAAGTAAAAAAAGTAGAAACTCAAGGTAACCCACCTTGCCCGCCAGAACCAATGGATGCAGAAGATCCTTTATTTATTCTATACACTTCAGGCTCTACCGGTAAGCCAAAAGGCGTAGTTCATACCTGTGCCGGTTATATGGTGTATACCGGTTACACTTTTTCCAACGTATTTCAATACAATCCTGGCGAAGTATTTTTCTGTACTGCCGATATCGGTTGGATTACCGGACACTCTTACATAGTGTATGGTGCTTTATCACAAGGAGCCACCTCCTTACTATTCGAAGGAATTCCTACTTGGCCAGATGCCGGTCGTTTTTGGGATATTGTAGATAAACACAAAGTGAACATTCTCTATACCGCTCCAACGGCTATTCGTTCACTAATGAGTTTTGGCGACGAGCCTCTAACAGGAAAAGACTTGAGTTCTTTAACCAAACTAGGTTCGGTAGGAGAACCCATTAATGAAGAAGCATGGCACTGGTACAACGAAAAAATTGGAAAAGGTAAATGCCCCATTGTAGATACCTGGTGGCAAACCGAAACTGGTGGGATGTTAATTACCCCAATTGCCGGAATAACGCCTACAAAACCGGGTTATGCTACCTTGCCTTTGCCGGGCGTTCAGCCTTGTTTGGTAGACGAAAATGGCAACGAGATTGAAGGCAATGGCGTAAGCGGAAACTTGTGTATAAAGTTCCCTTGGCCAGGTATAATTCGCACTACCTATGGAGACCATGAACGTTGCCGCAGCACCTATTTTAGTACTTACGAGAACAAGTATTTTACCGGCGATGGGTGTTTGCGTGATAAAGATGGATACTACCGAATTACCGGCCGAGTAGATGATGTAATTAATGTTTCGGGACACCGTATTGGTACTGCCGAAGTGGAAAATGCCATCAATATGCACGCCGATGTAATAGAAAGTGCAGTAGTAGGCTACCCTCACGAAATTAAAGGCCAAGGAATTTATGCGTATGTAATTTTAGGAAGTTCTACACACGACCATGATTTAACCCGTAGAGATATTTTACAAACCGTTACTCGTATTATTGGTGCCATTGCTAAGCCCGATAAAATTCAGTTTGTAACGGGCTTGCCAAAAACCCGTTCGGGCAAAATTATGCGCCGCATTTTGCGTAAAGTTGCCGAGGGCGAAACCGAAAATCTAGGCGACACCAGTACCTTGCTAGATCCATCGGTAGTAGACGAAATTAAAGCCGGAGCAAAGGGTTTGTAGTACCCCCGCATTTATTTGTATTTTAGCTGTGTGAAAAATCAAAAACCGGTAATTCTTGTTGTAAACGATGATGGTATTGATGCGCCCGGCATCAAAGCCTTAATAGATATGATGTTGCCTTTGGGCGACGTAACGGTGGTGGCACCCGATAGTCCGCAATCGGGCATGGGGCATGCCATCACCATTGGTAAGCCTTTGCGTTTAGATAAAGTGCATTTATACGAAGGTGTAGAAATGTACAAATGCTCGGGCACACCGGTAGACTGTGTAAAATTAGCCGTTAACAAAATATTTAAAGGCAAAAAGCCCGATTTATGTGTTTCTGGAATTAACCACGGGCTAAATAATTCTATCAATGTAATTTATTCGGGTACCATGTCGGCGGCTGTAGAAGGTGCCATAGAGAGCATTCCTTCTATTGGCTTCTCCTTAGATGATTTTAGTTATGATGCCGATTTTAGTCCATTAAAGCCAATAGTGCAGGCAGTGGCCAAGCAAGTATTGGCCAATGGCTTGCCTGTGGGCACCTTACTCAACGTAAATTTCCCTAAAACCGAAAACATAAAAGGCATTAAAATTTGCCGTCAGGCAAATGCCAAATGGGCCGAAGAATTTGATGAACGCCAAGATCCCTACAAGCGTAACTATTATTGGCTAACAGGGGTGTTCCAAAACAACGATCATGGCGAAGATACCGATGTATATGCGCTAGAGCATGGCTACGCTTCGGTAGTGCCCGTGCAGTTTGATATGACTGCCCACCATGCTATTCAAACGCTTAACGCTTGGAATTTTGATGTTCAACAAGGATAGTAGTTTACTGGGTGCGCTGTACGGTGTTTTTTTACCTGCTCTTGTAGCGGCTGGCCAGTTTCTACTATACCATTCCTTTAGTTTGCAGCGAAACAATGTGGTCTATTATTTTGCAGCCATTGCCCTTAACTTAGTAGTTATTCGTTTTGCTTACACCTACAAATTAGAGCGCATGGCTAGGGGATTAATGGCCAGTAGTTTTGTTGTTTCTTTGCTCATTTTTTACCTAAGTAAACAGGCGATATGAAGTATTATGTGATAGCAGGCGAAGCTTCTGGCGATTTACATGGCGCAAATTTAATGAAGGCCTTAAAGCAAGAAGATGCCCAAGCAGAATTCCGTGGATTTGGCGGCGATTTAATGCAGCAAGAGGGTGCTGTTTTAGATAAACATTGTTCGGAATTGGCTTTTATGGGATTTGTAGAAGTGTTGGCCAATTTGCGTACCATTTTTAGCAATATAAAGCAGGCTAAGCAATCGGTTCTGGCCTATAAACCAGATGCACTAATCTTAATTGATTTCCCAGGTTTTAACTTGAAAATAGCCGAATTTGCCAAAAAGGAAGGAATCCCAGTGTTCTTTTATATTTCTCCTAAAGTGTGGGCTTGGAATCAAAAAAGAGTATTAAAAATTAAAAAAGTAGTAGACCATTTGTTTTGTATTTTGCCTTTTGAGGTTGATTTTTACAAAACCTGGGGCATGGAGGTAGATTATGTCGGGAATCCGCTAATGGATGCCATAAGTGCACATAAAGTGGATAAAAACTTTAGAAACACACACAACATTTCCGAAAAACCCATTCTTGCACTCTTACCCGGCAGTCGTAAAATGGAATTAAAACATATTTTGCCCGATATGTTGGCCGCCAGCGATTTATTCCCAGATTATGAATGCGTTTTGGCAGGCGCACCCATGCTAAATCAAGCTGATTATGCCCCGTATTTAGGCAATCGGAAGATTAAAATTATTAGCAATGCTACTTATGATTTAGTGCTCAATGCTCAAGCAGCCTTGGTTACTTCGGGTACAGCCACTTTAGAAACAGCGTTATTAAAATGCCCTCAAGTAGTATTATATAAAGGCAGCAAGCTATCGGTAGCCATTGCAAGGCTGTTGGTAAAAATTAAGTTTATTTCTTTGGTAAACTTAATACTAGATAAAGAAGTGGTAAAGGAACTCATTCAGGAGGACTGTAACCCTGCAGAAATTGCTACTCAATTAGGCCCTTTATTGACCGAAACTCCGCAGAGAGTGCAAATGCTTGCTGATTACGAAACCTTGGCCGAAAGGGTAGGACCCGAAGGTGCTTCGGGCCGTACTGCAAAGCTGGTGCAGAAATATTTGCGCAAATCAAATTAATTGCCGAAAATTGCAGCCAATCTAATGGGGGATTAGCTCAGCTGGCTAGAGCGCTTGCATGGCATGCAAGAGGTCATCGGTTCGACTCCGATATTCTCCACTAAAGGCTTACCTAAATCGGGTAAGCCTTTTTTGTTGACATTCTTTTTACAATAAACCTTTCCTTGGCACATTTTTGGCACTTATGTTTGTGGCTGTGAAAAAAGGAGTGCAAATATTCGTTTCTATATTAATTATTGCAGCATTTACTGTGGTAATTACTTCCGATTTTTGGAAATCTCCAACATCTACAACCGTTGTATCTGAAGATTTTGGGTCGGAAAAAGACACAAATTTAGATGGCTTAAACGACCTCAAAGAGCAGATGAAGGAAAAGTTTTTCACCCAATTTAAGTTTTCTTTGATATGCCAACAGGTGGCAATTCATAAATTCTATCAATACCTGCTTATTTTACCTTCCCCAAATTTGGTTGTTCCTCAGCAACCGCCCGAATTAGCTTAACTGTCTGTTTACCATTTTTTACTCGAGATATCGAGTATTTATTTAGCTAATTTTTAATAATATAAACGTATATGAACAAAACTATATTTGCTCATCTAAAGAGCGATTTACCTGCGGGTATAGTCGTGTTTTTAGTAGCTGTGCCTCTGTGTTTAGGCATAGCGCTAGCCTCTGGAGCCCCATTTTTTTCTGGTATGATTTCTGGAATTGTGGGTGGAATTTTAGTAGGAGCGCTCAGTAATTCTCAATTAAGTGTAAGTGGTCCTGCAGCCGGTTTGGCCGCTGTGGTATTGGCTTCTATAAATCAGTTAGGGGCTTTCGAAACCTTTTTGCTTGCAGTGGTTGTTGCGGGTCTATTTCAATTACTATTAGGTTTTTTAAAAGCAGGGGCAATTGCAAATTATTTTCCCTCCAGTGTAATTAAAGGCCTGTTAACAGCTATTGGTATTATCATCATTTTAAAACAAATACCTCATGCTTTTGGTTACGATAAAGATGCCGAAGGCGATTTAACTTTTTTGCAAATTGATGGGCAAAACAGTTTTTCGGAAATTTTAGTTGCCATAAGCAAAATAGATTTAGGCGCAACGCTAATAGCCTTGGTATGCCTTGCTATTCTAATTCTGTTTGAGCGGCCTTTTGTTAAAAAACATCTAAAATTACTGCCTGGTGGTTTAGTGGCCGTGTTGGTGGCTCTAGGTCTAAATCAGGTATTTATACTTACAGGCAGCAGTTTTGCTGTAAGTGGCGATCATTTAGTAAATGTACCCGTTGCTAAAAATTTATCTGACTTCTTAGGCTTCTTTACGCTACCCGATTTTTCACAAATTGCTAATCCGCAAGTGTATTTAGTGGCCTTAACCCTAGCAGCTGTAGCTTCCATAGAAACACTTTTATGTATAGAAGCGGTAGATAAACTAGATCCTAAAAAGCGGGTAACCTCTACCAATAGGGAGCTCGTTGCTCAAGGAATTGGCAATATGACTTCTGGTTTATTGGGTGGATTGCCTATTACGAGTGTAATTGTACGCAGCTCGGCCAATTTAAATGCGAATGCGCAATCTAAATTGGCTACAATTATTCATGGTTTATTGTTACTAATCTGTGTAAGCTTAATTCCAGTATTATTAAATAAAATTCCACTGGCAGCCTTAGCTAGTATTTTATTGATTACGGGTTATAAATTATGCAACCCTGCTGTATTTAAACAAATGTTTGGCTTTGGTAAATATCAATGGGTGCCATTCCTTATCACGGTAGTATTTATTGTGTTTACCGATTTGTTAACCGGTGTAGGTATTGGTTTATTGGTAAGTATTTTGGCCCTTTTGTATGGAAATTATAAAAACTCCTACTATTTCCATAAAGAGAACCACCACGAAGGCGATGTGATTTTAGTTCATTTGTCTGAAGAGGTATCTTTTTTAAATAAGGCTAGCATCAAACTTACGCTAGAACATTTGCCAGAAAATAGCCGGGTTGTGATTGATGCCCAAGACACCCATTATATTGATCACGATGTATTGGAGTTAATTCGCGATTTCACCACCATACAAGCCCAGCAAAAAAATATCGATTGTAAAACCGTGGGCTTTAAGAAGCGTTATGGTATAACCAATACCGATAATGTACAATCTATTAAGGAATACCTTCCGGCATATCCTGCCATTAGCTTGGAGCAGCCCGGAAACGCAAGTGCAAAACAACGTTAACTAATTTAAAACTTAAAAATTATGAGAACTCACAATAAAGAATCACAAGCTTCTATGACTCCAGCAATGGCTTTAGCCATTTTAAAAGAAGGCAACGAACGCTTTGTAAGTAACTTAAAGTTTAACCGCAATTTATTGCAGCAAGTGAACGAAACCCGAGATGGGCAATGGCCTTTTGCCGTAGTATTAAGTTGTATAGATAGCCGCACTTCGGCAGAGTTGGTATTTGACCAAGGCTTAGGTGACATTTTTAGCGTGCGTATTGCCGGAAATATTGTAAACGAAGATATTTTAGGCAGTATGGAATTTGCTTGTAAAGCAGCCGGCTCTAAATTTATTGTAGTGCTAGGGCATAGCAAATGTGGTGCAGTAAAAGGTGCCTGCGATCATGTGGAGATGGGAAATTTAACCACTCTTTTATCCAAACTGCAGCCGGCAATAAGTTTAGAAACAGTAACCCTTTCTAATCGAAATTCATCTAACGCTACTTTTGTTGAAAATGTGGCTAAAATAAATGTAGAGGAGGCGGTGCAAGAAATACAGAAGAAAAGCCCCATTCTAAAAGAAATGATTGATGCTGGTGAAATTGGTATTTGTGGCGCTATGTATAACGTAGAAACGGGTGTTGTAGAGTTTTACGAACAAACGCTTCGCCTTAAGTAAGTTTAAATGTTAACGAGTAATAGCCGCCTTGAGATAGGCGGCTATTTTTATTCAGAATGAAAAAATACCTACTTGTTACCTTGCTTTTTTTGAGTGATTATGCACAGGCTCAACTCACTCGTATTACAGACAAAAACACTATTTATTGGCTGCAGAGTATCGCTAATGTATCTTTTAATGCTAAATGGGGTCTTTATGCCGAACATCAATGGCGTCAGGTAGGCGATTTAGCTTCGCCGCAACAACGTTTATTGAGGCTTGGACTTACCTACAAATTACATTCTGATGTGAATTTGCACATGGGCTATGGCTTTGTAAAAACATATGCCTACGGAGAATACCCCATAGCAGCTGATGGAGTTTTCCCCGAACATCGGTTATACGAGCAAATTGCCCTAAAGCAACAAATAAATTCTTGGGCCATCCAGCATCGATTTAGGCTCGAACAACGTTGGTTAGCAAAACTATCGAATAGCCAAGTAGCTAATTGGGTTTATCTCAATAGAATTAGATATCAATTTAGGGCGCAAAAAACACTTGTAAGCAATTTTAAAAACCACGTGTTTGGAGCAGTAGCCAATGAGGTTTTTATTGGTGCTGGGAACCAATTGGGGGCCAATATTTTTGATCAAAATCGTTTTTCTGTACATATTGGCTATGCAGCTAATAAAAAATATACTTTCGAGATAGGCTATTTATATCAAATTTTACAACAAGGCAAACTAATTACAAATACCAATGTGGTTATGCAGCATAATACCGGCGTACTATGCTCTGCACAATTCTCTTTTTAGGGTTGTTTGTTTTTATTTATCACCCTAAGCCACCTGTAAAGCCAGGTGGCTTTTTTATTTCCGCTTATGTGATTATAGTTACTTTTCTGAACCTTACTGGGTGCTAACTTTAGGATAAAAATAGAAATTATGGAAACGCAAGAAATTTTGGTCGAAAATATTAAATGTTCTGGCTGCATGAACAGTATTAAAACGGCCGTATTAAAACTGCCTGGAGTGGCCGAAGTGAAAATAATTAAGGAAGAAGACAAGGTGCAGATCATTGGAGAAGGGATGGATAGGATTGCCCTTGTAGCAAAACTAAATTCGCTCGGTTACCCCGAAAAAGGGAATAACACCTTGTTGAAGCAGGCAAAATCTATGGTGAGTTGTGCCCTTGGCAGAATGAGTGAATAAGTGCTATTTTCTACTTATAATTCCTTTCGGTTCGTTATTTTTGGAGCTAAACCTCTTTGTACATGTCTGTAAAAACGGCAATAGAAGCAATATTCCCTCAATTTGAGCCTGCATTAAAAGAAAAACTGGCAGAAATTTGCACCTATCGCGAATTTAAAGCCGGAGAATCGATGATGCAAACCGGCCAATACTTCAAATCTACCATGCTCATTTTAGAAGGCAGGGTAAAACTATATAGGGAAGGCGAAGACGGGGGAGAATTTTTCATGTATTACCTGCAAGCAGGTAATGCCTGTGCATTATCTCTTATTTGTGCCACCCGGCAAAAAACCAGTGAGGTAATGGCTAAAGCAATAGAAGAAACAAAGGTGTTAATGGTTCCTATTGATCAGATGGACGATTTGATGCGCTCCTACAAATCTTGGTACCATTTTGTGCTAGAAACCTACCGCACCCGTTTCGAAGAAATTTTGCAGGTAGTAGATCAAGTAATTTTTAAAGGGCTAGACGATCGCTTATACTTCTACTTAAAAAACCAAAGCGAAAAACTGGGTACTACAGATTTAAAGCTTACCCACCAAGAAATAGCCAACGATTTAGGCTCTTCGAGAGAAGTAATTTCTCGTTTGTTAAAAAAAATGGAGCAAAAGGGTTTTGTAGCGCTACACCGTAATTCTCTAGTGTGGCTTGGTGAAAAAACATTAACTAAATAATATGCATATTCTAGGATATATTGCTGCCATAGGCATTGGACTTTCGTTAGGCTTAGTAGGTGGCGGAGGGTCTATTTTAACCGTGCCCGTATTGGTGTATTTATTTGGTATAGATCCTACTGTAGCCACGGCTTACTCCTTAGTTATTATTTCAGCCACTACTTCGGTAGGTGCATTTAAAAATTATCAAAAGCAATTGGTCAGTTTTCCGGTAGCCTTCTCCTTCGGGTTAAGTTCTATGATAACGGTATTTCTAATCCGTAAACTCATTTTGCCAGCCATTCCCACTACGCTCTTTAACATAGGTTCTGTAATTATCCATAAATCAGAAGCTACTATGCTAGTTTTTGCGTTGTTAATGTTGGTTGCTGCGTACTTTATGATAAAAACGAAGCCTACCGTACAACAGGTAGATGAGGTATCAAGTTCTGTAGCTAAGTTATTACTTTATGGAATTGGTGCGGGCTTAATCACCGGATTTTTAGGAGCTGGAGGTGGTTTTGTACTCATACCGGCCTTGGTATTATTGGTGCACCTGCCTATGAAAAAAGCGGTGGGTACCTCTTTGCTCATTATTGCCTTAAACTCTTTGGTAGGTATTGCCGGCGATTGGGGCCATGTAACTTTAGATTGGGTTTTTGCCGCTTCGCTTATTGCCTTAGCCTTATTAGGACTCTTTATTGGCGTATTACTTTCGGCAAGTTTGCCCGATACCCTATTGAAGAAGTATTTTGGTTGGTTTGTATGCTGCATGGGTATCGTAGTGCTTAGCTCAGAGTTATACAGCCTCTTACTAAAATAAGCGAAATGTAAAATAGTAGGCTAATCGTGACCGTTGTCACTTGAACAGCCTTACTTTACACCTATATTTGTTAAAAATAGCGTTAGACACAGCCCATTTATTATGAAAATAGAGCAAATTTATACCGGTTGTTTAGCCCAAGGAGCTTACTATATCCAATCAGGAAACGAAGCGGTTATTATTGACCCCCTTAGAGAAGTACAGCCCTATATCGAAAAAGCAGAAAAGAATGGCGCTAAAATTACCTACGTACTAGAAACACATTTTCATGCCGATTTTGTTTCAGGCCATATAGATTTAGCTAAAAAAACGAGCGCTACTATTG